>JBCCEK010000010.1:0-46225 GCA_039030295.1 Myxococcota bacterium | reverse complement strand
CGCCAGCTAGAAATAGCTTCGAAAAGCGACATGTCCCGGGCCGAACGACATTCCTGGCCGATGCCAACGTTCCCGCGTCAGCGCTCGTAGCTGTTTGATTCTGCGCCGCCGCACCAGTAGCACTGTCCCCGCTGAGAAGAAGACAAAGGCGGAGATCCCCATCACGCCGCCTAGAAGCCCAGCAGCCGCGGGGTTGTCGCCGCCGACGGCGTTGGCAGCAAACGGGGTAGCGACAGCGGTACCCACCCCAACTGAAACGAACACTGATCCCAAGATGGTCAAGCGCTTCTGCTCGCGGGCCAACTCCGCGTCCTGAGACGGACTCAGCACTGGCGTCGAAGAGGAAAGCACCGGCGGTTGGGGGGGCAAATGGGTTGCATTGAGTTTGGTTGACTGCGCCCGCGCCTGCCCGGGCGTCGCGAGAAGACACGCGAAGAACAACAGAGAACACGAAACGAGACTGCGACTCATTGAGACTTCCTCACACCTTCCCCTTCGAAGAAGGCAGTGTTCGGTACTCGGGAGTGGGGGTCGCGCTAGGACGGCAGAACATTGGGCGCAGCGACAACGTCACACCGGACATCGTAATCCGTTCGAGACCGCTAACGACCAGCGCAAGTTTGCACTTCGAGGACCCTAAGGTTATCGAAGCAGCGTGCCAAGCCGCATTCTCGGACCCCAAATCACGCGTCCGGTGCTCGAGATCTGCCAAGAGCTCCGCGATGCGGGGGAGCGCGCGTGGGTGGTCGGGGGCTGCGTCCGGGACACGTTGCTCGGGAAGCAGGCCAACGACTGGGATATCGCGACGTCGGCGCGGCCCGATAAAGTACAGCAAACGTTCAAACGGGTGATCCCAACGGGGATCGCGCACGGGACGGTCACCGTCCTTTGGAAGGGGCAGGGCTACGAGGTCACCACCCTTCGCGGCGAGGGAGCCTACAGCGACGGGCGCCGGCCTGACGACGTCGTGTTCGTCAGCGACATCGACCGAGACCTCGCGCGCCGGGACTTCACGGTCAACGCCATTGCGTACGATCCCGTCGAAGACCGGGTCGTCGACCCGTTCGGCGGGCTTGCCGACATGAAGGCCAAACGGCTCAGGGCAGTCGGGGCCCCCAACGAGCGCTTTCAAGAAGACGGCCTCCGAATCCTGCGGGGCGCTCGGTTCGTGGCCACCCTCGAGTTCGAGCTCGAATCGGAGACCGAAGCCGCGTTCCGGGGAGCACTCGATACCTTTCGGAAGGTCAGCCCCGAGCGGGTGCGCGAAGAGTGGATCAAGACCATGAAGGCGAATGCACCTTCGCGGGCCTTCGAAGTGATGCGCCGCACCGGCATCCTCGAGGTGACATACCCCGCGCTCCTCGAACAGGTGGGCTGCGAGCAGAACAAGTGGCACGCCTTCGACGTGTGGAACCACACGATGCGCGTGCTCGACGAATCAACAGGCGGCCCCGTCGAGCGCGTGGCGGCGCTCCTGCACGATGTCGCGAAACCGCGAACGCGGGCCCACTCCGACAAGACCGGCGACTGGACGTTTTACAACCACGAACGCCTGGGCGCTGACATGGCCGACAACTGGCTGCGCGCCTACAAGTTCTCGAACGAAGAGCGCGAGACGATCGTGGCGCTCGTCCGCCACCACCTGATTTGCTACGCGCCCGATTGGTCCGACGCCGCCGTGCGCCGCTTCATCAAGCGGGTCGGCCGCGACCGAGTCGACGCCTTGTTGCGCCTCGGGCACGCCGACGCCCTCGGCAAGGGCCGGGACGTCACCGAGGAACTGGCAGCCCTGGACGAGCTTCGGGGGCGCATCGACGAGGAGGTCGCGCGAGGCAGCGCGCTCACCACGAGCGACTTGGCCGTGAATGGGCACGACGTGATCGAAGCGCTCGACGGCCGGGCCGGGCCGATCGTAGGCCAGGTCCTTCGAAGCCTGCTCGAACGCGTGCTCGACGACCCCTCGCTCAACACTCGAGACCACCTTCTGCCGCTCATCAACGACGCGGTCCGCGAACACGGCTGAGCGGATTCGTCCGTTTCTTGGTCGTCTGCCCTGGCTTCGGTAGCGTCGGGCCTGTGAAGCCTTGGGCCCTCATTCTCGTCGCGGCCTCGCTCTGTTGGCCAGCCGTCGGGCAAGCCAAGAAGAGCGACGACTATCTGCACCGCTACGAGCAGGTGTGGCGGGCGGCGGTACGGTTGATCCGAGTCGACCAGGGCTATCCAATCCGCGACCGCGACGAGGGGATCGGCTACCTCCTGTTCGACTACAAGGACGACGGGCGCAGCTACCCTGGGAGCATCGAACTGATTCGCATCAAGGACCGCGGGCGGGATGCGGTGCGTGTCGCCATCCAGATCCCCGCCATGCCGAGCTACATCGAACGCATGCTCCTCGACAAGCTCGAGAAGAAGCTCGTCGACGAGTACGGCGAAGCCGAACGACCGTCGAAGCCCAAGCCCGAACCAGCCCCAGAGGCGCCCGACGAGCCCGACGAGGAGTAGGGCGCTTCGATCAGGGGAAGAAGGGGTCGGGGTCTTGGTCGATCTGCTCGAAGCAGTAGAGACGACCGCCGTCTTGGCCGCACGTGCGGGTCGCGCCTTCGGTCCACAGCGGTAGCGTACTCTCGGTCTTTCCGACCAAGGCGGGCCCGTCGATGCTGTCGTTCGAGGTTAGGCCGAGGCAGTTGTTCGACTGGATCGGGACCGTGCCGTCAGCCTCGGTGTTGGTCCAAACCCAGCAACCGGGCGGGCTGTTGGTCATCACCTGGGGCGGGCACCCGAGCCCCGGGAAATCCGTACGACCGACCTCCACGCCGATCTCGTTCAAGTTGAAGTCACGGTCGAGGTTGACGAGGTCGTTGGTCAGGTCGTCCCAGCCGGAGGACAACTGGGAGCCCTCGAACATGCGATAGGGGATCATCGACTTTTCGAAGCGCTTGAGCGGGGACGTGCAGATGTCCGACGTCCACGAGAACCAGTAGCCACCGAGGCCAGCGTTCGCCGCGATGTCGGCACACAGCTGATCCGCACCGCGGGGCCCGCCGAGCCCGGCGTCGTAGGTCGTGCTGGTCACGAAGACCAGGCGCGAGGGCTGGCAGGTGCCCTCCACACACACCTCGAGACGCCCGCACTGCGCTGCGCCACAAGGACGGTTGGTCACGGGACCGGCAAACCGTGCGTCGCCGTCGGGAATGCACGCGCTGCCGCCCGAGCCGCCGGCACCGCCCATGCCACCGACGCCACCAACGCCGCCAACACCACCAACACCACCAACGCCGCCAACACCACCAGCGCCGCCCATGCCGCCGACGCCACCAACGCCACCCATACCGCCAACGCCGCCAACGCCACCGGCGCCGCCAACGCCACCGGCGCCGCCCATGCCGCCGACGCCACCAACGCCGCCAGCGCCAGCCATGCCGCCGACGCCACCGACACCACCGGCGCCGCCCATGCCGCCAACACCGCCAGCGCCACCCATACCGCCAACGCCGCCAACGCCACCAACGCCGCCAGCACCACCGGCGCCAGCCATGCCGCCGATGCCGCCAGCGCCGCCGACCGCGCCCGTGCCGCCCACGCCGCCCGTGCCGCCACCGCTCACGCAGTGAACCTCGGTGGTCCAGCCGTCCATGCAGTGCTGGAACCCGTCATCGGAGACGGTGATGGTGATGAACTGCGTGCCTTCTTCTTCGCAGGTGTACTGCGTGTTGGGGGCGATGGGGTTGTCGAAGGATCCGCCGGTCCCGGTCCAGAGATACATGATCGGGTCGCCGTCGTGATCCTCGGCTGCCGCGTGCACGTCGATCTGGCTTCCGACGGATGTCTGCAGGGGCGAGATCACAACCTTGGTCAGCTGCGCGCAGACGTTGATCCACGCGTCGACCCGAACGGCCCCGGCGTCGTTCTCGGTCTTGCATTGCAGCATGACGTGCACCTCGGTCGTTTGGCCGACCGCGATCGCGAATGGTGCGGTGCCCTCGCACGTGGTGGATCCGTCGGTCGACTCCGCCGAGAGCGTGATCGTGTAGTCGTCCCCGGCGGGGATGCCGAAGACCTCGACCGAGGCGGTCGAACCGGGCGCGCTCGTATCGATGACGCCGCTCATCGGAGCCATGTCGCCACCGGTGATCTCCCAGTCGACCCGGTCGATGTTCGCGCCGTCTTCGAGTGCGAGGTCGAGCCCGAGAGAGCCGGAAGGCTCGCCGCCCGAGGCGCACCCAGCGGCCAAGGCGAACATGAGGGTCACGGACCAGCCGAGACAGCTACGCACAGAGCTTGAGAACATCGCGCTTCCTTCAGGAGTGGGACCTGCCAAACGGGCACGCAGGCTGGGGACCCAGGGGAGCCGACGATATCATAGGTCGCTGAAAACCGAGCCGGGTTTCTGCCGCGTTATCCCTAGAGATGTGGGCGGTTTGCGCACAATTTGTGGGGACGCTTACAACTCCTGCGCCTTGCCGGTCATCGGGACGAACCGGACCGGGATCACCATTCGCTCCTCGAAACCGGTCGGTGTACGGGTCACCACCAAGAGGCGCTGCCGACGGTCCCCAACCGGGATCACCAGGCGGCCCCCCACCGCGAGCTGCGCCTTCAGTGGTTCGGGAATCGAGGGGGGCGCCGCGGTGACGACGATGGCGGCAAAGGGTGCCTTCTCAGGCCAGCCGGCATAGCCGTCTCCGGTGCGAAGCCGAATTCGCGCGCCGTACCCGAGCGCGCGGAGGGTCGATTTGGCCCGCGCCCCGAGCGGGGCCACGATCTCGATCGAGAACACGTCGGCGCCCATCTGGGCGAGCACGGCCGCCTGGTAGCCCGAGCCGGTCCCGACCTCGAGCACCCGATCCCCGGGGCCCACGTCCGCAAGGGCGCTCATGAGCGCGACGATGTAAGGCTGGCTGATCGTCTGCTGGTGGCCAATCGGCAGAGGCCGGTCCGCGTAGGCAAAGGCTTGCTGGGCTGGCGGCACGAACCTGTGCCTTGGCACGGAGCGCATCGCTTCGAGGACGCGAGGGTTGGTGACGCCGCGCGATTCGATCTGGGACTTCACCATCTCGCGACGCTCGACCGCCCGGTCGTCGCTATCCTGGGCATGGAGCCGCGAACCGCCCGCGGGCGCGAAGCCGGCGTCGGGGCCAAGCCCGATCAGCAAGACGCCAACGGCAGCCGTGAGTAGGACGACTGCCATGGTACGAGCGCGCGTCATTCCACGCATGGTCTCGAACCTACCGCGTTTGTCGGCCGCTGTCCCCGCGCTCCGCCGGTGCTACAACCCGCAACCATGACCGCCAAGATTCTCGTTTACGGGTCGTACGGATATAGCGGCGATCTCGTCGCTCGGTTCGCCAAGGACGATGGCGTGGAGGTCGTACTGTCCGGTCGCAACGCGGACCGGTTGCGGGCCCAAGGCGAAAGGTACGGGTTGCCATGGGTCGCAGCCGATCTCGCCGAGCCGGCCTCGATGCGAGACGTGCTCGCCGACAAAGACGTGGTGATTCACTGCGCCGGGCCTTTCGCACACACGTACGAAGCGATGGCCGAGGCATGCCTCGACACCGGAACGCACTACACGGACATCACCGGCGAAGCGAACGTGTTCGAGGGCCTGTGGGGCATGGACGCCCGGGCGACCGCGGCGGGGGTCATGCTCCTGCCCGGCACGGGCTTCGACGTGGTCCCGTCAGACTGCCTGGCCGCCCACCTCAAAGCGCGTTGTCCTCAGGCGACCCACCTGGCGCTTGCGTTTCGCGGCCGGGGCGGCGGGGTCTCTCACGGGACCGCCACCACCATGGCCGAGAACTTCTCCCATGGAGGGCTCGTTCGCGAAGACGGCGCGCTCAAGCCCGTCCCGACGGCCTGGGAAACGCGGGACATCGACTTCGGCGACGGGAAGCCCGCGCACTGCATGACGATCCCCTGGGGCGACGTCGTGACAGCGTTCAAGAGCACGGCGATCCCAAACATCAAGGTCTACACCGAGGCGCCTCCGCGAGCGACGAAAGCCCTCCGACTCGCCCGGCCTCTGCTCCCACTGCTCGCCGCGGGCCCGGTGCAACGGATGATCAAACGACGCATCGATGCCGCGCCAGCCGGACCGGACGACCAGGCACGGTCACGGGCGTTCATGGAGCTTTGGGGCGAGGCCGTCGGCCCGGACGGCACGAAGGTCGTCTCCCGGCTGAGGACCCCGGAAGGCTACACACTGACCGCGAAGATGGCGCTCGCCATCGCCGTCAAGGTCGCCCAGGGACTCTTCACCCCAGGCTTCCAAACGCCATCGAGCGCCTATGGACAGGACCTGATCCTCGAGCTGTCGGGGGTCGAGCGAACCGACGACTAGGGCGGCGCGATCGACGTCATTTGTCGGTTGCCCGCGACCCCGGCACCGCTATCCTTCGCCGCCCATGAGCCTGGTCGTTCAGAAGTACGGTGGCACGAGCGTTGGTTCGCTCGACCGCATCCGCAACGTGGCGGAGCGTGTCGCGGAGACGTACCGCGAAGGCCACCAGGTCATCGTCGTCGTCAGCGCCATGGCCGGGGAGACCGACAAGCTCTTGAGCCTCGGGTGGGAGCTCGCGGAGCGGCCGGCCGCGCGCGAAATGGATGTCTTGGTCTCGAGCGGTGAGCAAGTCAGCGCGGCACTTCTCTCGATTCAGCTCAATCAGATCGGCGTCCCGGCACGATCGATGCTCGGGCATCAAGCGCGGATCCTGACCGACAGCGTGCACACCAAGGCGCGGATCCGCACGATCGACGGGAGCGGGCTACGCTCGACGCTCGACACTGGCCAGGTCCTCGTCGTCGCCGGGTTCCAAGGGACCGACGCGTACGGCAACATCACGACGCTTGGCCGTGGGGGCTCGGACACCTCGGCGGTGGCGGTCGCAGCGGCGGTCGGCGCGGACGTGTGCGAGATCTGCACCGACGTGGATGGGGTGTACACCACCGATCCGAGCGTCTGCCCCGATGCGCAAAAGATCGACCGGATCAGCTACGAGGAGATGCTCGAACTCTCCTCGCTCGGAGCCAAAGTCCTACAGATACGTTCGGTGGAACTTGCGATGAAGCACGGCATGCGGTTGCACGTGCGCTCGAGTTTCTCGAAATCGGAGGGAACGATCGTGACCGACGAAGAACACTTGCTCGAAAAGGTCGTCGTCGCCGGCGTTGCGGCCGACAAGAAGACCGTGAAGCTCACCGTGCGCGCGCTCCCGGACCACCCGGGCGTGGTGGCAAGCGTCTTTGAGCCACTCGCCGAGGCCAACATCTCGGTCGACATGATCATCCAGAATGTGTCCAAAGCGGGCCATACCGATCTCACATTCACCGTGAACCGCGAGGACTCCGACCGCGCCGAAGACGTCGCGAAGACGCTGGTCCAGAGCGTCGATGCCGAGGGGGTCGCGCGCGACGACGAGGTTGCCAAAGTCTCGATCGTGGGTGTCGGCATGCGGAACCACGCGGGGATCGCAGCGCGCATGTTCCGCCTTCTCGCCGACAACGACATCAACATTCAGGCGATCAGCACCAGCGAGATCAAGACGTCCTGCCTGATCGAGGCCGAGCACGCGGACCGCGCGGTCGTCATCCTCCACGAGGGGTTCGAACTCGGCGCTCCCCAAGGCGGCTAGCCACCCATGCATCCGGGCCGCCGGGGTTCGAACTGCGACGAGGTCAACCGGGAATGACCGCGACCGATAGGGATCTATCGACCGCGACACACCCGCATCCCCCGTCCAGGCCGGCGCCCTCGTCGTCCTTGCGCTCAGCTTCGTCACGTTGGGGTCGGCCCGCCCCTTGTTCGTCCCACTGCGCGCCACGAGCCCGCCATCGTCGACATCACCGCAACGCCGCCCAAGCCTCGAGGGCCCCGGTCGCCCAAACCCCGCCGCGAGCCTCGACCTCAACCGAGCATCGTCCGAAGACCTCGAACGCCTCCCGGGCATCGGTCCCACGCTTGCCGCTCGGATCGTGGCGCACCGCGCGGTTCACGGTCCCTTTGCAGGCGTCGATCGACTCATGGAGGTCGACGGGATCGGCCCAGGCCGCCTCGCCGCCCTTCGACGGCACGTCTCAACGCACGTCGAACGTGACCCCGACGCGAACGCCTGCGGTGAAAAACAGGGCATCGAGGAAACTCCGGCCGTTGGTCGTCACCCAGAAGATGCGGGCGTCTGCACCGACCAGCCATCGAGGGTCGATGAGAAAGTCGACCCCGAGGAGGGCGTGCATGGCGAAGTCCCCGCGTGTCCGGCCGTCGAAACCGCTCACCATCGCGTCGAGGCCGAACCCAAAGATCGGCACGAACCTCACGATATCGAGGAGGTAGATCGCCTCCGCGCCGATGATGCCCGTCCGGAGGCGGCGGTCGTCGAACAGTAAGTTGAAGTTCGCCAGGCCGCGGACCCCCCACGCGTCGTTGATGCCGTACCCGACGGTGACGCCCGCATTCACGCCGTTGAGGGGCAGGTTGTTGGAGTTGGGAATCCCCGCCCAGCCCACTTCTGCGGCCACGGTGAGCTGACGCTCGTAGGCGCGCGCCTCCGAAGGCGCCGCGACCAAACCGACTAGCGCCAGCCCAACCCATGCGAGGATCCGCACGAAAAGCCCTGTAGCACGGGCTTTGCGCCGAACGCGAGGCTACGTTGACTGGTTACGGCCCACGTGTATAGTCCCGACCCGATTTGCCTGGATTTCCAGGTTCTTGGAGGAAACCTTGGCCAACGATTCTGCCGAAAACGAAAAAGAAGCACGGCTCTCGCCTGGGCAGCGGCTCGCGGCAACGCGCGCAGCGAAGTCCGCTCGCAAAGCGGCCGAGCGTGGCCGGCAGGCCGAGATGGTCGAGGACAAGGCACTCGCCCAGGCGGCGGTGGCCAAAGACTGGCTCGAGGACAACCTCAGGACCATCGGCTTGGCCGTGGCCGGGGTGCTGATCGTGGCCGCGATCGGGATCGGTTGGTCGACCGTCGAACGAAACAAGAACGAGGCCGCCGGAAGCCAACTCGCGTCTGTGCTCGACGCCAACATCTACGACGACGCCGAGCTGGCGAAGTCCTACGCGGCCGTCGCCACCGACCACGAGGGGACGCCCGCCGCCACATGGGCACTGATCGGGCAAGGGCGCGCACTCTACGGTCAGGGTCAGCACGCCGAAGCCCGGGCTTCTTACATGAAGGCCCTCGAGAGCACCGACGAAGAAACCCTGCAGTGGGTCGCCATCGAGGGGATCGCCTACACCTACGAAGCCGAAGAGGCCTACGATGAAGCACTCGCACAACTCGACGCGTTGCGAGAGCTCAGCAAGGAGGTGGCACCGATCGCCTCTTACCACCAGGGCAGGATCCTGATGGCCGAGGGACGCACAGACGAGGCCAAGCTCAAGCTTCAGGCCGTCACGAGTGAGCTCCGCCGTCCGGGCGGGCCGTCGCTCCCCTTCACCCGCTCCCAAGCCGAAGCCCGGCTTGCCCTGATCGACCCGACGCTCGCGCCCAACGCCGGCCCCGATATCCGAGCCCTGGAGGAGCAGCTCCAGGACATGGTGCGCCAGCAGCAGGGCCAGGCCGCCCCCTAAGGCATGGCCCACATGACCTCGCGAGTTGCGACGATCGCGCTTCTGATGCCCTGGCTCGTGAGTGGCTGCGGAAACGCGGGGAAGGTCACCAAAGCCGATACGTTTGGCTGGGTTCAAGAGGGCGACGACTACGCGCCGCCGGGTGAGGGCGGTTTCGACGTGCGGTGGTCCCAGCAACTGACCGACCGGACCGAGGCGCGATTCATCCCGGTCGAGCTCGCGTCTGCGGTGTTCGATCCGCGGCGGCAGCGTGTGTACATCGGGACGTCTGACGGGAACTTCTTCGCGTTCCGCATCGATGGTCGGCGACTGTGGCTCTACGACGCCTTGGCGCAGATCGAGTCCCAGCCCGCCATCGACACACTGACCGGCGAGATCTACCTCCCTGCGCTCGATGGAGACATTCACGCACTCGACGCCGAAGGGAATCTCTTGTGGCAGGCGCCGCTCTCGGGCGCGCTCCGCAACCAGCCGGTCCTGACCGAGGATGCGCTCTACGTCGTTGGAGAGAACGACGTCGTGACCGCGCTCTCTCGCAAAGACGGGACCGTCCTGTGGACTTACGAAAAAGAGCTGATCGAAGAGATCACGATCGGCGGGCACGCTGGGCTTTTGCTGGCCGAAGGGCGCCTCTACGCGGCATTCACCGACGGAGCGGTCTCGGCGATCGATCCACTCGACGGCAGTCTGCTCTGGGAGATCGAAACGGCGACCGACGTCCCGATTCGCCAAGGGAATCTCCCTCGCTTCCTCGACATCGACACCACTCCCGTACTCTACGAAGGGACGCTGTTCGTCGCATCGTTTACCGCAGGGCTCTACGCGCTCGATGCGGTCAGCGGGACGCTCGAGTGGCGCGACCCCAAGCTCACTGCGGTCACCGGGCTTGCGGTCGCCGGCCGGACATTGGTGATCGCCTCCGCGCGTCGCGGCGTCCTGATGATGGACCTCCGTTCCCGTGAAGTCCTTTGGGAGAAGTCACCTGAGCGCGGCGCCCCGACCCCGCCGGTCGTGACCGAACGTGGCACCGTGCTCTACGGGGAGACCCAGGGGTCGCTCTTGGCGCTCGCCCTCTCCGACGGACGCGAAGTCGCGCGGGCCGAAGGTGGCTTCGGCTTTTCGGCGGTTCCCGTGGTGTCAGGAGGCTACGGCGGCGCGCTGTCGAACGGCGGCCGCTTCCTCCTCCTCCGCGTGAACTAACCGGGCTTTGCGACCGCGAGTCAGCTGTCGCCGGCGACCATCGGGTACACGATCCCAGCGAGGGCTCCGCCGACGATCGGTGCGACCCAGAACAGCCAGAGCTGCTGGAGCGCCCAACCTCCGGCCACCACAGCTGTCCCCGTGCTCCTCGCCGGGTTCACCGAGAGGTTGTCGACCGGGATGCCGACCAGGTGAATGACGATCAACGCCAACCCAATGGCGATCGGTGCGATCCCGGCGGGCGCGCGTTTGTCGGTGGCGCCGAGGATGACGAACAGGAAGATGAACGTGAGCACGATCTCGGCCACGAGGGCCGACAGCATCGGATAGCCGCCCGGGGAGTGCTCGCCGTAGCCGTTCGACGCAAAGCCGCCGACCTCGAACCCGGGCTTGCCCGAGGCGATCAAGTACAGGACACCAGCGGCCGCCATCGCACCGAGGACTTGCGCGATCACGTAGGGAAGCAACTCCGACGCCGGAAACCTCCGCCCGAGGAGTAGCCCGACCGACACGGCGGGATTGACGTGACAGCCTGAGATGTGCCCGATGGCGTAGACCATGGTGAGGAGCGACAGGCCGAACGCAATCGACACGCCCAAGAACCCGATCCCGAGTTCGGGGAACGCCGCTGCCAGGACAGCGCTTCCACAGCCACCAAACACCAGCCAGAACGTCCCGACGAACTCCGCGGCAACCTTGCTTCCTAACGACATCCGGTACTCCTTGCCTGCGCCCAGCTTCGCTCTTCGGACGCGCCGGGATACTCTCACCGGTGGCCGCCGATGTACATACTGGTCAGAAGGAGAGACCGTCTCTCCTTTTTGGCGCTAAAAGCTTGTTTTAACGCCGGTATTTGATGAAGGGCGTGTGCTGCCCGACCCGGTCGTAGAGCCGGCGAGCCACCTCGTTGTCGTCCTCGGTCAACCAGTACACCTGGTCTGCCTGCCTTGCGTCGGCGGCATCGTAGACGGCTTCGATCAGGGCGCGCCCGGCGCCGGTACCACGCGCGTCGTCGCTGACGAACAGGTCTTCGAGGTAGCAGCGCGGTGAGACGGACCAGGTCACGGGATGGAAGAGGAAATGAACAATGCCGACGACTTGTCCGTTCGAGGGCTCTTCCGCCACGAGCCCATGGATGTCGACGTCGGTGTCGAGAAGCCTCTCCCAGGTGACGTTCGTGACGTCGGCGGGGAGCTCGACGCGATAGAAATGCAAGTACCCGGTCCACAGGGTCTCCCAAGCGATTCGATCCTCGGGGAGCAACGCACGAATCTTCGACTTCATCGCGGGAGTATAGGCCAGCAGACCAAACTTGACGGTGTCTAGTTGAGCTTTAGAGCTGACGACGGGCTCGGACCATCGCGCGCCTGAGAGCGCATCGAGCCTCACTTCCCACGTTTGACCGGGCGCCCTCACGGCGCTGCCTGGAGGTACCCGTCCATGCGCACCTGCTTGCTGCTCTGCTGCGTCTTCGTCACGTCCGCCTGGCCCAACTTGGCCGATGCGGACACCGACCCGCCGCCTCCCATTGAAGTCGAGGTCGAAGCCGAAGAGCTCGCCCCGATCTTCGTCTACCCGCTGCGCCTTCGTATCCACGGCGGGGTCGGATTCGCGAGTCGCGCCAAGCCGGGCGACGGTGTGTCGCTCGCCGCCGTCGCCGGGGTTCAACTGATGCTCCCGGCCAACGCGACCCAGAGTTTTGGCGTCGACGTGGCTTACCTCCAGACCGATGCACGCCCCGAGCGCCGTTACATCACGCCGGGACTCTTCGTCGAGAACCGCTTGTTCGGCTGGTTTCTCATGAGCCTCGGGGTGGGCGCCTACGTTCCGCTCGTCGATCCGAGGCCGACACGAGTCGGGATCTCGACGAAGCTCGGTTGGGCGCCGGACTTTGGGGGTGCCGTACAGCCATTCGTCGTGGCGCGATCGGACTGGATCTTCGACGACCGGATCGTGGGATCACTCACGGTCGACGCAGGCGTCTCGTTCCATCTTGGAGGCAAGCGGAAAAACCGCTGACCTCAGAGCCCGAAGATGCGCAACGCGACTGCGATCTGGGCTCCAAACGCGACCAAGAACGCGGTCGTGCGGACGCCGGTCATGCCAAAGGTCAGCGCGGGGAAATGAACCAGCCGCGCCCAGAAGTAGACCTGGGACGCGAGAACGATTTGCGGCTCGTCCGCTTTGCCCATCGCCTGTGCTACCAGCACCAAGGTCGCGAACACGGCTAGGTTCTCGATCGCGTTGTAGTGCGCGTTCCGAGCACGCTGCGCCCAGACTGCCTGCCGCGCGATCTCTTCGGGTCCAACGGGTTTGAGGGCGCCCAGAACCCCGAGCGCGAGCATCCGCTGCAATACGTAGGGGACCCAAAGGACCCCTGTCATGAGCGCCGTGGCCGCAAGCCATTCGAGTGAAGTCATCCGGTACTACTCCTTTTCTTATCCGTGCTTCGCTTCGTGGGCGCGCAACGTCTTGTCGGCCTTCTTGAGGGCTCGTTGGATGCGTACGTGAATCGGCTCCCCGCCGTTACGCCCTGGTGTCAGAGCCGCCGTGTGTGCCGCGCAAAGGTGCGCCGCGCCCTTCCACTGGTCGCAAAGCCCGTTCGCCCACGCGCGAAAATCTGCCGTTGCACCGGCGCGTCGTTCGAGGGCCTTGGCCAAGGTGGGGTGGAAGCTCACGCGGTGCGTTCCGCCGAGAAGCTTCGGGAGCTTGATGCACATGAGGGTGTCGTCCACATGGAGCGTGTTCGAGGCCTTGTGCAACGCGAGCACCGACGAGAAGTGGATGTTCTCGTTGCGCGAGATGAAGTCGACGCCCCGCGGCACCGAGAACGCGAAATCCTCTTCGAAGAGCGCGTGGCACTCGGCATCCTCGGTGCGCATCGGCTCCCAAGGCAGCTCCGGGTACTTGGACACATGGCGGGCAGTCCCGAAGAGCTTGGCGTCGGGATAGCGCTCGTGGGCGCGACGCACGTGGACCGTGTGGAAAGGATGCAAGTTGAGGATGGCCTCGATGCTGGATCCACCGTCGGTCAGCGCATCGACTTCCCGAGCGGTGTCGCCAGTCAGGGTGTACGCGTCGAGCCACACGAACTTCCCGTTCGCTCGCCGGACGAGTGAGGCGTGCGTTCCGATATCGACCACGCCGCCGATCTTGAACGAGCCGCGGACGTTCCAGAACCCGTCACTGATTTGGAGGACCCGGTCTGCCATGCACCCAGGCCGGGAATACCACAGGCGCGTGGCCGCGGTCCCCCACAATCGGCGCCGGCGCCGGCCGGATCGGCACCTAGTTCGTTGGGCAACCGAAGGGATTCACCCCTGGGTATGCAGTGGTGAGGGTGCCTTCTTCGACGAGGTTATTGAGGTTGGTCGGGTCGAAGACCGCCTGCTCAACCCAGTCGACGAGCGGCGTCGAAGCGATGTCGAAGGTGTAGTACGCGGAGTTGTTCCGCAGGTAAGTGTGGAAACTCGTCGGAATGGCGTCGAGGAAGTAGCGCACCCCAGGCAGTGTCTCCGCGGCGCAGTACTGGAGCCGAGCTTCGTTGACGAACGACGCCGTATCGGGCCAGCCGGTCGTTCCGATCTGCACGTTGTCGACCTGGTTCGAGACCAAGAGCAGTTGTTGCTCAGGCACGGCAAGCAGGCGCGGAGAGTGCGCCGCGTTCAAGATCGGCCCAACCACGCAGCTCGAATCGAGACAGTAGGGGGGCTGTGTGAGCCGCGTAGCCCAGCTTCCCTGTGCGAGGCTTCCGAGGGTGCCAATCCCGAACGTGCCCATCGTATCGAGCCCGAGCGCCGCGTCGTTGATCATGGTCGAATGGACCCAGCGTTCTTCGTCGAGGGCGTGATGGAGGTTGAACATCACGCCGAACCCGCCCGCCGAGCTCCCGCCAAAGACCACCTGAAGTCGGTCGGGGCGAAAGCCCTCGGGGTCGCTGGCGTTCATCTCGGCGGCGACGATGTTGCGAAGCACGCGGAGGGCGGCACGAGCATCGATCGCACCGTAACGCTCCACCGAGACCGTGCCGAAGTCTTGGAGCACCCCGCCACCGGTAAACACGTCTTGGGTGCAGTACGGCATGAAGAGCTTGGTCCAGTTGGCGAAGGCACTCTCGACAGGGTCGGCGCTCAAGATCCCGCTCTCGGTGTAGTTGTCGTCGAGCGCATTGAAGAGCGAAGCCGGGACCCCCTCGCACTGCTCGCGAAGGACGCAGACGCCGCCGCCCTGAAGATGGGTGACCATCTGGCCGGCGGGGCTCCCAGCTGGCGCGAGCTGGATCCAGAACGCGTAGGGCGTGCCATCGCCGCACCGCGTTCCCCAGACCGCCTCGTCGAGAACGAGCTGCGTGGCGACGCCCGGGGCGAGCGGCGTCAGCCCGGCCGGTTCGGTCTGCACCACGCTGACCCCGGGTGGCAGGCTGCTCGCTCCGCACCGGAGGGCGAGCGGCGTGGTGTCGCCATGGGCGGCGCTGATCATGCACTCCGACTGGCTCTGCGTCCTCGCGAGGCCTTCGGCTGCAGGCAACCCGACGAGAATCTCGATGAGTCCCCCCGGACAGTTTGCGTCGATCGCCGCGGCGGAAATGGCAGCCTCGGTATCGATGTCGGCGCTCACCGTCCCAGGTACGCACGAGCCGTCGTCGAGCACGCAGTCACGCTGGAGACCAAACGCCGTGCCCAGGAACGATGCGCTCTCGTCATAGGCCCCACCAAGACACGCTTCGCCGACAGGGTTCCCCAAGATCCCGTTGAGCACTGCCCCGTGCGGCCCTCCGAAGTACCGCGCCGCAAGTGTGCTGGCATTGCCCAGGCACGACTCGTTCAACCGAGCGACGAGCCCGCTCGTGGTCACGGCGGCCCCGTAGCCAAGGGACTGGACCTGGGCGTCGGTGCAGGCGGCGGAAACGTCGGTGCTCAGCTGGCTCTGCGCGGCGACGATCGTCGTGTCGGCCGGGCTGCACGCGGCGCCGGTCCCCAGGTAGCAAAGGCGAGTCGCTTCGCTCACGGCGAGAAAGCAGTCGTTCAACGCCGAACCCGCGGTCTCTTCGCAAGACCCTCCACTTGGCGGCCCGGTCCACTCGAAGGTGACCGCGCGCGCGGCCGACCCACCGACCCCATCGGCATCGAGTCGAACGAGAAGCGTCTGAAACCCGGGCACGAGACCGAGGGCGACCGCATCGAAGTCCGCCGACGCCGAAGTCGCACCGTCAAAGTCCGACTGACCCATCGGAAGGAAGGCGGACGTCACGTTGATGATCGTGGTTCCCGAGTCGGTTTGGAGCTCCATGTCGACCAGCGAGCTCGCCGTGAGCGCGACCGGAAACGAGACGTTCGCGGTGAATAACCCCGACGCCGCGATCACCTCGCCTTGCACGGGCTGCGTGATGTTCGGGAAGTCGTTCGCGCCGACTCCCCCGCAATCCATCATGCCATAAAGGTTCGGAACACCCAGCGCGACGAAGAGGGCGAGGGTGAGCAAAGGCCGGTGTGAGCGCAAGGGAGACTCCTTCGATGCGGAGGGGAAAACTCATCGGGCCGACGGAACGGGGGCACGGCCCAATCGAGAAGCGACGTTACCCAACTGTCACGAAGGTTTCAACCCGTGACGCGCCGAGTTTGGGGGCGACCACTCTTGTCCACTACAGTCATTGGAGGGGGTTGTGCATGGAATCTAGATCACTGCTCGCGTTCGCACTCGCAGTTGCCGGGTCGCTCGGCTGCATGATGGGCGCCACTGCGAGCGCTGAGAACGTCCATGACCACCAAGTCGATATGACCGCGACCCTCTTCGCCTCGAACCCCAAGAGCTTCGGCGAGGTCTGCGAAAGACTCGATGGCGTCCTGACCAAGACCGATGACGCGGCCGTGTGCGAGCGGGGCCTCTCCGTGCTGGCGGTATCCTTCAAGGGTGACGTCGTCCGTTGGGCCATGATCGCCTACCCGGTGAGCGAGGAGGACATCCAGGGCCTTCGCCAAGCTGCGCGTGCGCGCTTCGGCAAGCCGGACGCAGCCAAGAACAAAGAACTCATGTGGCGACTTGAAAGCGGCGTGGTGGCGTCCGCCGGCTACGACGACCAGTACTCCACCTTTGCGCTGGCGCGCTCGTTTCCCGAGTAACGGCCGAGCGGGGCCGCGCTAGGGGTGGCCGTAGAACCCGACGTTGGCATGCGGGCGAGCATGAAAACGGCCGCCGTAGTAGTCGACGCCGACGCCCATGCTCAACGATGGCGTGACCCGACAGCCCGCGAACACGGTCACCGCCAAGAGAAGGGCCACGACGAGACCAACGCGTTTGTGAGCCTTCTTCATGACGCGCCTCCTTCCTCCGGTGACCATTGCTGCAGGGCTAGGGGTGCGCCGGAGGGATCGAGAATGAGGGCGACGGTCCCATCTCGAAGGGTCGGGCTCGGGGCGACCACGACCTGTCCACCGAGAAGGGTGACGACGGGCAGGAGCGCGGCTGGGTCCTCGACGCGAACGTACGGGATCCACGCCGAGCGGGTGTCTTCGAAGGGGTTCTCGAGGATGCCAGCGCGCGGCGCGTCGTCTCGCGCCAACACGCGGTAGGGCGCGTGGTCGTCGACTTCGTGGATCTCGATGCGATACCCAAATACGGCCTGGTAAAACTTCGCGGCGGCTTCGGTGTCCTCGGCGATCAGCTCGTGCCAGAGCCAGCTGTGGACCGGCGGGGGCGCATCGGGCGGGTCGCCCCGCTTGGCCTCGAGAACTTGGAAGACCGCACCCTCGGGATCACTGAGCACAGCGATGCGACCCACCTCGGGAATGTCCATGATGTTGACGAGCTGGCGAGCGCCCGCGGATTTGGCCGTCGCGACCGCGCCGCCGATGTCTGGCGTCGACACCGCACTCAGCCAGACCGCGGAGCGAGGTTTGTTCTTCCACGTGCCTGCGTTGACGATGCCGCCGATCGATCGGCCCCCGTTCGTCACCTCGGTGTACGCGCCGTCGCCGATCACCTCGAACTCCCAGCCGAAGACGCTTCCGTAGAACGTGCGCGCCGACTCGGGCTCGGTCGTGATGAGATTGTGCCAGACAAACTTCCCCGGCAGCTCCGCGGATGGCTTTTCGACGAGCGGGGGCAGGATGAGCCCATCGACCGGGCCGCACCCACACATCGAAGCCAGGCACCAAAGTGCCACCGCGCGTCGAACCACGACTCTGCGCATTCTCACCTCCTTCGGCCGCCGAGCATACACGACGGCGCCGGGTCACCAAGCCACCCGAGTTCGGAGGTTGGCAAAGGCGCGATCGCAGGGTCGCGAGGGTGCGTTACTCGGGGCTCGGGGACGCGCCCTCGTCGCCTACCATGCCAGCATCGCCTTCCCCTTCGATGTGGAACTCCACACGCCGGTTCTTCGCGAACTCGGCCTGGGTGGTGGCGTCAGGAATGAGGGGCTGGCGCTCGCCGAAGCCCTTGGCCTCGAGCCTGTCGGCACTGATCCCGCCCCGGTTGATCAGGTATCTCACGACGGAGTCCGCGCGGCGCTGCGACAGCCTGAGGTTGTAGGCGTCCGATCCGGAGGAATCGGTGTGTCCTTCGACCCGCACCTTCGTGATCTCCGGGTGCGCCTTCAATACCTCGGCCACGTTATCGAGGACCGGAAAGGACCGTGACTGGATCTTCGCGCTGTCGAACTCGAAGTAGACTTTCTCGAGGATGTCGATCTGGCCTTCTTCGATCGCGACGACCTGCTCCTCCGGGCAACCCTGGTTCTGCGGCGGGCCGGGCTCGTCGGGGCAGTTGTCCACACGATCGGGCACCCCATCCCCGTCGCGGTCGGTGTCTGGACAGCCGTTGTTTTCGGGTGGGCCGGGCTCGTCCGGACACGCATCGTCGACGTCGAGCACTCCGTCGGCATCGTTGTCGAGATCCGGGCAGCCGTCCTCGTCCTCGAACCCATCGAAGTCTTCGGGGTCGTTCGGGCAGGCGTCGAGCTCATCGATGATCCCGTCCCCGTCGGAGTCGCGCGGTGCGGGCTCGGCTTCCTTGTCTTGCATCGTGTAGCCGAGCATTCCGATCAACCGCCAGTCGGGATTGCCGTAGCCCGTGGTGAGTCCGCCGGTACCGCCAATGCCGGTCGCGAAGCCCTTCTTGCTGAGGAACTTGAAGCCGCCAAGAAGCTCGACGGGGGTCTCCTGACTCCCCCCGAACCCGGTGCCCGATTCGGCGGCGGTGCGCCCGAATGTCTCCATCGTGAGCATGAACCGCTGCTCCCCGAACAGAAGCTGCACCCCGGCCCCGAACGTGAGCTGACTCCCGACACCGAGTGAGGGCACGTCTTGTCGAAAGCCGGTCTTGTATCCGATGTTCAGGGGGATGCGGAGGAACTTGGCGACGTTGAACGTTCCGAGGGCCTCGAACCAACCCCCGATGTTGGGACTCCTCCCGGGCTCGCCGAGGTAGTTTTGGTTCGAGTCGGCGGCAGACGCGGTGTTGGTGGTGAGGGTGGCCTGGAGGGCGATCTGGAAGATGTTCTCGCGCGTCCCGTAGAGGACCCCGCGAGCGCCGACGTAGAGATCGCCGAGCCCGGAGCCTTGCGGGATCAGGGCCGTCTGACCGATCCCTTCGAGGAATGCGATGTCGCCCTCGGACAAGTCATCTTTGACGATGAAGTGATACGGGAGGTCCATGAAAATGACGAGCCGCTCCCAAAGGCCAAGGCTCCAAGTGAGGTGCCCCGTCAGTTGAGCGTGGACCAGCTCGAGCCGACGATCGGGGTCACCGCCCGTGACCTGGAGCTCGAGGGGATCGCGTGCGTAGTCCATGTAGATCTGCACGCCGAACTTGAGGTGCCCCTGACCGTCCGCCGTGCTCACTGCGAAACCGTCCGTGGTGAGCTCCGAGGGCCGGAACTGGTTCAGGTCGAACTGGGGCGGCGACTGCGCGGTGGCGGCGGAACCAAGGGCAAGCCAGACGGTCACCGCCATCCCAATCAAGCCAGAGCCACGCCAAGTCCGTCGGTCCATCGTATTCACCCTCCCGGGGTGGGGGTGCGCCGGCGCGGCCGTATGCCTCGCCGACCCCGCGTTGGTACCATTCTTTGACGCGAAATCGGAGCGCAACCGTGTTTTGCGGCGCGTCCGTTCCCTCCTACGGGACTCTACCGCCAGGGGAATGTGGGCTTTCCTACACTCGACGAGGCAGGCTCAGGATTACGTCTCATCCGCGTCACCCGCCGCGACACACGCCCCGCGAACCGGAACGCCGATCAGGCGCGCAGCTGATCCCCGATCGGAAGCGAACGGATGCGCTTGCCCGTCGCGTCGAAAAGGGCGTTGCATAGGGCGGGGGCGAAGGGCGGCGTGGGAGGCTCCCCGACCCCGGCCGGCGGCTCGTCGCTTTGGACGACCTGCACATCGAACGAGCGCGGCGCCTGCTTCATGCGCGCGACCTCATAGGTATCGAAGTTGCGCTGCACGATCGCGCCGTCCTTCGCGGTGAGCTGCCCGAGGGCTGCGCTCAGACCGTAGACGCTTCCTCCCTCACACTGATTGCGGACGTGATCGGGGTTCACGACGGTTCCGGCATCGATGGCGACCCACACCGACGGGATCGTGAACTCGCCGTCGGGGGTGACGTCGACCTCCACGACGGTGGCGACGTACGCCAGGAAGCTTCGATGGGCGGCGATGCCCATGCCGCGCCCTTCGGGGAGCGTGCGCCCCCATTGAGACGACTTGGATACCGTTTCGATGACGTTGCGCAGTCGTCCCGTGTCGACTGGATAGCGCGCGATCGGGTCCCCGTAGTTCGCATACTCGACGTCCATCGCCGCCAGGTCGATCTTTCTCGGCGGTCCAATGAGATCGAGCAGGTACTCCTTTGGATCTCGATTCGCCGCCACGGCGAGCTCGTGAGCGAACGACTGGACTGCGAACGCGTGATAGATGTTCGCGACCGACCTCATCCAGCCGATGCGCACGTGCCCCTCCGCGCGCCCATTCTCGAGCCGCATGTGGTCGATGTCGAAAGGGTTGTCGACGAAACCCTGACTGAGGTCGCCCTCGCCCGCGAAGGTTCGCCCCGCGTCGAACGTGGATCCGATCGGTGGGAAGACGGTACGATGGAGCCACGCCGTGGTTTGCCCACGCGCATCGATGCCCGCCTCCAGGTGCTGATAGCTCACCGCATGGAGGTATCCGTTCTGGAGATCGTCTTCACGCGTCCACATGACTTTCACGGGGGCACCGACTTCGCGTGATACGAGCGCGGCTTCGACCGAGAAGTCTGGTTTGCTCTTTCGACCGAACCCCCCGCCGAGCAAGGTGACGTTCACGGTCACGTCGGACTCGTCGATCCCGAGCGCCTGAGCCACCTCTCGGCGAGTGACCTGCGGCGTCTGTGTCGACGACCAGAGTTCCACCTTGCCGTCGGTGACGTGAGCCGTGGCCACTGGCGGCTCCATCGGCGCTTGCGCGAGATGGGGGACGTAGTACTCGGCGGTGAGCGTCTTGTGCGCACGAGCGAGTGCCTGGTCGACGTTCCCCTGCTCGCGCACGACTCGGCCTTTCTTCCGAGCCGTCACTTGGAGCGCCTCCCGGTAGGGCCCAGAATCGTAAGACCTGTTACGCCCCTCGTCCCAGGTGATGTCGAGGGCTCGACGGCCTTGAATCGCCGCCCAGGTGTCCGCCGCGACCACCGCAACGCCACCGAGGGGCTTGAACCCGGCGGGGGGCTTCAAGGTGGGCAGCTCGAACACCCGCTCGACGCCAGCCACCGCAAGCGCGGGTGCCGCGTCGAACGCCTTGGGCTTGCCGAAGAGCACCGGAGGCCGGGCGATGACCGCGACCTTCATCCCGTCGAGCTGCACGTCCATCCCGAAGACACCCCGACCATGAACGATGTCGTTCAGATCGACGGAGGGGGTAGGCCGGCCGATGTACCGCCAGTCGGCCGGCGCCTTGAGCTTGAGGTCGCGCGAAGGTGGCGGTTCGAGCGCAGAGGCGGCTTCGGCGAGTTCCCCGAAGCCGACCGATCGCCCCGACGGGCCGTGGACGACCTCGTGGAGGGTCACGCGGCACTCGGTCACCGGCACGGACCAGCGGTCGGCGGCGGCTTGCTCGAGCATCGCGCGGGCCATGGCGCCGGCCTCTCGCAGCCTCGAGAAATTGCGCCGAATGCTCCGAGAACCATCGGTATTTTGGCTCCCGTACTTTTCGTCGGCCTGGGCCTGCGCGACGACCACCCGCGACCAGTCCGCATCCAGCTCGTCGGCCACCACCTGGGCAATGCTCGTCCGAACCTGCTGCCCCATCTCGGAACGGTGGCAAACGATGGTGACCGTTCCGTCGGGTGCGATCCCAACGAACACGTTGGGCTCGAACGCGGGCCCCGACGAGCCTGAGGGGGCGGCGGCCATGGGCGCGCGATCCCCGCGAGTCCCGTAGAACCACACGCCAAGCACGAGCCCGCCCGCAAGGCCCGTTCCGATCAAGAACCGGCGACGGCTCACGTTCTCGACCCCGCTCATCGCTCTTGGCTCGCCTTGTGAATCGCCGCGCGGATCCTGGCATAGGTTCCGCAACGGCAAAGGTTGCCACTCATGGCTTGATCGATCTCTTCGTCGGAGGGTGGCGTCCCCGCTGAGAGCAACGCGGCGGCCTGCATCAACTGCCCTGGCTGGCAGTACCCGCACTGGGGCACGCCGAGCTCGACCCACACTTCGCGAAGCGGGTGAGCACCGCCCTCGGACAGGCCTTCGATGGTGGTCACCTCGGCATTGCCGACCGCTTGGACGGGCGTGACGCACGCGCGCACCGCGTTTCCGTCGAGGTGCACCGTGCAGGCGCCGCAGAGCGCTGCCCCGCATCCGAACTTGGTCCCGGTGAGGCGAAGCGTATCGCGCAGCACCCAAAGCAGAGGGGTGTTGGGGTCCCCGTCGAACTCGTGACTCTGGCCGTTCACTCGGATACGCATGAGATTCCCCTAGCCAAAAAGAGCCCGGCAGCAACCCACACGCGACGGGCCGTCCGTCGCGGCCGCCAGAGGTTGGTCCGCGGCCCCAATGTGGCAGAGTCCGGCATGATGTCGGGCACGACCTCGCGGAGCCTAGCGACGCACGACGAATTCCTGCAGGGGCGCGTGCGCCTTCTGCTGACGGCGTTCCTATGGGTGACCGTGGTCTTGCTTCTCTTCATGGTCGCCGAGGTCGTGGTGACGGGCCGATCCGAGATCGGGAAGGCCGGGTTCTATCTCCTGTTGGGAACGGTCGCGTGGATCGCCCTTGGGCGTTCGGTCATCGGCGAGACCCCGCGCTCGGCCCTCTTCGTTCATGCCGTGGAAGACTTCGTCGCGATCGGCATGGCGGTCGCCGTCGCCCTCGTGGTGGAGCAAACGCCGATCGGCTACCGCCCAGAGTTGTCGCTCCTTCTCGTGTACGCGGTGATGCTCTTCGGCCGAGCCGCGTTGGTCCCGAGCACGGCGACCCAGACCGCGCTCCTCTGCGCCGCCTACAGCATTCCCCTGGCCATCGTGAGTTGGCGCACCTACGTCGGCTTCGAATCGCCCGGGCCAGGCTACCCGCACCAGACCTCACTCGGGGTGACGCTGTTCATCGAGGTATGGTGGTTCGTCATCAGCGCCGTCGCGGTTGGGGTGTCGCGGGTCATCTACGGGCTCCGCCGAGAGGTCACCGAAGCCCAGCAGCTCGGCCAATACATGCTCGAGCGAAAGATCGGGGAGGGTGGCATGGGGGCGGTCTACCAGGCGCGCCACGCGATGCTGCGCCGTCCGACCGCGGTCAAGCTCATCAACCCCGAACAAACCACCGAGCAGGCGGTCGCACGTTTCGAGCGCGAGGTGCAGCTCACGGCGCAGCTCACGCATCCCCATACCATCACGGTGTTCGACTACGGCCGAACCGAAACCGGCATCTTCTACTACGCGATGGAGCTTCTCGACGGCGCCACGCTTGCGGAGATCGTGGCCATCGACGGGCCTCAACCTGCCGGTCGGGTCGCGCGCGTCCTGACGCAGGTGGCCGACGCCCTCAGCGAGGCTCACGAGATCGGATTGATCCATCGAGACATCAAACCGGCCAATGTCATGCTGACGCGCCAGGGGAGCGACCTCGACGCGGCCAAGGTGCTCGATTTCGGCCTCGTGCGCGACTTGCATGCCGAGGGCGACGCGGAGCTGACGCAAGAGAACGCCATCCAGGGGACGCCGCTCTACATGGCACCGGAGACGATCGCCGCGTCCGGCGAGGCGGGCGCGAAAAGCGACCTCTACGGGCTCGGCGCCGTCGGGTACTTTCTGCTGACCGGGGAGCACGTCTTTTCAGGGGCGACGATCGTGGAGGTCTGTTCGCACCATCTGCACAGCACGCCCGTGCCGCCCTCCGAGCGCCTCGGCGGCGCGGTACCAGCCGACCTCGAGCAACTCGTCTTGTCGTGTCTCGCGAAAGACCCAGCCGAACGCCCAGCGACCGCCAGGGAGCTCGCAAGGCGCCTCTCGCAGTGTGAAGGCGAACCATGGACACAGGAGATGGCGGCCGCCTGGTGGCAAGAGACACGGGGCGCACTCCAAGCGTCACGCGTCAGGCCGGATGAAGTGTCGGAGACCGTCAGCCGGACCATTCGAGCCGCCGACATGGCGGGACGATAGCGAGACGAGCGCTAGTACATGTCGAGGCCGCCGTCGTTCTTGATCGTCTCGAACCATTGCTCGGGTGTCTGGTCGATCTCGGCGTGCGCGATCATCGCGGTTCCGATATCGGCGACCGACGAGGCATCCCCCCACCGTTCGGGCTTCCAAAGGCCCGATCGCATCACACACTTCGGACAGTGCATGAATGCGCGTTCGACGTAGACGACGATCGCGAACTCGGGCGCCCGACCCTTGACGGCCATCGACTGTCGAAGCGCCTCGTCGCGGACCAGTCTGGCCTCCCCGCTCACCCTCAGGGTCTCTCCTTTGCCGGGAACCAAGAAGATGAGGCCGAGCGCGGGATTCGAGAGCAGATTGTGGAAGGTGTCGAGCCTCCGGTTGCCTGGGCGGTCCGGGATCGCGAGGCGATGATCGTCGAGGACGCGTACGAAGCCGGCCGGGTCGCCTTTGGGCGAAAGATCGAGCCACCCACCCGGGGAGCGGGAGGCGAGGATCACGAACGGCGAGGCCGCGATGAAATCGCGACATAGGGGATCGAGATGGTCGAGCACTTTGTTCTCGATCGCGGGCAGCGGCCGACGGATGACCGCACGGACTTGCTCGAAGTCCTCGATGACGTCTTGAAATTCCGCGAAGCGCTCACTCATCGTCCGTCCCTCCCAACCCTGGCGGCAACGACTGTACCACGGGCCAAGCGACGTTCGGCGCCTCGAAGGTCTGGTACCCGCGTTGCGCTTGCAATGCTACGGTCATGGTCCCGTCGAACCAGGAGCCACCCGATGAGTGACCGCAAAGCGAGCTTCAAAGCCATGACGGAGAGCACCGCATCAGACTGGGGCGTGATCGCGGGCCACATGATCCCGTTCATGCAGGCCGTGCCGGAGCGGATTCTCGCGCACCTTCAGCTCCTCGATGGGGACTACGGCGGCTATCCCGTGGATCGGCTCGAACACTGCCTTCAAACCGCGACGCGGGCCCACCGAGACGGGCGAGACGAAGAGTACGTCGTCTGCGCGCTGCTTCACGACATCGGCGACACCCTCGGTCCGAGCAATCACGCCGACGTCGCTGCGACCATCCTCGAGCCCTACGTGTCTGAAGAGAACCACTGGATCGTCAAACACCACGGCATCTTTCAGGGATACTACTTCTTTCACTACATCGGGCTCGATCGGAACGCGCGCGATGCCTTCGAAGGGCATCCGCACTACCAATCGTGCGTCGACTTCTGCCATGAGTACGACCAGTCTTCGTTCGACGCGGAGTACGCGAGCGAGCCTCTCGAGTTCTTCCGACCGATGGTCGAGCGTGTCTTTGCGTCACCGAAGAGGTCGCTCTACCAGGCAGCGATCAACCCAACGGTGAATCCATGAGCCGCCGTTCCGCCGCACGCGCGATCGTCCTGTCGTCGGCATGCCTCGCGGCGGCCCCGTCCATCGCCGCCGCGCAGGCGGTCCCTGTCGAAGTGCGGCAGACGTCAGAAGGATGGCAGCTCTTTCGTGGGGGCGAGCCCTACTTCATTCGCGGCGCGGGCGGAGATGGCCCGCTCGACGCGCTCGCCGAGGCCGGCGGGAACTCGCTGCGCACTTGGGGTGCCGAGGGCATCGATGGATTGCTCGATCAGGCCCATGCGCTCGGGCTGACGGTGACCGTGGGCATCTGGCTCGGCCACGAGCGCCACGGGTTCGACTACCACGACGAGGTCCAGGTCCGCGAGCAGTACGAGCGCGCGCGCGCTGCGGTCATGCGCTACAAGGATCACCCCGCGGTACTGCTCTGGGGCGTCGGCAACGAGATGGAAGGCTTCGACGAACGCGTCAACCCTGCGGTTTGGAAGGCGGTCAATGACATCGCCCTCATGATCAAAGAACTCGACCCGAATCATCCGACCATGACGGTCACGGCCGAACTCGGCGGGGACCGACTCGAAGGCGTTCAGAAGCACTGCCCGGCGATCGACATTCACGGCATCAACTCCTACGGGGGCGCGTTCTCCGTCGCCGAGCGGTACAAGAGCGGCGGCGCGACGAAGCCTTACGTGCTCACCGAAACGGGGCCACTCGGCGTCTGGGAGATCCCACCCAACGAGTGGGGCGCAACGGCCGAACCCACGAGCACGGAAAAGGCCAAAACCTATCGGCATGTGTACGCGAGCGCCGTCACCAGCGCGAAGGGCCTCGCACTCGGTGCGTATGTGTTCACCTGGGGGTCGAAGAACGAAGCCACGCCAACTTGGTACGGCATGTTCCTGCAGGACGGCGCCTCGCTGGCCGCGGTCGATACGATGACCGAGATCTGGTCCGGCAAGCCCCCTGACAACCTGGCCCCGACCGTAGAGCCTCTGGTGGTGGAGCCGGGGCCGAGGTCAAGTCCTGGCGGCGAGTTGCGCGTGCGTGCCCAGATCGGGGATCCGGAAGGAGCGAGCGTTCGAACGCGCTGGGAGCTCCGCCAGGATCCGACCGACTACGCGGGCGGGGGCGACTACCGTCCCACCCCGCAACGGGTCGACGGCGCTGTCCTCGAAGGAGGCCAAACGGGGGCGCGCGTGCGAATGCCGAACCAACCTGGCAAGTACCGGCTCTTCGTCTATGCGCACGATGACACCGGGCGCGCGGCGACCGCGAACGTTCCGCTCTTGGTCGAAGGTGAGGCTCGCGCGAGCCTCCCTTTCTACGTCTATCGCGACGGCTTTGAAGGCATGCCCTGGTGGCCTTCCGGCTGGATGGGCGAAATCGAGTCGCTCACGGTCCGGGGCGACCACACTGGACGACCGTACGAGGGGGACCAGTGCATTGAGATGCGGTTCGAGGGTGCACCCGGGAGCTGGGTTGGCGTCGCTTGGCAGAACCCACCCGACAACTGGGGTGAACAAGCCGGCGGCTACGACCTGACTGGGGCCCGCGACCTCGAGTTCTGGGCACGAGGGAAGTTCAGCGGCGAGACGATCAGCGTCGGGGTCGGCCTCATTGGCGAAGACCAGCCGCACCCGGATTCCGATAAGGCGACCCTAGACGACATCACCCTGACCTACGAGTGGAAGCGTTACCGCGTTCGGCTGAGGAGGCGTGACCTATCGAGCCTCAAGACCGGCTTCTTCATCACGATCAAAGGGACCGGACTACCGGTCACCGTCTACCTCGACAGCATTCGCTTCGTCGGGAAGTGACATCGGGCGGAGGTCGTAGATGCGAAAGTGCTCGAGCAACCGGTGGGCCGGCTCCATGTCGCGCGCCCATGCGTAGCAACGCGGGGCCCGAGCGTACTCTTCTTCGAGGATCACGGCCCATCGGGTATCGGGCTCGTCGGCCCTGCAGTGGATGTTGCGCGGGTTCTTGAGACCCAGGAACATCAACTCGCGAGCCTTCGTGCTCGAGAGTTTGCTCACGGAGATCGGTTGCATGTCGTTGTCGAGAACGTAGCGGACCAACTCGCCCCGTGTCTGTCCCCAAGACTCACCGAGTTTCGAGATCTCGTGGCCCTTTGCCCGGCCGACCGCGACATTGAAGTAGCTCAAGTAGCGCGGCGCGGTCCACGCGAGCTCGGCGGGTATCGAGATCAATGCGATCACTGCAAGTACGCGGAGCCAACCTCTGGCGTCCCAAAGGCGACCAAATCCCCAGCCGGCGAGTAGCGCCAACAGCCCGACCAACGGAAGACCGTGCCGAAGCCCGATGTTCATGCGGCTGCTCAGCAACGCGAGCGCGAGAAGACTCGTGCAGGCGACCAGACCGAGCGCGATGGCGGCTCCCGAATCGAGCGAACCGCGCCGGCGGCGCCACGACACGGCAAACGCAAGCGCGAACGCTGCGGCGCTCAGCCAGCCGACGTGAAACCCGAGCGGCAACTTGATCGCGAGCAACGTGGGGAAGTACGACCATCGCCCGTTCGGGTTCGCCTCTCCCCAGAACCACTGCTTGGTGTGGCCCCTTTGCACATGGGACCCGGTCGAGAACAGTCCGACGACCCACGCGGAAGGCAGGGGGACGGGGAGCGAGCCCTCGTAGTGTTCGATCGACGTGCCTCGCAGGCCGAGCGCATGCCTGTGGCGCTCCGCGGTGCGTATCTCTTCCACGGTCCATCCGACCCCATCGAACCGGTAAACGGCAAACACAGCGAGCATGAAGATCAACAGGGTGACAACAGCATAGACGCCGACGGATGTCGCTTGTTGTTTGAGCCCGTCGGGACGCCCGAACCATCGGCCTCCCAACAGCATGACCGCCGTCACCAGCATACAAATCGCCACCACGCCGAGACCGCTGTGTTTCGACAGGGCGCAGGCAGCAAGGGCCACGGCCGCGGTACCCAACCGCCACCATTGCCTGCCCACGGCGAATGCGATCGATTCGCCGGCCGCAATGACGGCAAACGTGGTCACCGGCAGATCGGTGGTGACGAGCCGGGCGTGGGCGAGGAGCGTCGGATTGAGTGCGACGCAGACGGCGCCGGCCACCCCAGCGAACGCACCGACGTGCGCCCGCAAGAACACGAACACGTAGGTCGCTAGCAACACCAGGAAAGCAAACATCGCGGCCCGGGCGCGAAACAGGCGCGATCGCAGATCCGCATAGTCGTTGGCCTGGAGCGCGAGCGAGATCCTCTGATTGCTGCCTCGGTCCCACCCGGGGAGTTGCGAGATGTCCGTATCGAACCCGACATATGCCGGCAACGCGGCGGCGGCGTTTGCCAGCGGCGGGTGCGCGAAACTCAGTCGGGGGTCCCCCGTGTCCCAGTAGGCGAGCCCGCGGATCAAGTGTGCCCACTCGTCCTTCGTCAGCGACTGATCGTGCCACCCGACCCGGGCCGCGCCGAAGGACAGGGCAAGGATGATGAGAAGGGCACCCCACTGAGAGAGAAAAGACCGCACGGCGAGTGACTCGAGTCGACGAACCTTGCCTACACGGATTCGTCCCGCCCGGCCACCGCTCGATATGGGCGAGTCAGTTCCGGCCCCCTGGCCGTCCCGGGCTACGGGTTCGATACGGGAATCGTCAGCACGGCGTCGGTCGCGACGCACTGACTCAAGATCTGGCCCATCGCGTCGTCGGGTAGGGGCCCCGTGGTCAGATAGGAAGGAGACGGGGTGCGTGATACCAAGGTGAAGTCGCGCAGGGTGACCGTGACCTCGGTGGCGTCGTCGGCGACCTCGAGGAACGCTGTCACCGACGGCGGCACG
Organism: Myxococcota bacterium; assembly: GCA_039030295.1. Classification (GTDB taxonomy): domain Bacteria; phylum Myxococcota_A; class Polyangia; order Polyangiales; family Houyiibacteriaceae; genus SG8-38. The sequence continues at coordinate 16,646 of JBCCEK010000010.1, read as the reverse complement.
ACCGGGGTGGCGCCGCCCGAATAGTCGACCTCGCAGGGCGTCTCGTCGAGGCCGAGGGCGACGGTCGTGTCGCTCTGACCGTCCGACAGCTGGACCGTCGCGAACGAATCGTTGATGATCGCCGGTTCATTCCGAGAGATGGTGTTGAGCAGGGCCGCGGACTCCTCGTCGATCTCGACGCGCGACGAAAGCTCGATGCCGACCGAAGTTCCCGGCGTGATGTCGTCGAGCGGAATCGCCGACACCTCGACGTCCAACCCGAGCAAGACTGCACCGGCGACATCGCACTCGATCCGCTGGGTGGTGGTGTACTCCCCGTCGAGGTACGTGTTGCCAGACCCGCAGAAGGGAAGTCCCGCGCCGCCTCCACCGAGGTCGCTCACGCCGTTGAGTGGGCCGCACTCGGTTTCGAACGTGGGGAGCCCGTCCATGGGGTCGACGGCGATGGCCTCGCCCTGCGCGCCCCCCGCCATCTTCACGCCGCCGTCGATGTAGACCAGGGTCTCGCACATCTCCTTGCCCTGAAAGCCCCAGGTGATCGTGTCCCCCGTGTTGTTCAAGTACCCACACTCCATCCGCAGATACCTTGCGCCTCCAGAACGGAAGGGCGGGTCCATGGTGCTCCCGAGAGCTTCGCCGATGCCGCGGCTCAGTTCGTACACGGTCTCGTCGTTGCCATCGTCGTCAACGACGCTCAGCCGGAAGTAGTTCCCCCACTCGTGATAGTGGGGAAGAACGTAGTAGATGCTGTAATCGGGAGTCTCGCCGAGCACGCTGTCGAATACCGATCCGAGGTCGCAAGTCATGCCAAAGCGGGATTCGCCCCCATCGGGAATCGCGAGCGAGCCGTTGCTGAGGTTGACGAGTTGGAGCGGGGTGTCGACCTCCGAAGCTGGCGTCGTGGTGAGGTCGAACTGGAGCGCCGAGGTCAGAGGGGCCGCGGATAGGTTCAGCAAGTGCACCTGGCCGACGATGACGGAGTTCGGCGGAATCTTGAGCGCGGCGCCGGCAGGGAAGCGCTGCTCCTCCTCGAAGGCTTGCGTCGACTGGGCGAAGAACACCCCCCCGACGGCCGCAGCGCCGCGTTCTCGGAAGCCTCGGTCTTCACATCGCCAGGTGCCCTCTTCGGTGGCGCCCTCGGCGTCCGCCTCGGGGTCCGGCATGTAGGTCCCCTCAGGGACGAAGAACCAGTTCGAATGGTGCCAGCCGCCATCGTTCGATTGGGAAATCGCCGACACGTAGATCGGCTCGGCGTTGTTGAGCTTCCAGCTTTGGCAGAAGTCGAGTTGCTCCTCCCCAGAGCCGATCTCGAAAGGCTCGAACTCGTGGGACAGTGTCGCGGACCCCGAGCCTCCATCGCCGCACCCCGCCAACAGCCCAAGAGCGATCCAGCCGATTCCAACGCACCTCTTCATCGGCGTTGGATAACGTGTCGTCCCAGAAGAAACAAGGATGGCGCGCCGTTCGGAGGGCTGCGGTTGGAGTGGCGATGCCTCCGACTCAACGGGCAACCGGGGTCTAGCGGGTTTTCGCGGTATGGGCGGTAAGGGCTTGGGAATAGAGGGGTTTTGGAGGGGCGGAGTGACCCCGTTGCGTTTTGGGGCGAAGTCGCCGAGTCTCGGGGCTTCCTCAAGGAGCCGCGCGATGAGACCTGGCTGGTTGCTGAAACTCGTGATGCTGGCGGCGGCGGTTTCGGTCGCTGGCGCCTGCGGAGACACGGCCGACGGGACTGGTGCCACGGGCGGGTCGGGCGCGGCCGGGGGGAGCGACAACACCGGCGGGGTCGGCGCAGGTGGGGGCGCGTCGGGCACCGGTGGCGCCTCCGGAACCGGTGGCGCCTCGGGAACTGGCGGTGCCTCGGGAACTGGCGGTGCCTCGGGAACTGGCGGTGCCTCGGGAACTGGCGGTGCCTCGGGAACTGGCGGTGCCTCGGGAACTGGCGGTGCCTCGGGTGCGGGCGGTTCTTCGGGGATGGGCGGTCGCTCGGAGACCGGCGGGGCAGGGGGCGACGCCGGGGACGGCGGTGCTGGGGGTGCCGGCGGCTGCTTCTTCGAAGGTGGTCCGATCCTGATCGACGTCGTCGATGTCGACTGCAACACCTACAAGGTCATCACGATCGGCGAGCAGCGCTGGTTCAAGACCAATCTCAAGACGACTCGCTATCGCGACAAGACGCCGATCAAGACGGGACTCACCGACGCAGCGTGGGCGAACACCGACGAGGGCGCGTACGCCATCTACGACGACGATCCGCAGAACGACACGCTGTACGGGAAGCTCTACAACTGGCACGCGGTGAAGAACCCGGCGGGTCTGTGTCCAGAGGGGTGGCACGTCCCAACGCCCGCCGAGATTACCGCCCTCCGCCTGTTTCTCGGCTTCGAGGCGAACGATGGCGGCAAGATGAAATCGACGAGCGGCTGGGACGGCCCCAACACAGGCGCCACCAACAGCAGCGGGTTCGACGCGAAGCCCGGCGGGCAACGGTTCTTCACCAACGGCGTCTTCACGGACGAAGGGACCCGCGCCGCGTTCTGGACGTCACGTGCCTCGGCCAACGGCGGCTTCGTGACGTTTGCCTTCCACTTCTCGTTCTTCAACATGACCGACGAGTTCTTCGACGGCCCGCGTTCCCAAGAAAGCGGCTTCAGCGTTCGCTGTATCGAAGATACCGACTAGCTCGCGGGCGGCGGCGCGGAGAGCGGGACCGCTCTCCGGGGCGCGTCGGTCACGTAGTCGGAGACGTTCAGCCGACCCGCGCGCTCACGGTACTCGTTCTGCGTGCCAGGCCATTGGTTGGTGACTCGGCCCGACTCGGTGACATACCAGCTCGAGCAGTTGGCCCAAACGGTCCCGGCCAGTCGCTCGTCGAGCTCCCGGCAGAACGCGTCGTGAACCTCGGGTCGCACTTCGAGTTGCTTCGCCTCGTCGTTGGCGAGGAGGGCGACCGCCTGCGCGGCGTATCGAGCTTGGACCTCGATCAGTTCGAGGGCCGAGCCGGTGCCGTGGTTGGTGTTGGGCCCATACAGCATGAAGAAGTTGGGAAAGCCTGGAACGGTGATGCCGAGGAAAGCCTCGGCACCCGCACTCCACGCATCCCGAATCGACAAGCCGCTCCGGCCGCGCACCTCCATCGGCGCCAGGAATTCGGTCGCGGTGAACCCCGTGGCGAATACGATCGTATCCGCGGCGTGGTGCGCGCCGTCGGTGGTCAGCACGCCATCTTCGACGATCTCGCGGATCGGCGAAGTACACAAGGCCACGTTGTCGCGACGCAGGGTGGGGTACCACTGGTTGGTGAGCGCGACCCGCTTGCAGCCGAGGGGGTAATCGGGGGTCGTCGCCTCCATCAATCGCCGGTTGCCCCGAAGCTGCAAGAACCGTTGCACCGCGACGAGCCCCGTGAAGAACCGGACCATGACTCTAGACGTGAGGGGAGGCTGCCTCGTGAAGGCGGGCACCAGGCTCTCGAGCTGGGACCGCCAGAACCAGCGAGCGACCCGCTGAAGCCGCGGAAAGCGCGAGTAGAGCCAGTGGGCGACGCGCGAGTACTCGGTGTCGAACTTCGGGATCACCCACGGGGCCGATCGCTGGAACACCGTCATGTGGTCGACAGCGGAGGCCACCGAAGGCACGATCTGGATCGCGCTAGCGCCCGTTCCGACGACGGCGACCCGAGCCCCGTCGAGCGCCTTGCCCTCGGGCCACTCGGCAGAATGGAACCAATCCCCACGAAACCTCTCGAGCCCTGGCAACGGCGGAACCGTCGGACGCGAAAGCTGGCCGCAAGCGCTGATGACGACTTCTGCGTCCAGGGTCTCGCCATCGCGAAGCTCGATTCGCCACCGCTGTGAGGCGTCATCGAACACCGCGCGGCGCACCTCGGCGTTCAGTCGAAGATGCTGTTCGAGGCCGAGCCTCTGGGTGAGGTCGATGAGGTACTGCTGGATCTCGGGGCCAGGGGAGAACCGCCGCGACCAACGCGGGTTCGGCGCGAACGAAAGCGAGTAGGCGTGCGAGGGGACGTCGCACGCGATCCCGGGGTAGGTGTTGGCGGCCCACACGCCACCGACCTCGGCGCCGCGCTCCAAGATGACGAAGTCGTCCTGCCCGATCTGTTGAAGCCCGTACGCTGCGGCCACGCCACCGAAACCACAGCCCACAATCACCGTCCGAACCTTATGCGGCATCCCGTTTACCTCTGCTGCTGCCTCGCGGGAGGCTATCTCAGGCGGCCCATGTTGAGAAGGCATCGAGCGCCGCCCGCGGGCCTCGTTCGCCGGCGTCACCGACCGTAGGAACCGCCCAGGTGGTCGTAGGGATCCTCGCCTTCGCCGAGGCCTTCCTTGTACTGGAAGCGGTCGATCACCCGCTCGAGGCCGCCGACGACATAGACCAGGAAGTCGCGACTCGAGAGAATCCCGACGGGACGCCCGTCCTCGGTGACCGGCAAGTGTCGGACGTCCATGGCCAGCAAGAGCTCTGCGCACTTGCGCACGTGTGTGCCGATGTCGACGGAGACCACCTCTTTGGTCGCGACCTCTGACACGGCGGTCGACGCGGGCTCTCGGCCTTCGACGACGACGCGCGTGAGAACATCGCGCTCCGACAGGATCCCTTTGAGCGCGTCGCCCTTGACCACCAACACCGCGCCCACGTGGTTCTGAGCCATCAGGTCCACTGCATCGAGGACGCGGGCGTCCGGCGCCACCTTGATCATGTCCGTCTTCATCAACGAGCCAATGAGTGCCATTGCGCAATCTCCTTTGTAACGAAGGGAGTAGCGTACGACGTTTTGAAGAGGGCGCAGCAGGATCAACGCGCGTTTACTCGCGCAAAACCTGCGGCACCGGAAGGTGCGGGATGGTCTGGTCGTCCGTCGAACGCTGGTCCGTTCGAGGTCGCAACGATCGCGGACCGACGCGCGCGTTGTCTCATGCTCGAGGAACGCGTGACGGTCGTTCTCCCCTCAGCCGTCGGTCCCGAGGTATGCTGCCCGCGATGCCCTCGGGCCGGCCGAGCGACTATCCGCGTTTGACACTCGACAACGGCGTCCTGCGGGCGTCGATCTACCTCCCGGACGCCGAGCGCGGGTACTACCGGGGCACCCGTTTCGACTGGTCGGGGATCATCGAACGGGTCGAGTGCGGCAGCCACCGGTTCTACGGCCCACTGCATGTCGACCACGACCCGCACCTCCACGATTCGGTCGGTGGACCCACGGAGGAGTTCGCGATGTTCCATCCCATGGGGTTCGCGGAGGCCGGGCCCGGGGATTCGTTCGTGAAGATCGGTGTGGGGCTGCTCGAGCGCGGTGCGTGCGACGAGTACAAGTTTGATGGGGACTATCGGCTGGTAGATCCGGGCGACTGGACCGTAAAATCCGATCCAGCCTCAGTGAGCTTCGTGCAAGCCCTGCAAGGCGAACGGGGCTGGGCATACCGCTACCGAAAGGACATCCGACTCCACGAGGGCGTGGCGGCTTTGACGATCGAGCACCAACTCGAGAACCGTGGCACCCGGACCATCGACATCGCGAACTACAACCACAACTTCACCCTGATCGACGATGTGCCGTACGGGCCCGACTACATAGTGGAGTTCCCGTTCTCCCCAGAAGCCCCGATCCCCCTCGGCGACATTGCGTGGTTTCGAGACCATCGCATCGACGTGGTGCAACCCCTCGGCGACCTCTCGCTCTGGTGGCCGGTGTTCGAAGGCAGCGACCCTGGAACCTTCAACGCGGCCGTCGTGCGCAACCGCACAACCGATGCCGCCGTGGCGTTCCAGGGAGATACCCCGATCACGCGAATGGTATTCTGGGCGCGAGAACGAGCGGTGTGTCCCGAGCCTTTCATCCACCTCTACCTCGAACCCGGACGATGCCAGAGCTGGTCGACGACCTACCGGTTCATCGTGGGGGAGGGGTAACGTGAACCGACTACTGGATTGATCGCGCCACCTAAGCTGGGGCCGGGAATCCAGATGCTCCGCCTCCCAACGTTGACTCCGTAGGCCACCACAACGGGCCGCTTGGTGGTTCAATCGGCGCGACGGTCGTCGCGCGGCACCGCTCACAACGCGAGCGCCGCGTAGGCCTCGTCGTCGGGCGACATGGGGTGCTCCTCTTGGATCGCGGGGTAGTTGTTGTCGCGAAGGAAAGCCCGCAACGCGTTGGCGATGCGATGCCCGGTGCGGACGGCTTCCGAGGCCGATCGCATTGAGGTATCCAGCTCCAGCTGGATGGCGTCCGCACCAAGCCCGCTCGTTCCGTTGGCTCGCAAGACGTGGCACCCTCCGAGTGGGCTCTCACTCCCCCCTGGGGCCGGCGATACGGCGAATCCGACGTCTTTCATGGCTTGATGCAGAGAGAGCGCCCAGCCCGCGTCTCCGTAGACGCGCGCCGCGCCGGCCGATGCTCCGTTTCGTGTTCCAAGTGCGACGTCGGTTCCGCCAGGGAGGCCGGTGCCGTGTACGTCCACCACGATGACGGGGCCGGGAAGACTTGCGAAACGGCCGTTGGCATCCGCGATGAAGGCTTCTAGCTCCTGGTAGTACGCGTCGTAGATTGCGCCGGCCGCGGAGACCGCGGACGCAGACACTCCGCCGTTCTGGTATCCGATTCGGTTGTGGTCCCACCGCCGGTTCAGATCGAGATCGCGTCGTGAGACGTCAGGCAGTACGCCGTAGGGCCGCAGTCCTCGCCAGTCCAACGAAGCGAACAGCGCTTCCAGCACCAGGTCCGTGCGGGTATCGACAGGCGAGTCGTTGTAGCTGCAGCCCACGTTGCCCGGGTCATCGCGCAACGTCCCGCCATCGTTTTGTGCGACACCAGTCAGTCGGCGCGCGCCGGCGTGGGCGGCGGTGACGACGAGTGGGACTTGACCCTCGCGCGAGTGAAGCCACGTCGTGCCGTTCACGGAAACCGGGTTGAACCAGGCCACGTCAGCCCCACAAGTTGAGCGCTTTGACCCAACGCCTGCCGCCTCGTTCCTCGAACCAGATATTGAGGTTCTTGTCGTTGAGGAAGGCATCGCGCACCAGAGACACCGCCACAAGCTCGCTCGACCGGTTCGCAGGTCGGAGGTCGACGTAGTACTTGTTGTCGTTTCGGGTCATGAAGAAGAAGCGCTCCATCTCCTGGTCGGTGCTGGAGAACTCGATGCGCGTGGTCATCCACTTGACCTTCTCGTTGCGTTGAACCTCTTCGGCCATGGCGAACCTCCTTTGATGGATGAGCGCCTATTGAAGGACGAAGAAACGGTTGCGACTATACGTAATTGTTTACCGACGCGAAGCCCCGCTCGCGTGACCCGCTGAACGAAGCGCGCCCACCGGAAGTCCCAGCGTCGCCTCCGCGTACTCGAACGCCTTGCACACGAGAGGCGCCAACGACGGGCCGCGCGCGGTCGAGACAGGGTTCGGCGAGAAACGCAGGTAGGTGCCCACGTGTGTGGGCCCGACGGTGAGCTCGCCCGCAAGGCTGTCGCCGTCTTCGGCAAGTCGAAAAGCATCGCCGTCCGCCGCGAAGCGGAAGGTCTTGGTCTCCTCTCCGAACGGATTCGGCGTCCCCACGGCGGTATGACAACGGGCTTGCGGGTTCGCGTCGAGAGCATCGACCAAGAGCTCCTCGAAAACGGACGGCTGAAAATGGAGTCGCTCGCCCTCGATGGCGCACCACAACAACACATGAAGTGGGAACTCCGGGAGGGCACCCGAATAGAGGCTCATGGCGCCTCCAGTGCGCGGGTTGAGTTCGGTGGGGACGAATCCGTCCTCGGTCATGATGCCATCGATCGTGTACGGGCCGCGGTAGTCGAGCGAGTCTCGCAAGGTCTCCCCGACCCGGCGCGCGATGTCCCGCATCGAAGTCGCCGCCGCCACGCCGGGATGCCAGTACGAGTTGAAGCCCGAGTAGACGAACTGAGAGGCCCCGGGTCGTCGCAGAATCACCAGCTCGATTGGCCGCAACACGGCGATCTCGGTGCCGAAGACCACGCCGTGAATGCTGCACGGAACGCCCTCGACAAACGGCATGACACGCACGCTCTGAAAGAGGCTCCCAAAGCTGCGCGCAACGTCATCGAAGTCCTGGCGTGTCCGGACCCAACGCGTCCCATCGCCGCCGCCGTGCACGTACGACGTCGTATCTCCAGCCCACACGGTGCCCGACCCACGATCGAGCTCACGCGCCGCACGGTCGAGTGCATCGGGCTCGGCGGCGACGATTTGGGCGGGGGCTCGGGCGACTCCGCAGCGGTCCCAGAACTCGTCCACAACGACCTTGTTCTCGAGCGCGCCCCAACGGGTAGAGCGCCTCCCAAAGCGCTTCCGCCCCGCGACACTCGGAACGTCCGACAGCACGACCATCGCTGCGGCAACCGCGCGACGGTCTGGATCCCACGCGTCTACGCGGCTCTGAACTTCAGCCGGCGGCGTCGCCAGCCCTCGTTCGAAGTCGCGGAACGACTCCGAGATGTCCGCGGGCTGGCGATCCGGCGGGATCAACACGTGCGTAGCTTCTTCTTCTGGCAGCAGCTCCCCCGTGCCCATCAGCGCGCCGACCAACATCGGCCTGCCGGCCCCGAGCGATCGCAAGCGCCTGGCAAGCCCACCCAGGCTCACGACGTGCTGCGAAAACAGCAACCACCGACGCGCGCCCACGACAGGCTCGACCATCGCGCGGTACTCCTGAATCCGCTCCGCAACGTCCATGCGCGCAACTCTACCTAGGAAGCACGGACGGTCGCTAGCGAATGAGTGGCGCTGCAGCGATACCACAGACCGTAGGGAAAGCTCGGACCGACGCGGGCTAGGGCCGGGGCCCGTCCCACTCGGTGAGGCCCATGGCCTCGAGTCCGGCCTTCCGAATCGGTTCCGAGGCGTCGTTCATCGCCTGGAATCCAAAGTCGAGTCCGGCGATGGTCCGGATAGGGCGCTGACCTCTCGGGGTGTCGATGAGGCGGCTGAAGATGTCGACAACGACGTGGGCGTCCGTCGGGGCCTCGCCGTTCGCGAAGAGCTCCTCGACCTGTGTTTTGAAGCCGTCGAAGAACTCGCCGACGTGGCCGTAGTCCGCCGTGACGTGCTGGCGCGAGCCCTGCTTCAAGTTGTCGAAGAAGCTCGTTTCGAAGGGGCCCGGCTCCACGAGGACCACGTCGATTCCGAGGGGCGCGAGCTCGTAACGCATGGCTTCGCTCAGCCCCTCGAGGCCCCACTTGCTCGCGTGATAAACCCCGAATCCAGGAAACGCAGCGCGCCCCGCGGTCGAGCTGACCTGAATGATGAGGCCGTCCCCTTGAGCCCTCATGCCCGGGAGCACGGCGGCCGCCGTCCTAGCGGTGCCTACCACGTTCAGATCGAGCTGAGCGAGAATCTCGTCGCCCGTAAACGACTCCACCGGACCTCCGTACCCGTAGCCCGCGTTGTTGATGAGAACGTCTACACCGTCCATCTCGGCGACGGCATTGGCGACGCTCTCGTCGGAGGTGACGTCCATCTCGTGGACGGAGATCGAAACGTTGGAAGATGCGGCGAAGTCACGCAGCGCCTGGGCCGACGCCGCATTGCGGCCGTCCACAGCCCGCATGGTGGCGTAGACGTGATGCCCTTGGCCCGCGAGCGTCTTCGCCGCATCGAGGCCGAACCCGCTGCTGCAGCCCGAGATCAGAACTTTCTTGGACATCGCTTTCCTCCGCAGAGTTTGGTTGATTCAGGAAGCTCTACCATCACGACGACTTATACCGCAGGGCAAAGCGCCCGGGTGATTCAAAACCGAGCGATTCTGTCCGGTTGCTGAGCCAAGCTAGAATGTCCGGCACCGTTTGGGGATAGATGGGCAGGGCGGTTCGGCGGAGGCGGCGTCAGAGGGTCTGCGGCACCGGCGAAGACGGCATGGCGCCCTTCATCATCGTGGCGAAGTCCACCTTCCATTCGCCGTGTAGCATCACGAGCGGCACGGTCGCATAGCCTCCGCCTTCCTCGAAGGTTACGAGCGCATTCTCTCCTTCGATCAGCTCATCGGATGCGCCGCCCTTGGCGATGACCTCGAACATCCGTATGTCGTGCATGGCCGCGATGCGAGGCAGCATCTCCGCGGTTTCGGGTGTCGAGAGCTTGCCTGCGGCCTCGATGTTTCCGGCTGCCATCTCTTCGTAGAATGACTCAGCCACACGCATCGGGGTGCCGGCGCGGGAGCAGCCGTCGATCATGCTCATTACGATCAAGACGAAGACGGCGCTTTGGCCAACCTGCGACACAACACCCGTCTGGGGTTCACCGACGGTCTTGGCAAGCGGTTCGCAGCCACGAGCGGTCGCCATCCATCGATCGAAGCCGAGGCGGCTCGACGGGCCGCGTCGTCGTCGGGTCCTGTCGAGGACGCGCGAAGCGGCTTCGGGAGGTCTAGGATGAGGGTCGGCCCAAGACGCTGGTGGCGGAGCAAGCGCGCGAGCTGTGCGACGGGGGGCTTCGCGCGCAAGTCCTAACGGACCGTGATGGTTCCGATCATGCCCACGGTCGCGTGAGGCGTGCACACGTAGTAGTGGACCCCGGGCGTGTCGAACGTGACTTCTCCGGTCTGCCCGAAGTCGACCTCGAAACCACCCTCCAACGGCGTCGTTCCCCTTGCGTCGTATGTCTCCTGCGAGACCTCGAGCGCGTTGTGGGTGTCGGTCATCACAAACCTGACCGTGTCTCCCGTCGAGATGGTGATGTCTTCTGGCATGAACACGAGGATGCCGTCCTCGGTGTTCACAGTCGTGACTCCGTCGCCGCCGGTTTCGTTTGAATCGCCGCAGGCGACGATGGTGAGAGCGGTCGCTAATAGGAAAAACCGTCTAGAGAATTTCATCCACGGAAGCTATCTCATGCGAACACGAAGTGCTCGTGAATCGTCGCCAAAACTCGATGTTGGTTTGTCGTCGACAAGGGCTCTCGACGCGCGTCCTCGACACTACTGATAAGCGCATCGAGGATCGTCGTATTGAACGCGGTCGATCGTTTGGGCCCGTCGCAGCGGATCAGTTTGCGAACCTAGCGCATTCAGCGGGGAGGGGCCTCGGCGGTCGCGCGCACCCAAATCCACCCTTCGCGGGTTGCGCGTTCGAGGTCCTCGGGTTCGAGCACTGGCGCATGCAAGAAATCGAATGCGGCGACCGCGCAAAGTGCCGCGTCGAGCGCGTGGTCGCTCTGCTTCATCAGCCCGACCGCAACGGGGTCGGCTTGGATCTCTGGTAGCTTCTCGAGAATCGCGACTCGCACACTGGTTGCCTGCGCGCTGGCGCCCTTGTACCCGGCGGACGGAAGGCCCCGCGACGCCAGGGTGCCCGCCGGGTAAACCTCGACCGCGGAGGCGCGGACGACTTCCCCGGGTCGCCACGCAAGAGGAATCGGAAGCCCTGTCGCCTTTCGAAGCCGGGCGAGAAACCCGAGCGCGGCATGCGCGGTGCGCGCGATTCGGTCGGCACCGACGTCGAGTGGCCGTTTTCCGAGGGCTTCTGCCACCTCGTCGTCCGTTCGCCGGCGAAAGATCGCGTTGGCCGAGCCCGAAAGGGGGCCTCCCGCGCGATGATCCGCAAGCGCCGCAGTCATGGCCGCCGGCCAACCGAGCGGTGCATCGAGCGCGAGAAGTGTACGGTCATCGACGAACTCGCGGACGGCCGTATCGATCCCAGCCCAACTCCGGCCCAGCTCGAGAGTCTCGATGACGATGGCTCTGCTGGCGCAGCGGCACAATGCCATGCCGACATTGCCCGGCTGAGTCGCGATATCGAGACCAACGATGCGGGTGTGATGAACGAAGCAAGCCTAGCGCAGACCGGCGGGATGCGCCGTCTACTCACGGCTCCGCGAGCTCAGGCTGAGCGATGAGCACGCGAGAAATGGCTGGGGCTTACACCCATGTCAAAGCCGAGCGATTCTGTCCGGTTGCTGAGCCAAGCTAGAATGTCCGGCACCGTTTGGGGATAGGCGGGCAGGGGGGTTGCGGGTCTTGGGGCGGCGCTCGTGGTCTGGAGGCCCGGAGAGCTGGGGTTTGCCCTTGCTGGGGAGGGGGCGGTGGCCGGTGTCACCGATGTCCCCGGTCAGCGGCGAACCGGGCACATGGGTGACATTTGCAGGGCCTCCGAGCGTGTTTCGGGCTTGTGGCGTCCCGGAATCGGAGCGCTTAGTTTGAATGGGTGGGCATACGCGTCGAGGACGGCTTTGGGAGCCAGCGGTCGGCCGCGGCTCTCGAGTACCTGCGGGAAGGTGGGCGAATCGACTTCGGGCGATGTTCGATTGCGTTGCGCGAAAGCGGCACGGCTGTTGCTGTGATCGCGAGTCGCTGGCAGCCGGGCTTGCTCAATGAGGCACTGGCCGCCGAGGAGCTCGGGGCCCTGGAGCAGGCTCTGGAAGAGCTAAAAGAGGCGTGGCCGGCCTTCAAGAAGCAAATGGGCGAGACCCGCGTGCGGCTTCAACTGAGTTACGACTACGGAGGAGGAAGCGTCTTGCTATGCGAGCGTGACGGAGCGGGGATCCGATGGGACGTGAGCGACTAGTGTACCGGGGATTCGAAAGAGGGCGTGTTTGGGGCCCGGAGAGCTGGTGTTTGCCCTTGCTGTGGCGGGGGCGCGGGCCGGTGTTACCGATGTCCCCGGTCAGGTGCCGAACCGGGGACATGGGTGACAGTCGAAACTCCACGAGGGTAGGCCGAGGTCGGCGGGTGGCCTTCTCGGACTAGTCCTGCACGGGGTTCGATTTGAGACCGAGCGCGGCCACGGCGTTGGGGCCCCAAAAGAACTCAAGCGTTTCGACGTAAAGTTCTCGAGCTCGGGGGCTCAGGTAAGGAAGCGTTTTGGCACGAAGTGCCACGTCATCGGCTAGGACCTCGAAGAACCCTGTCTGAAGGACGGTACGCACGTGCGAGTCTTCGCTGGCGGCGCACTGGTTAACGTAGGCGAACACGCGGTCCACGATCGCGTCGGTGTCCTCAGTCATCCATTGCAAAGTCTGCCGAGCCAACTCGCCGAAGACTGCGAACGTGAAGCCTTCCTCGCGCAGGTGGTCCGGGTCGACCAGTTCAGGCACAGCCTCGAAGAGCGCCTTCACGAGCGCCGCTTCGGAAAGCGCGGATGCCGGTGCCGACTGTTGGGACGCGTGGCGGAAGCGAGAGCCGAAACCAGGGTTGGAAGCACAGAGGTGCGCAAGGCTGCTCTCGATGCGGTCGCCCCTGCCGTTCACGAGGTCCCACGGGAGCGCTTCGAGCCCGTCTGCAAGTGCCGCGATGGTCTCCGCGGACGCGCCGGACGAGTGTTCCACTAGCAACGCAGCGACCGCGGTCAGAATCGTTCGGTGTGCACGTTCGACTAGAGATGCGTCAAGAGCATCGATCCGCATGAGGTCGTTTGCGTCGATCGCGGCACCCCCGAGCCTGAGCGTAAAGAGAAGGGTCGCACGAGGCAGCACGTCGTATTGACGACTGGTTTCTTCGAGCGCTTTTCGAGGCGCGGCGTATTCGTTGTCGGCAAACGTGCTAAGCAGCGCTTCCAGTGCACGAACGGACTGCTTGGTCTCTGCCTCGCGTCCGCCGAGCGCTGAACGCAACGAGACCAAAGACCAGTGAACTGCAAGAAGCGCCGCTACGAAGCCGCGGTTGCCCGTGCGGCACAAGCTTGTAGCGCTCCGCAGGAACCGGCAAAACTCGAAAGCATCTTGGAAGCGACCGTCGCGGCCCAACACCGGAAGCAGAGTTACGGTGGAGTCCCACAGTCGGAGCGCGATGGGAGCATCCGCACCCTTTGCTGGAGCAGACCAAGATTCGATGTCTCGGAAGGGCGTGACGGTGTGGTCGTCTTCGATTCCGACAACGAGAAGCGTCTCCGCCACGACCACGTCGGGCGCAGCGGACCCGGGCGGGTTGCGGTAGACGCCCACAAGATGAGGGCCCGCCCAGTCGTAGCGTTCTACGAGGTGAGGCTCGTCGCGGAAGTCCGTAAAGCGCGCCATCGACCGCAGGGTGCGGTGGGCGAGACTCGCGGTGGTCACAATGGCCACGAGTTCAGGGTAGCTCTTCGCTCAGGCATCGGCCCGCTGAGTGGCAGCAAGTGCCGGGCGGGTCAGGCTAGACTCGGACTCTAAAGCGAGGTCGCACTCCGACCAGGAGTCGGCATGAACGCCGGCAAGGCCCAACGCCTCGTCCAACGCGAGCTCCAGGGTGTCCCCGCTGCACAGTGTCGACGATGATGTCGTCGGAGCGCAGGAGATAGAGGGTGAACGTTTCGGGTGCCTCTCGCGTGGCGGGCTGGTGGGTGATTGCCATCCATGCATACCTGCACACGCCGCCGAGGGACTCGTTGAATACCTCCGTACACGAGCCGACGATGTCGACGAAGCGAAGAACGCGCTCGGTGGTCATGGCGTGAGATTCCCGGCCGTAGTCATTCCGCCTCAAGTCGCCACAAACGAAACCACCACCGGCGGAAGAGCCTTCGGGCGTGCCCTTCGCCGGGAAGGGCTACCGCGAGCAAGAGCCCCCAAGAGAGCGCGGCTGCCAGGAGGTCAGGGAGGCCCAGGTGCGCAAGCCCTATGAACACGGCTGTGTACGGGAGCACGCAGAAGGCCAAGAAGTAGCTGGCGACGCAAAGGAACTCGCGAACCCTCATCCCCACAGAATAGCGGGCGGGGATGAACGATGCTCGCGGGGTCGTCGAACTGTGGTCACTTCACTCTCCAGTGCTCGGGCGCCACCTCCTCAAGGAAGCGTTGGGCGAGGTCCTCGGGGAGTACGAATGGGCTCATCAGGATACGCGCAAAGTCACGTCGCTGTGCATCGTCCCAGTCGTCCCACCAGGCGCCAGTGGTACGGGCTGCGAGCACGGCCATCATCCAGTGGCGACTGCTCGGATCGGCAAGAGGACGGCCGCCACCGTTGTGCTCCGCGATGCGAACTGCAAGGTCTGCGATGAGTCGACTTCCGGCGAGGTCGCGATCTTGGAGGCACGGATTGAACTTTACTTCTACGAGAGCGCGCGCAAGAGCGTTCAGAGTGTATTCATCGTCGATGGTGAATGGCTTCACATCTACAGAGTAGCGGGAAGGGGAAGCAAACGCTCACTCCGCTGCGTCCCCACCGCGCGCGAACTCCACTGAGTCGGCAAACTTTCTCCGCACGGCTGCCTTCTCCCATTTTGCCTTTGCCGACCGCACTCGCTTTTCTTCCTTGCCTGCCTGACGCTGTTGAATCTCGGTGAGAGCGGCGCTCAGGAGCTTGTTCTGCACGATGGCGCCCTGGGTCACGCGGCGGTCTTCCTTGTGGAACGCGCGGGCCTTGAGGTGCTGCCCCTTGTACATGATGCGGACCTCGCCGGAGGCGGTCTCGACGACTGTGACGCGTTTCTTCGCGGCCTTCTTCGCAGCGTCGGTCGGCTCGAGGATGTACATGGTGCGTCGGTGGTGAAGGGTGAGCTGGCCGGTGACCGTGCGCTGCTCGCGCCAGGTGAAGATCTCGTCGAGGTGGTCTCGGGCGCCGAGCGGCCGGTGAGCATCGTGAGGGTTTCGGGGAGGGCGGCCGAAGCGGCGATTGTAGTCTTCGATGAACTCTGGGAGGTACGCGTTGGCGTCCTCCATCGAGGAGATGCCGCGGAGCCGTAGCTCCTTGACGAGCCGATCTTGAAGGGTGAGGTGGGCGCGCTCGACGCGGCCTTTGGCGGCGGGGGTATTCGCGCAGATTGTGTCGATATTGAGCGCCGACATGGCGCGCCCGAACTGCGTGTATCCATCGCCTGCTTTCGGTCGCTTCGAATTCACCCGAAAGACGCCGGCTTTGTCGCTGTAGAGCGCGACGGGCTTGCCGTGCTCAGCGAGGTACTTGCGCGCCGCCGCGAAGTAGCTGAACGCGGATTCAGAGACGCACATGTGAAGCGCCATCAGCTGACTCGTGGCGTCATCGACGAACACCAACAGAACGCATTTCTTCGCGCGGTACTCGAACCAGTGGTGCTCGCAGCCGTCGATTTGCACGAGCTCGCCGTAGCAATCGCGTCGGTGTCGAGGCTGCTGAATGCGTTTCTTGCGCTGGTCACGCGTCAGCCAGAGGCCGTCGGCGATCATCCATTGTCGAAGCGTCTCCTTGGCGACGCGGACGTCGTGGAGCTCCGCGAGCTTTTCCCGCGCGAGCGTCGGCCCGAAGTCGGCGTATCGCTCGCGTACGAGCGACAGCACCGAACGGCGATACGTGTCGGGGATACGATTCGACGCCGGCTTGCCGCGCCGCTTTGAGGCGAGCCCAGCGGCGCCTTCGGCCTCGAATGCACGAAGCAGGCGCCGAACCTGGCGCTCACTTTTTTGCAGCGATGTGGCGGCCTGTGCTTGGGTCATCCTGCGCTCCGCCAGGCGCGCAATGATCGTCAGAGTGTCCATTTCAGCCGTGGTCAGGGTGAGGAAATCGCCAGTCATGGCGCCGCATCAGACACCAAAGCGGACATTTACGCTTGGGCGAAACCGGACATTACTGCTTGGCTCCTACAACCCAATTTCGCAGAAGATATATTATGTAAACTTTAGGCTCTGGGAGTCTGACGTGGCGATGCGCTGACCTGCCTCCGATACCCCTGCCCGAAGCGAGACACGGTGCTTTCCCACATGGCGCGAACGCCGCGCCGCGACGT
>JBCCEK010000009.1:0-46526 GCA_039030295.1 Myxococcota bacterium | reverse complement strand
CATGAGCCCCCAGGCGCTCACCGCCGTCGCAAGCACGACTCCAAAAGTCCAACGTAATGCCTTCATCGATTCCGTGCCCCTTTCAACTTTACAGTATAGGAATACTTTTACAGTCCTCAAGTGGGGTACATTACGGACGCTCCAGTTTGTCTGTCAGGCTGTCCCGGCGCCGCCCTATCGAGGGTTGCTGGCGGCGATGATGTCGTTGAACTCATCGCCATCAAGGTCTCCGGTCGCGATGCAGTACCAGGACTTCGGACCTTGGTCCTGTACGAGGCGGTACGTGTAGCGGCGCCCGCGGATCTCGGTCGGCGAGATGTGGTGCCCGCCTTCGACGCGAAAGCCCATCTCATCGAACGTGCCGGCATAGCGACCCCAGGTCAGCAGGTGCTCGCGCTGTGCCGAGGCCAATGCCCGAAACGTCATCACGGCCTCGGGTCGCTTCGCACGGGCGACGTACTTCTGGTACCGATTGACGCCCAAGGATCCGAGGACCCCGATGATCAGCACGACGGTCATGACGTCCATGATCGTGTAGCCGCTGCGCCGACGTCGGCTGCGTGTCCGTCGTTCATTCGTCATTGTTCATCTCCATGCAGGCTCCCGAAGATGGTGAGTTGGTTGTTCCAGTAGTGAGCGACCACGGCATCACCGCGATGCAAGAAGCCATCGCGGGCGCCCCAACGTTGGCTGGCGTCGTCGAACAGCCGCTGTGCTTCTTCGCGACGTCTGTCGAGTGACAGCAACTCCCATGACTCGTCGACCTGCCCAAAGAAGACGGGTGGGTCACTCTCGGAAAGAGCCGCCGTGACGACGAAACCCGAAAGGTCGCCCGACTGGTCCGGCGAGAGATGGACGAGGCCTCGTTGGCCAGCGAGGTAGTCCGACACCAGGAACACGATCCCCGCGAGCGCCAGGGTTAGGCCGATCCCGCGAAACACAGGCGCTACGCTCAACTGTTTGCGGACACGGGTCGCCTTCGCCTTTTCGGCCGGCTTTTCCTTGGTTTTCTCCGCGACCTGAGGCCCATCGGGCTTCGGCGATTCCGGCGCGTCGGGCACGACGCTCAGGATTCCGGTGTTGCGGTCGGCGACGTCGGGGTGCGCCACACCGACCGACTTGTGCTTTCGGTACTTGCCGAGATCTTCGAGGAAGGCATCAACGGACGCGTAGCGTTCCTCAGGATCGAGACACGTGGCCTTTCGGATGATCCTGACGAGGCCGGCCGGGAACTTTCCGAGACCCTCGAGCTTCGGAATGGCGGCGGCCTCGCGAGCCGGGTCGTCTCCGTCTACGACGAACTGCAACAGCTTGCCGAGCGAGTAGATGTCGGATCGAAGATCGAGGACGCGCTCGCTCGCGGTTTCAGGGGCAACGTAAGGTCCGCTTCGCGGTGCCAACCGAGGCCCGAGGAGAAACGGGACCAACGCGTCGTCGACCGTGATGTAGCGCGGCGACAATGTGCCGACCGGTTCCCCTTCGGTGTGAAACCGCTGCACCACGGTGGCGACCTCGGAGAAGTGGCGAAGTCGCTCCTCGAGCGGCCATGACGACCACGGCAAGTCCCGAAAGAGCCCCTTGGGTTCCGGCGTGGCGAGGATGACGTGCGCCTCTTGTTTCACGATCTCGATGCCCGACAGGCCTGCGTACCGCGCGATGTTTTCGAAGTTCAGCCTCTGGCCGTCCGTCGTGACCGCTTGAAGCACGATGACTGCGACCTCCCGATCCTCTTGATCGAGACCGCCGTGCACCACGATGCCGGGCGCGCGGAAGACCGGTCTGCCGACCAGCACCCCGGCCACGAAGGCATTGGTTGCCGTTTCCTGCATGGTTCCAGCATAAGTGCTGAAATACAGTCACGCCAAAGCAAAGGTTTTTGGGGTGTGAGGTTCGATGACCCTGTAACTCGCGGGGCCAGCCGTCGTATCGTGCCGGGTATGCGTATCGTCATCATAGGGAACGGCGTGGCGGGCATGGAAGCCGCGCTGACGGTGCGAAAGCGCCAGCCTGACTGGCCGATCACCGTGATTTCCGAGGAAAGCGACCACTTCTTCTCCAGGACGGCGCTGATGTGGGTGTTTAGCGGACAGATGAGCCACAAGGACATCGAGCCGCTCGAACGCGACGCATATGACCGGCTGAAGCTGACGCGGGTTCGAGCCCGCGCCACGAGGGTCGATGTCGAGGCGAAGGAAGTTCGGTTGGCCGGGGGGCTCCGGCCCGTGCCCTACGATCGCTTACTGATCGCCTGCGGTTCCCGCCCACGGCCTGGGCCCTGGCCTGGGAGCGACATGGCCGGCGTCGGCCACTTCGTGACCTTGCAGGACCTCGCTTGGTACGAGCGCGAGGTCCATGGGGGTGCGGGTCACGGCGGCGAGCCACCCAACCCGGACGCACACCTCCGGGCCACGACTGAAGACTCTCCGTATCGGTTTCGGGAGGTGGCGGCCGTTCGGCGAGGCCGTCCCGCCCAACGTCCCGCCGTGATCGGCGGCGGCCTGATCGGGATCGAGGCCATCGAGGTCGCCGTGGCTGCTGGCCTTCGCCCGCACTTCTTCATTCGCGAGGAATGGTTTTGGCCGATCGCGCTCGAGCCTCGCGAGGCGACCTGGATTGCTGACCGGATGCGTGAGCACGGTGTCGAAGTTCACCTCGAGCACGACGTTCAATCGATCGACGGGGGGACCGACGGTGCGGTCACGAGCGTCACGACCAACCACGGCACGCACGACGCCGACTGCGTCGTGATTTCGATCGGTGTCGTGCCCAACACGGAGTGGCTTGCGGGATCCGACATCGAGGTCGACCCGCGTGGCGGGATTCCGGTGGACGAACGGCTTGCGACGAGCGCGTCGGACGTGTTCTCGGCGGGCGATTGCGCATCGGTTCGGTGGTTCGATCAGAGCCTTCGACCTGAGCAGCTTTGGTACACGTCGCGCGACCAGGGTCGGGTGGCGGGCCTCGGTCTGCTCGGAGATACAGCTCGGTATACCCGTGGAATTTGGTACAACTCCGCCAAGCTCATGGACATCGAATACACGACGGTCGGTCTCGTCAACTGGAACGTAGAGCGCGAGCAGAACTGGTACTACGAAGAGACAGGCGACGTGAGGAGTACGACACGGATCGTCGTTCAGGGTGACCGCGTCGTCGGGTTCAACCTTCTCGGCCGGCGTTGGGATCACACGGTGTTGATTCGTTGGCTCGAGGAGCGACGGCCGCTTTCATGGGTCCTCGAGCACTTGAACGAAGCGCGCTTCGACACTGAGTTCGTGCCGCGCCTCCAAGTCCCTCTCGGGGCCACCGCACTCGAGGGCCCGGCCCCCAACCCGGTCATCCCAGGCCCGACCACGGTTCCGTTTTAGTTCACGAAAGGCGCACATGGATCAACAGGGACAGAACGGCTTGCTTTCGACCTATCGCGAGGGGTGGCGCAATCGAAGCTGGCTCGGCATCGCCATTTCCGCGTCGCTGATCATCTTTTATTGCTTCCTTTATTGGGAAGGCAACTTCAAAGGGGTGATCGGCTCCGAGCCGCTCAAGGGCCTGTCGGAGTCGTTGGGTCTCCGCAACAAATGGTACCTCTACGGCTTCTTGTACACGGTCGCGATCACCGGCGGCGCGATCTACTACCTCAAGCGCCACGGCAACAGCCGGTACAACCGCCTCCGCATCAGCGTGAATGTGGTCATCCAACTGGCACTCGGGTTCTCGCTCCCGTTCATCATGCCGCTGTTCGGTGGCAAGGAGATGTACTTCTCCTATTTCTGGCCGCTCAAGTACGACTACCTCTATCCGAACACGCTCGCAGACCTGCCGCTCTACTTCGCGCTCTACACGATCGTGGGGTCGTTGATCGCGGCGCCGCTCCTTGCCGTGTTCTTCGGGAAGCGCTGGTACTGCTCTTGGATCTGCGGGTGCGGGGGGCTCGCCAACACGTTCGGCGACCCATGGCGCCACCTCACGAGCAAGTCGACCAAGTCTTGGAAGTTCGAACAGTTCAGTATCCACATCGTGCTCTTCGTGGCGGTGGCCACGACCTTCCTGATCGGGCTCGACTCCGTGATCGGGGATGAGCACCCGACCTTCCACTACGTCGTCTCCGGTGGCAGCTGGTCGGTGAAGGCCTTCTACGGATTCGTGGTGGGCGCGGTCTTGGCGGGGGTGGTCGGGACCGGGCTCTATCCGTTGCTCGGCCCTCGGGCGTGGTGCCGCAACTTCTGCCCGATGGCCGCCATCTTGGGGTGGGTCCAAAAAGTCGGCCGCTACCGAATCCGGGTCAAGCCCGACATGTGCATTTCGTGCGGCAACTGCAGCTCGTACTGCGAGATGGGGATCGACGTTCGGTCGTACGCCCAGAGCAACGAGAGCTTCACCCGCGCGTCTTGTGTCGGTTGCGGGATGTGCGCCCACATGTGTCCCCGCGGCGTATTGAAGCTCGAGAACGCCTGGGACACCGCAGACGACAAGGACCGCCAGAAGCTCTCTGTAGTGAACTTCTAGGGAGCGAGGAACCGCGGATTAGAAATCGGTTGGCGCGGGCCGATCCATCAGGAGCTCGTAGGCACCGGGCCCGAGGGCGCGTACCATGAGCCGGTCGAGCCGCAGCTCGAGTTCGTATTGTGCGGCCGCCGAATCGTGCACGAACGCGATGCCCATGCCGGCGGGCCGGTCATCTCGGGCGTCCTCGGGCTGGACCGTCCAGCGGACGACCCCCGTCATGAGGAGCTCCCCCAGCTCCGGAGCCTTGATCCGGAACCTGAGCTCGGTCCCTACCTCGAGCGGGCGCTCAGTCCGAATGAAGGTCCCGCCACGGCTGATGTTGTGGGTGTAGTCGGACAGAAACGCGTTGAGGCGCTCGTACTCGATCGGCAGTTCGAGCGTCGCGCGGCGAGTTCCCCTTCGGTCTGGATCTTGGTCCGTCATCCCCCTCGGCGAGGGTAGGAGTCCGGGGCGGACTCGGCAACATCCTCGTGGCTTGACTGAAAAAGGCTCACTGCCTACGCTACAAGACCCATTAACCCCGGACGTTCCGCCTCGGCGTTGAGCGTCTTTCGCGCGCGAGGCACTGCGCATGACTGAACCCGATTCCAAAACAAGTGAGACCTCATCGGAGGAGGCCCCGCCTGTGGAATCGCAAGGCGAAGCTCCGTCGACTGCTGCTCCCGAAGGGCCTACGCCCGCCGACGCTGAGGCTGCGGCCGGCGAGCCCGCACCGAAGGCCGAGGCCGGTTCGGGCGAAGGTGGCGAACCCCCTGTCGAGGGCGCTACGGCCGCCGGCGACGAGCCGGCTCCGGTAGAGGGCGGTGATACGTCCTCGGGCGATGTCCCTGCGGACGCATCGACGAGCTCATCTGGCCAAGTCGCCGCCGAGGGCGGTAAGAAGAAGCGCCGGCGTCGCCGCAAGAAGAAAGGCGAGGGCGCAGGCCCAAGCGACGCGCCCGACCCAAAGGGTGGGCAAGCGCACCACCACGCGCCGTTTCTGAGGTTCTTCTCCGCCGGCGCCGGGCGAAAGCACGCGTTCTCGGCGGGGGAAGTCATCGCCGGTCGGGTCGAGCGTGTCGCCGACGGCGCGATCGTCGTCGACCTGTTCGGCAAGGCGAGTGCGATCGCCGATGCCGACGAGCCGCGTGAGATCCCGCTGATCGTCACGGAACCTACCGCCGAAGAAAGGCCCTCGGTGGTGCCTGACGTAGGGCAGCCGAGTGAGCCGCCCCCCGAGGCAACAGAGGCAACCGAGCCACCGGCGCCACGGCTGACCCCGGTGGTCGATGCGCCCGGCACGACGCCGACGCCCGTGGTCGCAGCGCCGACGCCGGAGATGGCGAAGCTTGCGCAAGGGTCCGACGTCGAAAGCTGGGACTACTCCGCATCGCAGGTGTCTGACATTCCGTATCCAGACCTCGGCGAAGCCGACACGGTGGTCGGAGCTCAGGCATACGTCGAAGCCGACACGGTCGTGGGCGCCCAGCCCTACGATCCGACCGTACCTCCCGTGGAGCCGGCCACTCCAAGCCCGGCCCCAGCGCCAGCGTTGGTGCCTGACGAAGCCACCGATGGTGACGTTGCGTCGGAGACAGACGCGACCGCACCAGCAGCAACCGCGATTTCGGCGGTGCCCGAGGCGGCGACAGACGCCGCGGCATCCGCAGAGCCTCAGGCGACGACCGAGCCGACTGCCCCGACAGCACCGCCGCCCGAGGATCTCTCGGACGCCGATCTCACCCTCCTCGAACCGCTCCCTGAGCTTCCACCACCGGATCTCGGCGGGATCTTCCGCGGTCGAATTGGGGGCGTCGCCGAGAGCGGCCACGTCGTGATCGTCAATCGCGATGTCGACAAGCCCGCGGTCCGCAAGGCCATCCGTGCGGCGCGCGAGAAGCATCAGCGCGTCCAAGGCCTGGTGTACGGCTTCAACCGTGGCGGGTTCGACGTCTTGGTGGGCGGCGTGCGCGCGTTCTGTCCCGCCAGTGCGATGTCCCTCACGCCGATCGACGACCCGAACGCGTTCGTCGGACAGCGACAGGAGTTCTCGCTGCCACAGGACAAGGGCGGCAAGCGGAGCATCATCGTCAGTCGTCGGAGTATCCTCGAGAAGGAGGCACGCAAGCGTGCCCGCGAGCGCATGGCCGAGCTCGAGGTCGGAGAGAAACTCCAAGGCAAGGTTGTCGAAGTCCGTGACTACGGAGTTCTTGTCGACCTCGGCGGTGGGCTCGACGGGCTCGTCCACATGAGTGAAGTGTCTTGGAGCCGCGGGGTTCGTCCCAGTGAGGCGGCCAATGTGGGCGACGAGGTCGCGGTACAGGTCATCAAGGTGCAGCCTGCGACCCGCAAAGATCGCTTCGGCCGTGTGTCGCTCTCGATGCGCGCGTGCCAGGCCGACCCCTGGGACCTTGCCAAGGAGGTTCTTCGCGTCGGCGCTCCGGTCAAAGGCAAGGTCATTCGAACCACCGAGTTCGGCGCCTTCATCCAGGTCGCCGAGAACATCGAAGGGCTGCTTCACATCTCGGAGCTCGGCGGGAACAAAGAGCTCACCCATGCCAAGCAGGCGCTGACCGAAGGCGACGACATCGACGTCGTGATCGAGCGCGTCGATCGGGAGCAGCGTCGGCTGTCGTTGTCGAAGCTCTCGGAGGCGGATGCCAAAGCGCTTGCGGCGGGCGAGATCGAGATCGGCAAGACCCCTCGCTCGCTCAAGCCGGGGTCGCACATCTCGGTGATCGTCAAGCGAGTCGAGCACGGTGGCGCGCAGGTTCAGGTCGATGGCGTTCTTGGGAAACGGGGTCGGGGGTTCATCCCCAATCGTGAACTGCAAGACGTTCGTGGCGAGCGACGCAAGGGCCCTTCGCAAGGCGACGTCATCGACGTCAAAGTGATCGGCACCGAGCGTGACGGGACCCTCCGATGCTCGGTTCGAGCCCGATTGCTCGATGAGGAACGCAGGGCGGTGCGCGACTATCGGAAAGAGTCGGCCAAGCAGGGCCTCGGCACGTTCGGCGACCTGCTCAAGGCGAAGCTCGGGGACTCCTCTGAGTAGCGAAGTCCCGCCGCCCCCGCGCGCTTGCGGGGAGCGGGCTCGTATGCCAGCTTCCGGCCCCTCATAGGGCGCATAACTCAGGGGTAGAGTGGTTTCTTCACACGGAACAAGTCGTTGGTTCAAATCCAACTGCGCCCACCAAGGTCACCGGCGTCCGGTGGCGTGAACGCAGGGCGGGGTCGCCCGAGGAAGCAACGCTTGGCTGAGCTCGCGACGCTGGTCGACCGAATCCGACAAGGAGACATCCCGGCGCTGGCCCGGGCCTGCCGGCTGATCGACGAGCGGGACCCGCGCACCTTCGCGTTGTTGACGGCCCTCTTTTCGAACGAGCCTCATGCGTACGTCGTCGGTGTCACCGGGACCCCGGGTTCGGGTAAGAGCACCCTTGTCGACGGTCTGATCGCTCACTACCGAGGGCAGGGGTTGCGCGTCGCGGTACTCGCGATCGACCCCACGAGTCCATACTCGGGCGGTGCCATTCTCGGTGACCGGATTCGAATGCAGCAGCACTTCACCGACGAGGGGGTCTTCATTCGTTCGATCGCCACCCGCGGGCACCTCGGCGGGCTCTCTCGCTCGACGGGCGACGTCCTGCACGTCTTGCACGCCGCTCGGTTCGACATCGTGATTCTCGAAACAGTCGGCGTCGGCCAGGACGAGCTCGAAGTGACCCGACTGGCCGACACGACGCTCGTGGTCATGGCACCGGGGCTCGGAGACGACATCCAGGCGATCAAGGCCGGTATCCTCGAGGTGGCTGACGTCTTCACGGTGAACAAAGCCGATCGCACGGGTGCCGATGCGACCGTTCAAGACCTACAACAGATGCTCTCGCTGCGCGGCGTCCCAAGCGGCGCGAGCAAGATGCAGGGGCACACGGCGGTCTCGACGTTGCGAAGAGGGCCTGAGGCTGAGGATGGGCAATGGCTGCCGCCGATCCTCAAGACCGTCGCGCATCGACGCGAAGGGCTCGCCGATCTGGCGGAGGCCTTCGACCGTCATCGGGCCTACCTTACGGACACCGAGGCGGGGCGCGAGAGGCAGGCAGAGCGGCGTGCCGAGGAGTTTCGGGCGATTCTCTACCAGGGGCTCATCGATGAGGTGGATCGGCGATTCGTGCAGAGCGTGGACGACGGAGTGCGGCGTGTGGTGGAGGGGAAGGGCGACCCGTACTCCGAGGCCGCGGCGCTCGTACGGCGCGCGCTTGGCGACCCGGAGGACCCGTAGGCAGCGGTCCCGCGTTGGGCTAGAGTGCGCGCCATGACTTCGTTCGTAGAGGTAGTCCGGGATGGGCACGTCGCAGTGGTCACCATCAACCGGCCCGACAAGTTGAACGCGCTCAGCGGGGAGGTCTTGACCGATCTCGAAACGGCCATCGGCGGGCTGTCCGAGGGGCCGCCGCCGCGCGCCGCGGTCATCACAGGCACCGGGAAGGCCTTTGTCGCGGGTGCAGACATCGCCGCGATGCAGTCGATGAGCGAGTCGGAAGGTCTCGCCTTTGGCGCCCTCGGGCATCGCGTGTTCGACGCCATCGAGTCGCTGAGCTTTCCGGTGATCGCCGCGGTGAACGGGTTCGCCCTCGGCGGGGGTTGCGAGCTGGCGCTTGCGTGCGACTTCATCCATGCGTCGGCCAAGGCGAAGTTCGGGCAACCGGAAGTGGGTCTCGGGATCATCCCTGGTTTCGGAGGCACACAGCGCCTTCCACGCCGCGTCGGTGTGGCGATGGCCAAAGAACTCATCGTCACCGGCAAGATGATCGGGGCAGAGGAGGCGCTCCGCATCGGTCTCGCCAACGCGGTCGTGCCCCCGGAGGATCTGTTGGCCCACGCGACCGACGCCGCGGCCAGCATCGCGAAGCAGGGTCCGCTCGCTGTCGCGACGGCCAAACGTCTCATTCAGGAAGGGATCGACCGACCACTTGCCGAGGCGAATCAACTCGAACGGGACGCGTTCGGCGCGTGTTTCGGGACCGATGATCAATCGGAAGGCATGCGAGCCTTCCTCGACAAGCGCGCGGCGGACTTCAAAGGCAGTTAGACCGCGACCACCTGAGAGTGAGCGGCTGCGACTTGTTCTCGAAGGCGCTCGCGTTCCGAGGCCTAGGGGGAGTTTGGGTCCGAAGAACTTCCCGACCCGAACGCCTTCTCGACACTGGGTCGTTGGGCTTTCGCGAGCGCCGTGCAGAGCGATATCGCTTCGACTGCACCCGCCAAGTTGCGCGCCCCGCCCGCTAGAGAAGCGAGTTTCGGTGCGAAGAACGACTCGACCTCCGCGGCTGCCTCATCCGAGCAGAACGAAGAGAAGTACCAGGGCGCGTTCCCGAGTTGGCGCTCGTTGAAGCGCGCTGCGAGTTCATCATAGTTCGCCTGGAACCATGCCCAGGCGTCGTCGCGCGTTTCGGGGTTGCTGAGCTGAGGTCGCAGGAGTTGATTGATCTCGTTCACTCGGACGAAGGGGGCCAATGAGAGTTCCCGGGCACGCGCCGCGAGGCTGGACTCTTCGGCGTGTCCGATGGCCGACATGAGGCGACTTCGCTCAGTGCCGTCGGTGCTCTTTTTGGCGGTCTCGACGAGCAAGTCGAAGAACGCTGCGTCATTTTCTTGAACCGCGACCGCCAGGGTGACGTCTGCGAGACCGGGGTCGACCGCGTTTCGACTGGCTTGCTTCGTCGCCGAAGGCGCTTCGACGAGGGCGCGGCCGAGCTTCGCTGCCCGGGCCCGCGCTGCCGAGTCCCGGACATCCATCAGCATGAAGCGCGCGATCGCCACGCGAAGGAGCTTGGTGTCACTCGAGTCGGCCTTCTTGGCGCGCCATCCGAGCGACCGAAACCGCTTGCGGTACAAGTCCCCGGCGTAGTCGCGGATCCGGGGCCGCTCCGCGGGCGTCGCCACGTCTTCGATGATGAACTGCAGCGGTCTCATAGGTGCTGTGGCAACCCCGCGAATGGGGCTCCCCGCGAGCATGGACAGCCACGGCAGGAGGGTCTCGGTGTTGGCGCTTCCTTGGTCGAACGCTGCAAACAGACTGTCGACGACCGTGATCTGACCTCGTTCGGAAAGTCGGGAGAACCCACGGGTTCGAAGCGACTTCCAGTCGCCGTCGGCGAGCGCGAACCTGAAGTAGCCCCCTCCTTCGTCGTTCGGCATCCACCACTTGGGGCAGGCGGGTAGGTCGAGGGTACCCTGTTGCTCGGCGAGAACCGAACACGTCTTGCCGTTGTTGTCGCGGACACAGATTGGGATCTGCCAGGTGTGTTCGGCGTTACCCCCTGATCCAAGAGGGAAGTACCGCTCTTGCCACAGCCTCAGGTTGGCTTTGCCTTTGCGACACTCGAGCTCGGCATGCACCAACGGGACGCCCGGCTGCGTCAAGAACGAACGAAACGGGCCCGCGACGTCGCGTTCGTCGACGGCGTCCAGTGCGGCGAGGAGGTCTTCCGCGGTGGCTGTGCCTTCCTCGTGCCGTCGCACGTAGTCGCGGATCCCGTCCCGGAAGGCGTCAGGGCCCATCCATCGCTCGAACATCTCGAGGACGGCGCCGCCTTTTTGATAGGTGATCGCGTCGAAGGCGTTCTGGATATCGTTGTTGTTGCGGACCGGTTCCCGAATCTGCCGCGCGCTCGTGAGACTGTCGAGCCTCATGGCGCGGTGGGCGGAGGCGAGGCTAGCGAGGTCGACGCGGTACTCGGGGTACACCATGTCGACCGCCTTGTTACCCATCCAGGTCGCGAACGCTTCGTTGAGCCAGATGTCGTTCCACCAAGGCATCGTGACCAGGTTCCCGAACCATTGATGCGCTAGCTCGTGCGCCATGACGTAGGCAAAGGCTCGGCGTTGCCCCTCGGGCGCGCGTTCCGGGTCGAGCAGCAGCAACCACTCGCGGAACGTGATCAGCCCGACGTTCTCCATCGCGCCTGCGCTGAAGTCAGGGACTGCGACGACGTCGAGTTTCCGATAGGGGTAGGGAATCGCGAAGTAGCTCTCGAGGACCTCCAAGAGATCGCTGGTGTGATCGAGTGCGTAGCTCAGGCGCGGACCTTGCCCTTTGGCCGCGATGCCGCGAAAGGGGATCGGCCTTGGTCGGATCTCACTCGGCGGAATCGACTCTCCCGGCACCACATCGAGGGGCCCGACCGCCCAGGCGATCAAGTAGGTCGGTAGCGGTGCCGTCGTGCGGAAGCGAACCTCCTGGCGCCCATCCGGAAGCGCAGCCGTCGCCTCGACCGGCGTGTTGCCGGCGGCGACGATTCCGCTCGGGACCACGAGCGTCACGTCGAACGGTGTCTTGAACCTGGGCTCGTCGAATCCTGGAAAAGCGAGCCGCGCACTGATCGCCTCGAACTGTGTGAAGGCGTAGTCGAGGTCTCCGGTGCGAACCTTGTAGAGCCCTCGCAGAGGGTGGTCGAAGCCGCCGGTGTACTCGAACCGAAGGGTCGACGTCCCGGCAGGGAGCCGTTCGGAAAAAGCCAACCAGCCGACGCCATCCGCGGTCCTCTGCTCCCAGGTCGCGTCGATCCACGCGCCCGCGTGCTGTGCTCGTGCGCGCGTGACCGTTAGATCTTGGCCGTGCATCCAGATCCCGTCAGCGGCCTCGTCGAGCTCGATGGCGATATCGGCACTTCCCGAAAACCCGTCCTCGGTCGGGTCGATTTCGAGCCTAAGCGCATACCGAGTCGGGTGCGCCCCCTCAGGGAGACGGCCTTCAGGGATCTCGGCAGGGGCGGCACCTGATGACGTTGGCGAGGGCTGGCCGGCGCCGCAGCCTAGAACGAACGAGGAGAGGGCAAGGAGGAAGGCGGTTCGAGTGGTGTTCATGGGGTGTTCAGCGTGGGCGCGGCCCAGGGTCGTGGCCCAGGGCAAACAGTCGGTCGTACAACGCGGTGCCAAGCGGCTTGTGCGATGTGTGCGGCAGCGCTTGTCCGTGCGAAGGTGGGAGGTGTCTCAGCGTCTGTGCGAGATCTTGAGGGGTGGGGCCTCCGAGGTCCATGGAAACCCCGGCCGCCGTTTGTCGGTTGGCAGCCCATGTCGAGACGAAGGTGAACGCGACGGCTAGGCAGATGCCCGCGACCAGCTTCCGTGGTTCGCCTTCCGCTGCGGCCACGGTGGCGAAGAAGACGACCGTGGAGAGCGGTACTGCGATGAGCCAGCGCTGAAGACGGTCCAGCCGAGCGTTGTCCGATCCCGACACTTCGAATGCCACGAGTGTCCGCCAATAGCGTTCGGGCATGCGTTTCAAGACCCCGTCGGTCAGCAGCACGGCGTGCAACCACGGGACCGCAGCGACGTGCGTCATGAACGGATTCGGCACCGGCAGATGCGCAATACGCCAGTCCGACTGGCCGACATGGAGGCGCGTCCGGAATACGGGCCACACGCCGGTCAGCATCATCAGCCACGGGCTGAGAATCGCCACCGCAGCGACCGCGAGCAGGGCGCAGAGCACCGTTGCGGAGACCGACGAGCCCGGGAGGGCCGGCCTCACCACTCCGAGGACGAGGGTCCCGAGTCCTGTGGCGACGACGGCAATAGTCGCGGTCTGGACTGCGCGTCCGAACGCCTGTGTGCTGGGCATGGCTTCGATTTCGTCAGGGGTGCGTTGGCCGAGGGCGACCGCGACCCAGGCGGCGGTCATGCAGAGGCTCGAGAAGAACCATGCGCCGAAGGTCGGCCAGCGTGGCGTGATGGTTGGGTCGGCGAGCAGGGCGCCAGCCACCCCGGCGCTCAGGATCGCCAGCGATCCCGCGAAGAACGCGACTCGTCGAAACCTTCGTAGGTTCCGCTCTCGGGCCGATGGATCGTTTGTTGCGCGGTGCGCAAAGGCAGCCTGCAGGAGCTGACAGCCCAGGTAGGGGACGAGCGCACTCAGCAGCAACACGGCGACAGAAGTCATCGAAACTCCACGATGACGGGTGCATGATCCGAAGGTGACTTCTTGCGACGTTCCTCGCGGTCGACCACGGCGCCCGTGGTCCGCGCCGCAAGCGGCTTGGTTGCGTACACGTGGTCGATGCGAAGGCCGTTGCCTCGCTCGAACCCTCGGCCTCGATAGTCCCACCACGAGAACACGCCGCCCTCAGGGTGGAAGGCGCGAAACACGTCGGACAGCCCAAACGATGCGAGCCCGTCGAGCGCCTCCCGGACCTCGTCGCACGCCAGGACCGACTGTCGCCACTGTTGAGGGCGACCGATGTCGTCGTCGTTGGGGGCGACGTTGAAGTCGCCGCAGAGCGCGACCGAGTCCTTCGAGGGGTCGTACCGGCCGGACAGGGCGGCCCTGAGGCGAGACATCCAGCCGAGCTTGTAGTTGTACTTGTCCGAGCCGACCTCACCACCGTTTGGGAAGTAGGCGCTGATGACCGTGACGCCGTCGAGGTCGCCTCGAATCAGTCGCGCCTGGGGGTCGGCCTCACCGCCGTCATCGAACCCCCGGATCACGTTGGTGAGCGGGGTGCGGCTCAAGATCGCGACGCCGTTATAGGTCTTCTGACCGTACGTTTCGGCGCCGTATCCACACTCGCGGACCGCGTCGATCGGGAAGTCGTCATCGACCACCTTGAGTTCTTGAAGGCAAAGCACATCCGGTCGGAAGGCGTCGAGCCAGTCGATCAGATGCTGCCGACGCGCTCGGATCGAGTTCACGTTCCACGTCGCGACCTTCATCCCGAGATGCAGTAGCATGGATCCATGTCGAACAAACGAATCGAGACCGCCGGTGCACCAGCCGCGATCGGTCCTTACTCGCAGGCGGTTCAGGTCGGTGGCTGGCTGTTTTGCTCGGGACAGATCCCGCTCGACCCGAACACGGGCTCGGTGGTGGGGCCGGCCGACGTCCGAGCTCAAACACAGCAGGTCTTGGCGAACCTCGACGCGGTCTTAGACGCGGCGGGCGCAAACAAGGCAAACGTTGCAAAAGCCACTGTGTACTTGGCGGATATGGGCGAATTCTCGAAGATGAATGAAGTCTATGCCGCCTACTTCGATGGATTCACGCCACCCGCGCGGGCGTGCGTCGAGGTGGCCGCCTTGCCAAAGGGAGTGAAGGTGGAGATCGATTTCACGGCGGTGGTCAGGGTGAACTCGGTCTAGGCGTAAAACGGGTCTCGGAGGTCGGCTGTATGCTCTCGGTCCGGGCCGACGCTCACGACCCCCACGCGACACTGAACCTCTTGTTCGATGCGCTCGAGGTAGCGCTGGGCGGCTGGAGGCAGTTCGTTCCGACCCCTGCACGACGCCAGTTGTTCGTTCCAACCCTCGAGGGTTTCGTACACCGGGACCACAGCGTCGAGCCGTTCGTATGGGGGGTGCGAGAGCCGCTGTCCGTCGAGCTCGTAGGCCACGCAAACCTCGAGTTCGGGGAGCTCGCTCAAGACATCGAGCTTGGTGATGGCGATCTCGTCGAGCCCGTTCACGGTCACGGCATGGCGGAGGGCGACGAGATCGAGCCATCCGCATCGACGGGGTCGGCCTGTCGTCGACCCGTACTCCGCGCCGGCGTCCCGCAGTCGTTGTCCGGTTTCGTCGTCGAGTTCGGTCGGGAAGGGACCGCCACCGACACGAGTCGTGTACGCCTTGGCGATCCCGATGGCGCGCTTGATGTGCGTCGGTCCCACCCCAGCGCCGGCGCATGCGCCGCCCGCGACGGCGTTCGAGCTCGTGACGAAGGGGTAGGTGCCGTTGTCGATGTCGAGCATCGTGCCCTGGGCCCCTTCGAGGAGGATCTTGTGGTCTTGATCGATGGCGTCTCGGACGACCGCGGCGGCGTCACCGACATAGCCTCGAAGGAGCTCGCCCAACTCGGCGTACTCCTTGGCCATGGCATCGGCTTCCGGTGTCGTCCCTCCGAGATCCGCGATGACGGGTTGCCAGGCCTCGAGATTGGCGCCGAGTTTGGCGGCGAGTCGATCGCCATTCAACAAATCACCGATGCGAATGCCGCGACGAGCGACCTTGTCTTCGTAGCATGGGCCGATGCCCCTCTTGGTGGTGCCGATCGCCTCGTTCGATTTACTCTCGCGCAGCCCGTCGATCGTTTTGTGATGTGGCAGGACGACGTGGGCGCGCTGGCTGATCAAGAGCCTTGCAAGGGTGGAGATCCCTCGCTCCCCAAGCGCCCGGATCTCTTCGAGCAGCACCGCAGGGTCGATGACGGTTCCTTGCCCGATGACGCATTTGGTTTGTTCATGAAGGATGCCGGACGGGATCAAGTGCAGGATGAGTTTCTCGCCGCCGACGACCAGCGTGTGTCCGGCGTTGGCCCCGCCGGCGTAGCGCACCACGAGGTCCGCGTAGGGCGAGTACAGATCGACGACCTTGCCTTTGCCTTCGTCGCCCCATTGGGCTCCCACTACCACCACTGCAGTCATGATTCGTTCCCATTGCGAGCCCAAGACACCATCTTGGTGTCTGGTTCGCCGTTCATCGTGCGCGACTTGCCGTCGGACAATCTGGTCAGTCGGGTTCCACCGCGTTGTTGCCACGCGAGCACGTCGTAGTCCCAGGCCTTGGCGTACTGTCTTGCGTCGGCCAGCTGTTTGGTGGGGACCGCGGCAACGCGCGCGCCTTGCGCCCGCCAGAACGAGGCCGCCGCGCGCCGCCGCGCAGGGCTGCCCCCAGCCACCAGGACCCGGAGTGGCAGATTGTTTCTCAAGGACACGCCCGCATCGGTCAGTGCCCAAAGAACGTTGTCCACCTCGAACGCGAAACCCGTCGCGGGGGAGGGCGCGTCGTAGCGGCCAAGCAGATGGTCGTAGCGACCTCCGAGTCCGAGCGGTTCTCCCGGCCCCTCGGCAAGAAGCGTCATGCTCACCCCTGTGTAATAGGCTTGTCGCCTCAAGTCGCTGAGGTCGATCGCGATACGCTCTCCAAGCCCGATCGCCTCGAGCCGGTCGACCACGCGCTCGAGCTCATCGAGCGCTCGCTTGGCTTCCGGGTTGCGAAGCCGCCGGCGCGCGTCCGCAACGACGCTGCGGTCCCCATAGAGGTCGCACAGGGCGCGGAGTCGTTTCCGTTCGTTGGCCACGAGCCCCGCTCTCTTGAGGAGTCGCTCGAGATTGGTGGCGTCTTTGGCGGCGAGGGTGTCGATCACGGCATCTCGCGCAGCAAGGGGGACGTGCTCGAGAACCTCTGCCCCGATCTTCACTTGGGCGAGCTCGACCAGGAAATCCTCGAGGCCGACACCTTCGCACGCGCGCACGGCCACCTCGATCACCTCGGCGTCCGCCTCGGGGCCCTTGAGTCCGACGAGCTCGATCCCGCACTGCAGGACTTGGTGCTGGCGTCTCGCGCGGCCGCGCCGCCTCCGCACCACCGTGCCTTCGTACGAGAGGCGCCAGGGCGAGGGGCGGTCCTGCAGTCGTGTCGCGATGATTCGCGCGATCTGCGGCGTGATGTCCGGACGCAAGAGCGCCACTTCCCCGGAATCCGGTTCGACGAATCGGAGCAGGTCCTTTCGGTCGGCCGTTTCCAAGCCACGCTCGATGACGTCGGCGTACTCGAACGGTGGGGTCGTCACCCGCTGGTAGCCGTAGCGATCGAACGTCTCCATCAACCGCTGCCACAAGAGGGTCCGGGTCATCGATGCCGGGGGCAAGAGATCACGCATGCCGCCAGGCGGAGTCATGGGTAAGCCAGAACTCGGGCTCCCCGGACCGACCTCGCTCCCGGTTCGTCGGCGTCGCGGTGGCGCGGGCATATCAGAGCCTCAGTGCTTGCACGCTGCTGACGTGATCCATCGCGCGAAGGGCCTCGAGCAGGTCGGTCGGAACCGTGGCATCGACGTTCCAGAGCGCCAACGCTTGGCCGCTCTTCTCGTCGAGACCGACCTGAAGGCGGGAGACGTTCATGCCCTTGCTTCCAAGAAGGGTGCCGACCGCGCCGATCACGCCGGGCCGGTCGAGGTTGCGCATGACCACGACGTCGCCTTCCATCACGGCGTCGATTTCGTACCCCTCGAGCCCGACGAGCCTAGGCTCACCACGGCGGCCTGGGGTGCCAGTGGCCGTGTGGATGCCTCGTTCGCCCGTCACCGTCACTCGAATCGTCGTCGAGTATCGATCGCTCGGCTCCTTGACCTCCGCGAGTTTGATTCCGCGCTCCTGTGCTTCGTAGGGTGCGCTGATCGGATTCACGGGTTCCTCGAGGTGATGCTGGAGGAAACCGGCGAGGGCCGCACGGGCGATCGGCGTCACGCCGAGTTCGCCGGCTTCACCCGTGCAGGTGACACGAAGTTCGCGAACGTCGATCGGGTCGAGCTGGCCGATCAGGCTGCCGAGCGCCTTCGCGACGCCGACGTAAGGCTCGAGGCGCGTTGCGGTTTCCGCCGGAAGCGCAGGGACATTCACCGCGTTCGTCACCAAACCATCGGTGAGATACGCCACGGCCTGCTCCGCGATCTCGACCGCGACGCGCTGCTGCGCTTCCGAGGTCGACGCGCCGAGGTGCGGCGTGCAGAGCACGTTGTCGAGTCCGAGCAAGGGGCTCTCTTTGTTGAGCGGCTCCTCCGAGAAGACATCGAGGGCGGCGCCGCCGATCTTGCCGGCTTCGATCGCTCGTGCCAGCGCTGCCTCGTCGACGATGCCACCGCGGGCTGCGTTCACCAGCAAGGCGCCGCTCTTCATTTTGTCGAACGCGGCATCGTTGATCAGGTTCTTGGTGTCAGGGGTGAGCGGCGCGTGAATCGTAATGAAGTCTGCGCGAGCCAGGAGCTCGTCGAACTCGACAAGCTCGATTCCGAGCTCAGCGCTGCGCTCACTGTTCATGACGGGGTCTACCCCGATCACCTTCATCTTGAGGCCCTGAGCGCGGTCCGCGACGATGCGTCCGATGTTCCCGAGCCCGATGATCCCAAGGGTCTTGAAAGCGATTTCGCGGCCTTGAAACTTGCTCTTCTCCCACTTGCCGCCCCGCATCGAGCCGACGGCCTGGGGGATGCGCCGCGCGAGCGAGGCGAGGAGCGCCAGGGCGTGTTCCGCAGTCGTCACCGAGTTGCCGGTCGGCGTGTTCATGACGACGATTCCCCGCCGGCTCGCCGCCGGGATGTCGACATTGTCGACGCCGATGCCAGCACGGCCGATGACCCTCAACTTGTCAGCGGCCTCAACGACGCGCGGGGTGACCTTCGTGCCCGAGCGAATGATGAGCCCGTCATATTCGGCGATCACGTCACAGAGTTCGTCTTCGCTCATGCCGGGGCGGAACTCGAGCTCGACACCGGGTGCCTCGCGCAGCACATCAAGGCCTGCCTCGGCCAGTTTGTCAGACACGAGGACACGTACGTTGGACATGGAGACTCCTATGGAATTCGGCGCAAAAAAGCCGGCGGAGAGCTAGCAGCCGCGTCCGGAGGGGTCAAGGAGCGTCGCGGCTACGTCCAGTGGATCGCGCCGAGAGCGAGCAGAATCGCCACCACCCTGTGTCCGCGGCCCGGGTCTGCCGTCTCGGGTTGGTCCGCCACGAAGGCCACGAGGCTATCCACCGTTTGGGGTTCTTTGCAGAGCCGAAGCGCCGCCTGGATATCCGCGGGAAGCTTGGCGGTCGCGACCGCCGTGTCGATTCGATCGGCCTGGACGACTTGGCGCGCCCCTCGCTCGTGGATCAGCTTGTTCTCGAAGCCCTCGGCGATGCGGCGCTGTAGTCCGCGATCGAGGATCTCCCAGGCGTCCAATCGAAGTGGGAAGCCGCTGCTCGGCGGGTCGACCCCTTCGTAGAACATGGCCGTCCCGGATTCCCACGTGAAGAGGTCGAGCAGCTTCTCGCGGACCTGTTCGGCGATGTGTTGAAAGAGCTCGAGCGGCTCGACCAGGCCGAGGGCCACCAGGGTGTCCCCGAGCTTGCCTTCGAAGCGCGGCATCACGGCCAGCGCCATGTCGAGCTCGCTGCGATTGATCACCCGCTTCTTGACCAGGTGCTCGCCCAGCAACTCCCCCGCGAGATTGCTCGTCACGAACGCCGGCACCCCGAGCTTGGTGTAAACCTCCTTACGGACGCCTCCCTGCTCACAAAGCCAGAGCCCGGTTCTGCGCGTGACCAGCGTCCGAACCAAGGCGACGACGAAGCCACCGTTCTCGAATTCCACGCTGCGCTCTGCGGACGCCGTCGAGGCGATGCGCGTTGTCGTCGGAGTCATCCGAGATGCCGGGACGTGGCGGTAGAGGTCTTGATGCGTTGAGAGCGGTTGGAAGTCCCCTCCGGCGACGCTCACGTTGTCGTCGCCCGTGACTTGGCCCGTGGCGACGGCTTCGACGACTTTGGCGTACGGAAGCGGCCCCACCGTGGCTCCGTTGGGCTTTCGAATCTTGTACTCGAGCGGTGTCACGTTGGTCGTGCTCGGGTGCTCGTCGGCAAGCAAGATCGGCGTGGGCGGCATGGTCGCCTTCGGTACGGTGTCGGCCGAGGTTCGTCGAGTCCGAGGTTCTGTGGCGATCTCCCCGACGATCTTCGCGAGTTCGGCGCGAAGCACTTCTTCGGGTCGACTCTGCCAAGGCTCGAGGGCCGCCCAGAACGCGCGTGCGGTCGGTGGTCGTTCGTCGACCTTGGCCGAGAGCGCGCTGAGAATCACAGCGCCAAGTCCTTCAGGAAGCTGCGGCAAGAACTCGACGAACGGGTGAACCTCGGCGTCCCGGATCGCAAGAAGTACCGCGAGCTCGCTGCCCCCGGCGAACAACGGGCGACGCATGAACAGCTCGGCCGCGATCACGCCCGCGGAGAACAGGTCGGCACGATGGTCGACGTCGCCGCCCGACACCTGTTCGGGCGCCAGGTAGCCGAGCTTTCCGTTGGCCCGCGCAGCAGTATCGGGTGTGAAGGCGTCGGCATCCGACCGTGCGATCCCGAAGTCCGCGATCTTCACATCGCCGTGGATCGAGATCAGGACGTTCGACGGGCTGATGTCGCGGTGCACGATGCCAAGCGCGCTGCCATCCCGGTCCGTCGCGCCATGCACCGCGTCGAGGCCCTCGAGGATCTGGCGTACCAAGTAGACCACGAGGTCGTGTTCCAGACGCTTGCCCTCATGGGTGAGGCGGCGGTTGAGTCGCCAAAGATCGCATCCCGGAACGTACTCGAGCGTGAGGTAGGGTTGGCCCTCGATCTCGCCGTGGCCGAGCACGTGCACGACGTTTGGGTGGGTGACGCGGCTTGCGAGGCGTGCCTCCTCCGCGAACATCTCTTGCGCGTGGGACTCATCGGCGATGTGTGGGAGCATCCGCTTCAGGACGACGACCCGGGGCTCACCGACCGAGCGAGGCTCAAGTGCCCGAAAGACTTCGGCCATGCCACCCACCGCGATGCGATCGACGAGCGTGTAGTCGCCGAGCGGTGTATTGGGCGGTGGTGCTGGAGGCGGTGACGATGGTCTCTGCACTCTCTGGATTGTAACGGTAGTAACGGAAAATAGCGATACTGCAGGAAAATACTTTGACGAACCGAGGGAGTTTCTGATGGCCGACAACGCCTCACGTGCCGGGGAACGGTACGCCACCTCACAAATCCTCGACTGGCTGTCCCAGACACATCACCCGCCCACCGAAGGGCTCGCGCAAGCCTTTTCAGCCCCTGCGAATCACGGAATGCCCGAGATCCAGGTGGGTGCAGCGGAGGGAAGGACGCTTCAGCTCCTGCTGACCCTGGTTGGCGCGCGGCGCGTGGTCGAGATCGGGACCCTGGCGGGGTACTCCGCCCTATGGATGGCCCGTGCACTCCCGGAGCAGGGGCATCTCTGGACTCTTGAGGCCGACCAGGCCCACGCGGAGGTGGCCCGGGAGTCGATCGCTGCGGCGGGGGAAGCACACCGGATCACGGTCATCGAGGGGGATGCATCGGAGTTGCTTCCAACACTCACTGAATCGGGACCATTTTGCGCGGTTTTCCTGGACGCGGACAAGGCGCGCTATGACCTCTACGGGCGTTGGGCGACCGACAACCTCAGGAAGGGCGGCCTCTTGATCGGGGACAACGCCTACCTGTTCGGCAATCTTCTCGATGACTCGAAGGCAGCGAACGCGATGCGCCGTTTCCACCAGGACATGGCTGCGAACTACCTCTCGGTGTGTCTTCCGACGGCGGACGGACTCGCGGTCGGGATTCGCCGCAAAGACGAGACTTGACCGGCGGCGACAGGCCAGGGATATAGGGCTCCGCGTTAGGGATCTCGACCGGGTTGACGTTCGTACAGCCCGACCCTAACGGGCCCGCAGGGAGAGGAAGTGTCGTGCGCGGTGACCCGCGCAAGTGTCAGCGTAGCTGCTCTTCGTCGAAAAATGGCGAAGCGACTTGTCCGACCCTCGAGCTTCGCCTAAATGGCGGCGCGGTCGTTGAGAGGACTCTGAGAGAACACGCAGCATGCAGATTTTCCCGCGCGAGTTGAACTACTTGCCCCTTGCCCTGGCGGTCGTGGCCGGGGGCCTCGGTACCGGGGTGTTCGTTCTGTTCTGGGTGTTCTTCGCGCCCACGAACCTCCAGGTTGGCTACACCCCGAATCAACCAGTCGAATACAGCCATCGGCTCCACGCCGGCGAGCTCGGCCTCGACTGCCGTTACTGCCACTCGCAGGTGGAGCGCTCTCACGAGGCCATGGTGCCACCCACCCAGACTTGCATGGGGTGTCACGCGTTGGTCCACACGGAGTCCGAGAAGCTCTCGGTGGTTCGCGAGAGCTGGGAGACCAATGAGTCTATTCCCTGGGTGAGGGTCAACCAGATTCCCGATCACGCATACTTCAACCACAGCGTCCACCTCGCAGGGGGCGTTGGGTGCGTGTCGTGTCATGGCCGGATCGACCAGATGGAGGTGGTCGGCATTGTCGAGCCGCTTGCCATGCAGTGGTGCCTCAACTGCCACCGGAACCCTGAGGCCCACATCCGACCGAAGGACGAGGTGACGAATATGGCTTGGGAGCCAGACGAAGCGTGGCTCGCGCAGCGCGCCGAGGTCGCGGCCGAACTCAATCCACCCATGCAATGTTCGGGGTGCCACCGATGACTCGTCGCCAGCCATACCAAACGAACGCGGGCAAGGGGCCTTCAATGTGGCGGAGCCTCGATGACAAGGCGCGATCCGCCGAAGAGCTCAACCGCCTTGCCGAAGAGGAACAGCCCGGCGGGTTCATGGGCGACCTCGTCGAACCGTCGACGCTCGTCAGCCGACGCGCGATCCTCAAAGGCTCATCGATCGCCGCGCTCGCGGCAGGCCTCCAGGGGTGCCTTCGTCGTCCCGAAGACATTATCTTCCCGTACAGCAAGGCGCCTGAGAACCTCATCCCTGGAATACCGTCGCACTTCGCCACAGTCACCGCGCGAGGGCGAGATGCGCTCGGCGTTGTAGCGACCAGTCACGACGGCCGGCCGACCAAGATCGAAGGAAACACCGCGTTTCCGACGAGCCTCGGGGCGACCGATGTCCGTGGCCAGCTCTACGTCTGGGATCTCTATGATCCCGATCGTTCCAAGTCGCCGGCGAAGCGTGAAGGCGGCGCGCTCAAGGACGCGACTTCCGACGAGTTCGACGAAGCCTTCGAGGGGCTCGCCAAGAAACACGCTGCCGATCAAGGCGCCGGTCTTCGGCTCCTCGCGCCGATCAGCAACAGCCCTTCGTTCCGCGCGATGCGCGACAAAGTGCAGGCCAAGTTCCCGAAGTCGAAGTTCCATACCTACAGCCCAGTGAACGACGACAACGCTCGGGAGGGTGCCCGGATGGCCCTGCAGGGGAAGGCGACGCCGCCCCTGTATGACCACTCCAAGTCGTTGGTGACGCTGTCCTTTGGGTCCGACTTCCTAGGCAAGGAATCGGGTTCCGTGGCCGCTGCGCGCCGGTTCGCGATGACGCGCGCGATTGCCGAACCCGACCAGCCGATGAACCGGCTGTACGTGATTGAGTCGAACTTCACGGTGACCGGCAGTATGGCGGACCACCGACTTCGCTCGCCGCAATCGGACATCGAATGGTACGCCAAGATGTTGGTCATCGGACTCGCGGGTCGCGGCGTCGACAATCTGGGCGCACTCGCGAAGGTGCTTCAGGCGGACCTCGACCCGAGCGAGCTTCAGGGGCTAGAGCTCGAGTGGCTCCTTGGTGCCGCCGCCGATCTTCTCGCCAACAAGGGGCGATGTATTGTCCTGGCCGGCGCCTCTCAGCCGCCCCGCGTTCACGCGCTCGTCAATGCGATCAACGGGGCGCTCGGCAACTTCGGGCGCACCACCTTCTTTGGGCCCGAAGTCGATGCCGACGAAGCCGCGAGCGTCGAGAGCATCGCTTCCCTCGCAAGCGACTCCGAAGGGATGTCGACCCTGGTCATCATCGGGGGCAACCCGGTCTACGACGCGCCGGCTGACGTCGACTTCGCGCGACTGTTGGCGCGGGAGGGCCTCACCTCGGTTCATCTGTCTGACCACCGAAACGAAACGACGCTGGCGTGCTCATGGCACGCACCTCTCGCGCACGAGCTCGAGGCTTGGGGTGACCAGCAGTCTCAGGACGGTGCGGTCGCCGTTCAACAGCCTCTCATCGCGCCCCTCTACGGAGGCCGGAGCGCCATCGAGTTCCTGGCGGCCTTTGCTGACGAGGAGACGACCCGGGGCCACGACATCGTCAAAGCGACCCATGCCGATCAGGTCAAGAAGGACACCAAGGCCCTCCTTGGGCTCGGTGCTCCCGACAAAGACACCAGCCCTGAGAGTGTTTGGCGCCGAAGCCTGCATGCCGGGATCCTCTTCGTTCCGAAGGGAACCAAGCCCCCGGTTGCGCTTCAGGGCATCATCGAGGCGTTCGCCGAAAAGAAGCCGAGGACCTTGGTAAGTGCGACCAACCTCGAGGTTTCGTTCGAGCCGGACAACGGGCTATGGGACGGGCAACACGCGAATAACCTTTGGGCGCTGGAGCTTCCTTCGCCAATGACCAAGATCGTGTGGGACAACGCAGCGATCATGTCACCGGCGACGCGCGATGCGCTCGAGCTCGAGAACGGCCAGATGGTGCGTCTCAAGGTGGGCGATCGGCAGGTCGAGGTGCCGGTCTGGCCGCTGCCTGGGCATGCCGACAACTGCATCACGTTGACGCTTGGTTGGGGCCGGACCGCCGCGGGCCGCTACGGCAACGGGAAGGGTTTCGACGTCAACCCGCTCCGCACTTCGGACGGCATGGGCTTCGCCAACGGCGTGAAAGCCGAGGCGCTCCCGGAGAGCTACAACTTGGTCCAGACCCAGACGCACGACCGCATGGAAGGCCGTCCGATCGCGATCGACGCCACGCTCGAAGAGTACAAAGAAGAGCCCGACTTCGCGTCGTACCGCTCGGTCGAACCGGTGAGCACCCCGCCTCTGTGGAAGCAACAAGACTACAGCGAGGGCTACCAATGGGGGATGACGATCGACCTGGCCTCGTGCTCAGGATGCAACGCCTGTGTTGTCGCCTGTCAGGCCGAGAACACGATCCCTTCGGTCGGGAAGATCGAAGTGGAGCGCGGCCGAGAGATGCACTGGCTTCGCATCGACCGCTACTTCGTGGGCGATGATCAGGACTCGCCCCAAGTCGCCGTGCAGCCGGTCGGATGTCAACAGTGCGAAGAAGCTCCCTGTGAGAACGTCTGCCCGGTCAACGCGACCGTGCACTCGCCAGAGGGGCTCAACGACATGGTCTACAATCGCTGTGTCGGGACGCGATACTGCGCGAACAACTGCCCCTACAAGGTTCGTCGTTTCAACTACCTCGATTGGCAGGGCCACCTCGACGACAAGTGGGCCTTCTACGGCGACTTCCCCGAGTCACGAAAGCTCCAGTTCAACCCGAACGTCACCGTACGCATGCGCGGTGTCATGGAGAAGTGCACCTATTGTGTGCAGCGAATTCAGGAAGCGAAGATCGCCGCCAACCGGGAAGACCGGACGATCCGCGACGGCGAGGTCACGACCGCCTGCCAACAGGCTTGTCCGAGCGGCGCCATCACGTTCGGCAACCTCAACGACCCGAACGCCCGAGTGACCAAGCTCAAGGCGATCAACCGCCAGTATCAACTTCTCGCGGAGATCGGGACCCGACCGAGAACCACGTTCCTTGCGCGGGTGCGCAACCCCAACCCGAAGCTCGAAGGAAAGGGTAGCTGAAGGCCATGAGCAGCTACGAAGCACCGATCAAGGAACTCGGCGAGCGGTACCTTCTGCCCGAGGGGACCACCGCCCACGACGTCACCGAGACGATTGCCGGGGTCACCGAGACGAAGGCGCCGCGCGGCTGGTGGCTCCTGTTCTTGCTCTCCCTGAGCGCGCTCGGTGTCCTGGGTGGGGCGCTCGGCTTCCTGGTGTTCCAGGGGGTGGGCGTCTGGGGCAACAACGCGCCGGTCTACTGGGCTTGGGACATCACCAACTTCGTCTGGTGGATTGGTATCGGTCACGCAGGAACGCTGATCTCGGCGATTCTCTTTTTGTTCCGCCAGAAGTGGCGAACGAGCATCAACCGGTTCGCCGAGGCGATGACCGTGTTCGCGGTGTTGTGTGCCGCGATGTTCCCCGCGATCCACACCGGCCGTCCTTGGTTCGACTACTACCTGTTCCCGATACCGAACCAGATGGACATGTGGCCGAACTTCAAGAGCCCGCTGATGTGGGACGTGTTCGCGGTCAACACGTACCTGCTCATCAGTGTGATCTTCTGGTACATCGGCCTGATCCCCGACTTCGCGACGCTTCGAGACCGGTCGAAGAACCTGGTTCGAAAGCGCGCTTACGGGTTCTTTGCGCTCGGGTGGCGCGGCGCCCACCGTCACTGGCAGCACTACGAGCGCGCCTATCTCATCTTCGCCGGGATCTCGACGCCACTGGTCCTCTCGGTCCACTCGGTCGTCTCGTTCGACTTTGCGACCTCGGTCGTACCCGGCTGGCACACCACGATCTTCCCGCCGTACTTCGTCGCCGGCGCGGTATTCAGTGGTTTCGCCCTGGTGACGACCTTGATGCTGATCTGCCGAAGCGTCTTCAAAATGCATCGGGTCGTGACCGTCCGGCACCTCGACCTGATGAACAAGTTCATGCTCGGGACGGCCCTCTTGGTCGGCTACGCCTATGCGATGGAGTTCTTCATCGCCTGGTACTCGTCGAACCCGTACGAGCAGTGGGTGTTCCTCCACAACAGGCTTGGGTGGGGCATCCTCGACAGCAACGGCAACTGGGGGCCGTTGTGGTGGGCGTACTACGCGATGGTCTTCTGCAACGTCGTCGTGCCCCAGATCTTCTGGTTCAAGCGAGCGCGAACGAGCGTTCCGATCATGTTCATCGCGAGCATCCTCATCAACATCGGCATGTGGTTCGAGCGCTTCGTCATCATCGTGACCTCGACCTACCAAGATTTCCTGCCGTCTTCGTGGGGGATGTTCCATCCCACGGCCACGGACGTGCTGACCTATCTCGGGACTTTCGGGTTGTTCTTCACGCTCTTCCTGCTGTTCGTCCGATGGATTCCGATGATCGCCATCGCGGAGGTCAAAGGCACGCTGCCTGGGGCCCATCCGGACATGCACGCAGAGCAAACACAAGAGGCGCCCGGCGCGGCCGCGGCCCCGGTTCCAGCGGAGTGAGGCGAGATCATGTCTGACGAAGCACAAACGCACACCGCACCGACCAAGCCTGCGCTCTTTCTCGCGGAGTACGACACGCCAAACGCCGTCGCGCAGGCGGCCATGCGGGTTCGCGACGCGGGCTACCAGAAGTGGGACTGCCACACCCCGTATCCGCTCCACGGGCTCGACGAGGCGATGGGCCTCAAGCCGACGAAGATCGGCATCATCTCGTTCATCTTTGGGATGCTCGGCGTCGCGACCGCCGTGTTGATGATTCAGTACATGAACAACTGGCAGATCAACTTCCTCGACATCGGTTGGGGCTACCCCATCGTCGTTGGTGGCAAGCCTCCGGGCGCGTTCCCGTCGATGGTTCCGATCATGTTCGAGCTCGGCATTCTCTTCACAGGTTTCGCGACCCTCTTCGGGCTCTTTGGCATCATCAAGCTGCCGCGACACAACCATCCCGTGTTCGAGTCGGACCGGTTCGAGGCCGCGACCGACGACAAGTTCTTCATCTCGATCGAGGCGGGCGACCAGAAGTTCGACCTCGAGAGCACGAAGGCGCTCCTCGACTCAACCGGCGCGACCTACGTCGAGCTGGTGGAGGAGGGCGCATGAATCGCCTCGTCCTCATCGCCGTGTCGGTTGGTGTCGTGCTCTCAG
This sequence comes from Myxococcota bacterium, assembly GCA_039030295.1. Classification (GTDB taxonomy): domain Bacteria; phylum Myxococcota_A; class Polyangia; order Polyangiales; family Houyiibacteriaceae; genus SG8-38. The sequence continues at coordinate 18,784 of JBCCEK010000009.1, read as the reverse complement.
CGGGCTGCGTTGGCTGGGAGACAGACAAGCCGCCCATTGTCGGCATCCGGAACATGTACAACCAGCCGCGATACGACACCCAGGAGAAGAAACCGTTCTTCGAAGACCAGCGGTCGATGCGACCGTCGATCGAAGGGACGGTGTCGCGCGAGGAGCCGGCGTCGCTTTCACTCGCGACGGGACGGACTGCGGACGACCAATACGTCCTCGAGGTGCCAGACAACCTCGTGGCGGCCCTCGGCGGGGCGGAGCAGATGGTCGCGAGGGGTCGCGACCGGTACAACGTGTACTGCACCCCCTGTCATTCGTACTCGGGCAACGGCAAAGGGATGGTTTCGAGGCGAGCCGACCAGCTCGGTGCCGCCGGCCTGGTCGCGCCGACGTTCCACGATGACCGCCTGCGCCACGTCCCGGACGGCCAGATCTTCGCGACGATCACGAACGGCGTCCGCAACATGCCGAGCTACGCGCACAACCTTCCGGTGACCGACCGCTGGGCGGTGGTCATGTACGTGCGTGCGCTCCAGCTGACCCAGGCGCCTCAAGCAGATGCCTCGAACACGGAGCAAGCGCAGTGAGCCAATCGAACGAGACCGTGACCTATCGAGTCGATGGCGACGGCTTCTGGCCGCGAGCATGGCTGGTTCCCCTGGTACTCGCCGGGGTCGGTGGCTTGCTCGCCGTGCTGACGGCGGGTCCAGAACGGCTCAGTTACGCGTACCTGTTTAGCTTGTTCGTCGTGGTGACGTTGATGCTGGGTGCGATGTTCCTGGTGTTGATTCAGTTTCTTACCGCGTCGCATTGGGGAGTCTCATCACGGAGGATTCCTGAGGTCATCATGTCGAGCGCACCCGTGGTGTTCGTGCTCGCACTACCGTTCATCATTGGCGTCGCCGTGCATCAGGTGCCGATCTACCAAGAATGGCAGGATGCCGGTGGGCATGGGGCGCACCACGACTCCGATCACCACGACGACCACGATGGCCAAGAAGAGCACGGCCTCCTCGAGCTAGGTGCGACGGTTGCTCAGGCCCAAGACCATCACGATGATCACGGGGAGGGTGCGCACGCCGACGGCGAGGAGCACGCCCATACCCCTCAGGAGGCGGCGCTCCACCACGAGGTTGTCGAGGCCAAGACGGGATACCTCAACACCCGGGGCTGGACGACGCGGGCGGTCGTCTACTTCCTGATCTGGACACTGATCGCGCTAGCGTACTTCAGGTGGTCTCGGCGCCAAGACGAGGATCACGATCTGAAGCACACGCTTCGGATGCAGAGCCTCGCGGCGCCCGCGCTCATCCTGTTCGCCGGGGCCCTGACATTCGCCGCCTTCGACTGGCTGATGTCCCTCGAAGCCGCTTGGTTTTCGACGATCTTCGGTGTGGTGATTTTCGCCGGGTCGGCGGTCGCCATTCTCGCGCTCACCATTCTCATCGGCCTCAGCCTCTACAAGCGGGGTTTGGTCGGCGAAACCCTCAACCCAGTCCACTTCCATGACCTCGCGAAGCTCTTGTTTGGCTTCATCTGTTTTTGGACCTACGTCTCGTTCTCACAATGGATGCTGATTTGGTACGCGGGGATCCCCGAAGAGGCCACCTGGTTCCACAAGCGGTGGGAGGGCGGCTGGATGGCGGTTTCATACCTGCTCATCTTCGGCCACTTCGTCGCGCCTTTCCTGCTGCTGATCTCGCGCGTCCAGAAGAAGAATCTGCGCTGGCTTCAAGCGATGTGTTTCTGGGTCCTGTTCATGCACGCGGTCGACATCTATTGGTTCATCCTGCCGCAGGCGGGTCACTTCCAGGTCCAGCCGGCCGACGTGGGCGCACTTCTTTTCGTCGGCGGCGCCTTCTTCGCGTACGTCTTCTGGAGGCTCGGCCACGTTCCGCTGGTTCCCATCGGCGACCCGCGCCTTCTTCGAAGTGAACACCATCACCAGACCCATTGAGCAACCGATTGGCCAAGAACGGATGAGTACGAAGCACCACATTCTGACTGTCGCCGCCGCGCTCCTCGCGGGCGGGATCGGTTGCGGTGGATCGGACCGCGCGGAGCAAAGCTGGCCGGATGACGAGTACGCACTCGTGTCTGAAGCCCAGGAAGCCACGCTCGAGTCCGGGACCATGACGATCGACGAAGCCATGGCTGCCCTGGCTGAAACGCCGAGACAAGAGCTCGACGCCGTGGCTGCGACGCCTTCCGAGGACCTGTCCGCCGTCAACGGCTGGTCGTTTGCTGGGGCGGTCGATTTCGTACCAGGTGAGGTGACGATGCCGCCCGAGTGCGAAGGCGCTCCCGATCCCCACGCATGTTGGGGGCAGAAGCTCTACGGTTCGAAAGGCTGCATCGCGTGTCACGCGGTCGACGGCGAACGTCAGCAGCCTTGCCCGAACTGGAGCGGGCTCTTCGGCAAGGAACGCTTGCTGACCAGCGGCGAGACCGTGATCGCGGACGAAGCGTACATCGCGAACTCGATCGTCAACTCCTGGGACCAGGTCGTGCAGGGCTATGGCAAGACGATGCCGCCATACAACTTCCCAGACGAAGAAGTGCAAGCGCTTGTCGCGTACGTGAAGTCACTTGGGGGTGGATCATGAAAACGATCGGCCAACTTGTCCTGGTCAGTGCGTTGTCGTTTGTCCTGGTCGCGTGTCAGATGCGCGAGGACAAAGAGAGCGTCGAGTACCGTGCCGAGCTCTACGACGGTTGTGCGCAGTGTCACGGCGCCGCGGGAGAGGGCAATCCGGTGATTGGTGCGCCAGCGATTGCAGGCCTCGAACGCTGGTACGTCAAGGCTCAGCTTCGGAAGTTCAAGCGAGGCCATCGGGGCTGGCACCCTGAAGATCTCGGTGGAAAACGCATGTGGCCCATGGCACGGGCGATGGACACCGACGAAAAAGTGGACCTGGTTTCGGCCTACGTGGCGAGCCTTCCCGGGGACAAACCTGCCGCGACGCTCGAAGGCGGCAATCCCGAAACAGGCAAGATCTACTTTGCGACCTGCGTCCAGTGCCACGGTGAAGATGGAGGCGGAAACATCGACGAGTACGGGCCGCCGCTCAACCACGCGAGTGATTGGTACCTGCTCACCCAGCTTCAGAACTTCAAGGCAGGGCGCAGAGGGACCCACCCGGATGATGTGACCGGTGCTAAGATGCGTCCGTTCTCGATGACCCTACCCAACGAACAGGCCATGAAAGACGTGATCGCGTACATTGGCACGCTTCAGGCTGAACAGGACCAGGAAGACACGAGGGTGGACTAGATGGCTGGCAAGGACCGCAAACCTGACGAAGAGGCACGCTTCTGGTTCACCTGGACGATGGGCGGTGCTGTCGTGTTCGTCGCGGTGGTGTTCGTCTTCATTTTGCGCGCTTGAGGAATCGCGATGCTCCAAGGACTCTACGACTTCATCAAAGGTATTTTCGCTCCCCTCGGGGACTCGATGATCGGCTCGCTCGTGCCGGTCGGTTCGTCGTTCGCCGGCGACATCGATTCACTCATTGCCCTGGTCGCTGTCTTCGTCGGGTTCTGGGGTCTGCTCGCCTACATCATGTTCTTCTTCCTGATCTTTCGCTACCGCCGCAAGGAAGGGACGAGGGCGCAGTACGTCACGGGCGAAGAGAAGAACCTGAAGCGGTGGATTTCTTGGCCCCATGCGGCGATTATCGTTTGCGACCTCGTGATCGTCTTCATGGCGGTCATGGTTTGGTACAACATCAAGCAGCGACTTCCCGAAGCCGACGCCACGGTCCGGATCGTGGCGCAACAGTGGGCATGGAACTTTGTGCACCCGGGACCGGATGGTGTGCTCGACACCGACGACGACATCGACACCTTCAACGAGCTTCACGTCCAAGAGGGGCTCACCTACCAGTACGAACTCGTCTCGAAAGACGTGCTCCACGATTTCTCGGTCCCGGTCTGGCGGTTGAAGCAGGACGCCATCCCCGGCCGAATCATGAAAGGCTGGTTCAAGCCCACCATGACCGGCACGTTCGACATCCAGTGCGCGGAGATGTGTGGCATCGGGCACGGGATCATGGGTGCACGCGTTGTCATCGAGACACCCGAGGAGCATGCCGCATGGGTGTCTAGCGGCGGAACCACACTTGCATCGGCGACGGGGCGCTGAGGGGTTGAATCATGGCTGAAGCAAGCACCGCGACGATCGAAACCCACGAGACCCATACACACGGGCACGACGACCACCACCACGAGCAGAGCTTCTGGAGCAAGTACGTCTTCTCGACCGATCACAAGATCATCGCGATGCAGTACATGTTCACCGGCATGGCGATGGCGTTGATCGGCGGCTACATGTCGTACGTCTTCCGCATGCAGCTCGCGTACCCCGGCCAAAGTGTCCCGGGCTTCGGGGTCGTGTCGCAGGGTGAGTACAACGCGATGGTGACCAACCACGGGACCATCATGATTTTTTGGGTGGCCATGCCGATGCTGATCGCAGCTTTCGGCAACTACCTGATCCCACTCATGATCGGCGCCGATGACATGGTGTTCCCGCGGATCAACCGCCTCTCCTACCAAGTCTTCTTGATCAGCGCGATCATCCTCATCGCTTCGTTCTTCGTCCCTGGTGGTGGGTTTGCGGGCGCGTGGACCGCGTATCCGCCGCTATCGGCGAACGCCGAATACAGCCTCACGCCCCTCGGTGCTCAGTTTTGGATCGTCGCGGTCGCACTGGAGTTCGTGGCCTTCCTGCTCGGCGGGATCAACTTCATCACAACCCTGATGAACTCGCGCGCGCCGGGCATGAAGATGTACGACATTCCGATGGTGCTCTGGATGATCGTCATCGCAAGCGTCCTCTTCATGGCCTCGGTTGGGCCGTTGATCGCCGGCGCGGTCATGCTCTTCATGGACCAGTCGATCGGGACTGGGTTCTTCGACCCGAGCCGCGGCGGTGACCCGATTCTGTGGCAGCACTTGTTCTGGTTCTTCGGGCACCCGGAGGTCTACGTGGTGCTGCTTCCGGCGATGGGGATCGTCGCAGACGTGATGTGCACCTTCGCCCGAAAGAAGCTCTTCAACTACAAGCTGATTCTCTTCACGGTGTTCGCCACCGGCATCATCAGCTTCTTCGTGTGGGCCCACCATCAGTTCGTCGCCGGCATCGACCCGCGGATGGCCAACGTCTTCACGGTCACGACGCTCATCATCTCGATCCCGATCGCCGAGATGCTCTTCTTGTATATCGCGACCCTCTATGGGGGCTCGATTCAGCTCACCACGCCGATGCTCTGGGCCCTCGGTTTCATTGCAGAGTTCCTCATCGGCGGCGTGACCGGCATCTTCCTCGGCGCGAGCGGAGCCGACGTGTATTTCCATGACACCTACTTCGTGCTCGCTCACTTCCACTACACATTCTTCCCGATTGCCATCATCGGCTTCTATGCGGGCATCACCTATTGGTTCCCAAAGATGTTCGGGAAGATGATGAACGAAACCCTCGGCAAGATTCACTTCTGGGGCACGACCATCGCGTTCAACTGCATCTTCATTCCGCTCTTCATCCTGGGCGCGGCTGGCCAGCATCGCCGCATCTACAACTTCCAGAACTTCCCCGACCTTGCGGGCCTTCAAGGCTTGCGCGTCTTCGCCACGACGGCGCTCTTGGTCATGCTGGCATTCCAGGTGGTCTTCCTAGTGAACTTCGTGGTGAGCCTCATCAAGGGCAAGCCCGCCGGAAAGAACCCCTGGAAGTCGAATACGCTCGAGTGGACGGCCGACTCGCCGCCACCGCATGGAAACTGGCCTGAAGGGCTTCCCAACTGTTACCGCGGCCCGTACGAGTACAGCGTCCCCGGCCGCGAAGAGGACTACTGGCCCCAGAACGTTCCGCCCGACACGGCACCGGCAGAGTGACGAGGACCCGATGAGTGCGAGACCCATAGCAACTACGAGAAGCGCGACCGGCATCGCCACCGGCAAGCTCGCCGTTTGGTGGGTGGTCGGGTCCGAGATCGTCATCTTTGGCGGCCTCCTGATGTCGTATCTCATGCACCGACTCGGCCATCCGGAGTGGGCCGACTACGCGTCGCACACCAACCCTTGGTTCGGCGGCATCAATACATTCGTCCTGCTGACCTCGTCTCTGTTCGCGGTGCTCGCGCACCACGCGGCCGAGAAGGGCGACGGCAAGAAGGCCGCAGCTTGGCTCGTCGGCACTTGCGCAGGGGGGCTGATCTTCATCGGGATCAAGGCGGTCGAGTGGACGATCGAGATCAGCCACGGCTACACGATCACTGCGAACGGGTTCTGGCAGTTCTACTACACCGCTGCAGGACTCCACGCGCTCCACGTCATCGGCGGGTGCATCATCATGCTGATCATCGCCAACGATGCGCGCAAGCAGCTCGAGCTCCACAGGGTGGAGCTGATCGGCATCTACTGGCACTTCGTCGACATCGTGTGGATTTTCCTTTTTCCCCTTCTCTACATCGCGAAGTGAGGGCCGAGAACGGGTTGGATTGATGGCTGAACACGAGGAACACACAGGGCACGGTCAGAGCTACTACGTCAGGATCTGGGGGATTCTCCTCGCGCTCCTGGTCGTGAGCATTGTCGGCCCCGTGGTGGCTCCGGCGATCGAAGAGATGGCCGCGGGCGTTGGGGCACACGCGGTCAAAGGCTGGATGATCACCCTGATCACCGCATTCGGAATCGCCATCGTGAAGGCCTATCTGGTGGCGGCCAACTTCATGCACCTACGCATCGAAAAGCGCTACATCACCTATCTTCTGATCACGATGTTGATGCTGATGCTCTTGTTTTTTGCCGGAGTGTCCCCAGATGTCATGAGACACGAGGGCACCAATTGGCAGAACGTTGCGGCAGAGCAAGAGATCGACCGCGCCCTCAAGGCACAAGAAGCGGCCGGCGCCGAGAGTCACGGTGCTGAGGGTGCCGAACAACACTAGCGACCACTGAGAAAGGAGGAACCACATGCCGGATGACGCACTAGGACGCCCCTATCAGGTGCCGGCCAAGCGCGAGCCGCTCCTCCCGAACGGTGTCATGGGCATGCTGATCTTCGTCGGCACGGAGATCATGTTCTTCTCCGGCCTCATCAGCGCGTTCATCATCGGCAAGAGCAACGCGATCGGTGGTTGGCCCCCGCCGGGCCAGCCGAGGCTTCCGATCGAGGAGACGGCCTTCAACACCGTGGCCCTGCTCGCTAGCGGGGTGTGTCTTTTCTTCGCCAACCGCGCGTTCAAGCAGCGCTCGCCACGGGTCAAGCCGTTGTTGATGGCATCCATCGTCCTCGGTGGCTTCTTCGTCGTGTTTCAAGGGGCGGAGTGGGTTGCGCTCATTCGGGAGGGGCTGACCCTCACATCGGGGCAGCTCGGCGGCTTCTTCTACCTCATCGTCGGGACGCACGCGCTCCATGTCGTCGCAGGCTTCGCGATTCTGCTCTACACGTACCGAAAGCTCGTCCAAGGCGAGCTCAGCCCGTACACGTTCTGGCCGGCTCAGATCTTCTGGTACTTCGTCGTGGGCGTGTGGCCGCTTCTCTACTGGCTGGTGTACCTCTGATGCGCTGGGCGCTCTCGTGGATGGCATGGGCACTCGGCTCCGCGGCGGGGCTCGCCTCGGCGTGTCCGACGTGCGCTTCGCCCCTCGAGGAGAACCGACAGGCCTTCGTGGACACGACGATCCTCCTCACCCTCGTGCCGCTGGCCATGATCGGCGGGTTCGTATGGTGGCTCCGCCGCAAGGCGCGGTCGCTCGAGCCGCCTGAGATCGCCGTGCCCGAGACGCTCTTGCGCGACCTGAGCCAGTTCACGAAGAAGCCCTAGGGGAAGCTTCCTCGGCACGATGGCGAGCCGCGGCGCGTTGGAATTGCCGCGGTCGGCCACTATTTGCCACTCCGCGGCAGACTCGGGACCGAAGGTGGGTTAGATCTCGCCTCGATGGAAGCCGAGGCCCAGGAGTCCAAGCAGTCACCCAAGCGAAGCTCGATTCGTCAGGATGCCATCAACCTGCCGAACCTGCTGACGATGCTGCGGATCGCACTGATCCCTGTCGTCCTGTGGCTTCTCGCCGATGGGACCCCACGATCGAATTTCTGGGCGGCGATGGTGTACATCGGGACCGCCCTGACCGACCTCGTCGACGGATACCTCGCGCGGCGCTGGGGTCAGATCAGCGTTCTCGGCAAATTCCTCGATCCGCTGGCTGACAAGCTTCTGGTGATGGCGACCCTGATCTTCTTGGCGTACCTCGGGAGGCTTCCGTTCCTCGGGGTCGTCGCAGCCATCATCATGATCGCGCGCGAACTCTCGGTGACCGCACTCCGTACGATCGCGATGAGCGAGGGAGTCGTCATGGCGGCGATGCAGGCCGGGAAGGACAAGACCGCACTTCAGATGGTCGCGCTCCTCATGCTCATCGTCCACCAGCGCTACATGGTCGACTTCGGCTTCTACCAGACCGAGTTCAGTTTCGCTGGGGCCGGCCTCATCCTTCTCTACCTGAGCCTGTTCCTCGCGCTTTGGAGTGGCGGCGAGTACTTCAAGCTCTTCGTCGACGCAGTAGACGCCAAGGACGAACGCCTCGCGCGGGCAGCCAACAAAGGATGACCCTTTCTTTCCGAGTGGACTCGACGCGCCATCTCGTCGGACGCGTGGCCCGGGGGCTCGACCTCCGTCAGGCCCTCACCGACCTCGCGCTCGCGCACGAACTGAACACCGCATGGCTCACTGCGATCGGGGCGTTCGAGTCGGTCACACTCACCGAGTACGACCAGCAAGCTCAGGCCTACCAGGCCGAGCACCGGGTCGGCGCTTGCGAAGTGCTGTCGGTCCAGGGAAACCTCTCGCGCCGCAACAACGAGCCGTTTTGGCACCTGCACGCGACGGTGAGCCCACGAGGCGAGGGGTATCGGGTCCTCGGGGGGCATCTCGTCGAGGCGCGGGTCTTCGCGCTCGAGTTTCGGATGGTCGAGCTCGAAGGGGTGACATTGACGCGAACGCGGGACGAGGCGACCGGACTTCATCTGTGGGACGGTGGGCTTGTCGAGGGGCAGGCGGCCGCGTCCGCTGCGGTCGCCCAGGCGAAGTCCGAGTCGGCGACGACGGGTGTGACCTGGGCCATGGCGGCCAAGGCTTCCGCCGAGGCCACGACGCACGAGGTGAAGTACACCCCGGCCAAAGGCGACTGGCTCGACCACCCCAAGTTCGGGCTCTGCAAGATCGAGAGCCTCGGGGGCGACGGGGTCTCCATCCTCAAACTCGCCGACGCGCGTAGAAAAAAGATCCAGCTCGGGGCGCTGGCCGTGCTCGCGCCACGTCGCGATGGCGACCGTGTGATCTACCCGGTGCGGCCTCGCCACAAGCGCCCGTCTTGAGGCGTTCAATCCTCGAGTCGGATACGCGGGTCGAGTGCTGCAACCGCGACGTCTGCGAGCAGGTTCCCGACCTGGACGGCAATGCCGAACATCAGAACGACAGCCATGATTACCGGGGCATCGAGCGAATGAATCGCCTCGATCGTGAGGAGCCCTAGGCCAGGCCAAGCGAAAATCTTCTCGGTGATGATCGCGCCGCCCACCAGCAGTGGAAGGCTGAGGCCAACGAGGGTGACGACCGGAAGGAGGGCGTTGCGAAGGCCGTGTCGGATCACGACGCGACCCGGACGCATGCCCTTGGCGCGCGCGGTCCGAACGTGGTCGTACCGCATGGTTTCGATCAGTTCACCGCGCATCACTCTCGCGTAGGTCGCAGCCCCCGCGATGGCGAGGATGAATGCCGGGAGCAAACCATGATAGATGTGGTCGAGCGGATCGACACCATAGCCCCCGAACGGGAACCAGCCGAGCAGGAACGAGAACACCAGGAGCGCGAGCGGCCCGGTGACGTAGGTCGGAAGACTGATGCCAAGGAACGTCCCGAACATGATCGTCGTGTCGGACCAACGGTTGTGGCGAAGCGCCGCCAAGATTCCCGCCGTGAGGCCGATCAGGAGTTCGAAGAGGATCGCAATCGACGCCAGGAGAAGCGTGCGCGGGAGGCGGTATCGAATCACGCTTGCGACCGATTCGTGGTGGGAGTAGGACTCGCCGAGGTCGCCTTGAAGCACACCGCAGAAGCCGCGGTTGCCCGCCTCGTCCTGGTACTTGGGCGAGTCTTTTCGGACGCAGCGGGCGACGCCGAGGTAGCTCAGAAACTGGGTTACCACCGGTTGATCGAGGCCCTTCTTGGCTTCGAAGTCTGCGATCTGCTCGGCCCGGGCTTGGGGACCGAGGACGGTTGCCGCGGGGTCTCCAGCGACGAAGATCAGGAAGAAGACGAGGGTGAGTACGGAGAGCAGTACGACGAGCCCCCAGAAGGCGCGCTTCAGCAAGAAACGGATCATGGCTCGGCCTCCGCGCCAACCTCGTACGTCGACTGGCTCACTCGACGCCGAGGGAGGTCGAGCCAGATATTCCGGTACTCGTTGAGCCACACGGGATGGGGTCGAAAGTTTTTCACGTAGGGTTGCCAAGCGAAGAGGTCGACTGGGTAGTAGAGGAAGACCCAAGGCGCGTCGGTCGCGAGGATCGCGTTGGCTTCCGCGTACAACTCGAGCCTCCGCGCGCGGTCGACTTCGGCGCGGCCGCGGTCGAGAATCGAGTCGAGCTTAGGGTTTCGATAGAACGACCGGTTCTCCGAGTTCTCCGGGTGGATCGAGCGGCTGTGAAACAGAATATCCATGAAGTTCGAGGCATCCGGGAAGTCCTGGTGCCAGCCGCTGAACGCCATTTGGACCACACGCGGCCGCCCGGCCTCCTTGAGATAGGTCGCGAACGTGACCATCTTGAGCTCGACCTCGATGCCGATCGCCTTGAGGTCTTGCTGGAACAGCTGGGCGTACAGGGCCTCGCCGTCGGAGCGCACCCACATCTCGATGGGCTCAGGAAGACCATCCGGGTACCCGGCGAGCCGCATCTCCTCTTTGGCCGCTTCGAGGTCGTACTTCTGACCCTCGGGCAGGTCGGGGTCGTAGGGGGGCAGGGTGGGGGGCAGTACCTGGGTCGCGGGAATCACCTTTCCCGGGTCGAGGCGTTCGAGCTTCGAGCGATCGACTGCGTACGCGATCGCGCGACGGAGGTGCACGTTGTCGAGCGGTGGGAGTCCACAGTTGAGCGTGAGTGAGAACACGCCCGCCGACGGTACTTCGGTGACGTACGGCGCCCAGGGCTTCGAGTCTCGTAGGAACAGCCGGTTGACTTTGCTCGGGCGGAAGATGATATCGAGGTCGCCGTTCCGGAAACGTGCGCTCGCGACGTCTGAAGAGATGTTCTCGAGGAACACCATGTGATCGACGCGTGCCATGGGGTTCCAGTAGTCGTCGAAGCGATCGAACTCGACCTGTACGCCGCGCTCCCATCGGCGAAGGGAGAACGGGCCCGTGCCAACGGGATTGCGACCGACCGCCGTCGGACCTTCGGCCGCCTCGAGGGGCTCGACGTGCTCTTTGGCAAGCGGAGATGCGAACGGCATCGCTATTGCATTCAGGAACGTTTGGTCGGCTTCGTGGAGTTGAAACTCGACGGTCCTGTCGTCGATCACGACGATACCCTCGATGCTGGTGGCCTCGCCTTTGTGATAGGCCTCGGCGCCGCGGATCGATTTGTAGAACGGGTATCCCGGGGATCCAATGCTGGGACTGAGGAGCCTGTGCATCGACCAAGACACGTCGTGCGCCGTGAGCTCGCGTCCATTGTGGAAGCGAACACCCTCGCGCAGCTTGAAGCGAAAGGTCCGGCCTTCATCGGTGACCGTCGGCAATTCCGCTGCGAGGCTCGGCACGAAGTTGCCGTCGAAGTCGTAGTCGAGGAGTGCGTCGTAGAGGAGCCGGCAGGCCGCGGTTGAGAGGGTGTCGTAGGCGAACGCCGGGTCCAGCGTGTGAATGTTGCTGCCTTCGGCGAAGATGAAGGTGCCACCAGGCCGGGGTGCGTCGTTGCCCGACCCGACGAACCGCGGGCCTTCGGGCGGGCTCGGCAGATGCGTCACGGCCCACCCAAGCAGGAACGCGCCGACCACTAGGGTCAAGAGTCCTCCAACCCAACCTGGGATGGCGGGACTAGTCTTTGGGGTCGAACGCATCGCGTAGTCCTTCCCCAAAGAGGTTGAAACCGAACACCGCCATGCTGATCAGCACAGCGGGGTAGAGGGTGAGTCTCGGCACGCCGAGCAAGAGGGACTGGCTGTTGCTCAGCATCGAGCCCCAGCTCGACGTCGGCGGTCGGACCCCGAGACCGAGATACGACAGGGCGCTCTCGGCGATGATCATGCGCGCCACCAGGATGGTCGCGATGGCGATGATTGGGCCGGCAACGTTCGGGAGGACATGTCGGAGGAGGATACGCACGTGTCGCAGACCGAGCGCGCGCGCCGCCTCGATGTAGTCGAGCTCGCGGGCCTCCATCGTCTTGGCCCGGGTGATGCGCGCGAGGGTCGTCCAACTCAGCACCCCGAGGACGACGCAGATCGTCCAGATGCCAGGCTTGTCCCAGACTCGTTGCATCACGATGGCGAGCAGCAGGAACGGCATCGAGAGGACGATGTCCACGCCGCGCATCAGGGCAGCATCGAGGCGGCCGCCCACGTAGCCGGAGACCAGGCCCAGGGTGACGCCGATCACGACTGCGATGGCGGTGGCGATATAGGCCACCATCATCGAGACCCGCGCGCCGGTCAGGAGCCGGCTCAACTCGTCGCGACCCAAGAGGTCTCCGCCAAGCCAGTGCCCAGGGGACGCGTCAGGCCCCGCAGGAAGCCCGCTCGCGAGCAGCAGGTCTGGGAACTGCTCGCCGGGGTCGAACGGGGCCAACCAGGGTCCGACAATGCCCAGCAGGGTCACAGCAACCACCAACCCCAGCCCCGCTAGCGCCCCCTTGTTCCGCCGAAACCGTCGAAACGCCCGAGAATCCATTCGTCCCCGCCCTACCGCCTCCCCGCCCCCCCGTCAATTATCGGGGTCACTCCGCCGCCCTCCAACCCCAACGATTCCAGCTCTTTAGGCCTCGCACCGCGAAAACCGGTCCTACGCCAATCCGGTCGGTCCGGGCCAACCAGGGTCGGGGCGTTCCAGTCGGTTTGGGTCAACCAGGGTCGGGGCGGTCACGGTCACCTGGGGTCGGGCCAACCAGGGTCGGGGGATCGGTCCGACATTCCAGGGTAGGGCCAACCAGGGTCGGGGGATCGGTCCGACATTCCAACCAGGGTCGGGGCGGACCCCGGTGTTCCAACCCGGGTTGGGGGATCGTCCGTGCCGAAGTTCGATCGGAATATCTGTCGACCTTCGATTCGATAGGGAATTATATTTCATGATTTCAGATGGTTATCACTTTGCACACTTTAGCGTTGACATGATTATTTTCAATAGAATACATTCGCTATAAGTTATTCAAATGACTCTACCTAGAGGACAACATCGTGGCCATCGAGAACCGGAACAGAGCTGGTCCGACCACGAACTCGAAGAGATTGAGCTGGCGAATGCGAACGGCATGAGCGTCCAGCAGATCGTCGATGCCTTCACGGCGCGCGGGTCACGACTCACGGAGGCGACTTTCCGGAAGTACGTGCAACTCGGACTCCTCCCGCGGAGCGTTCGCGTGGGGCGCAAGGGCAAGCATCGCGGGTCGCAGGGCCTCTACCCGGCCACGGCGGTCCGGCAGATCGACCACATCCGTCGGCTCATGAACCAGGGCTTCACGATGGAGGAAATCCAGAAGGAGTTCCTCTTCGTGCGCGGAGATATCGACGCGCTCAGCCGGCAACTCAACCGGGTGCACCAGGCGATCGAGACCGCGGTCGAGGAGCAGCGGCGAGAAGGCGGCGACGACCCTGGGGTCAACGATGCACTGAACGAAGTTCGCGAGCTCGGCAAAGAGCTCGTCCAGAAGCTCGAGGTCATCGAGCGGCGCCTCACGATGCGCGCACGCATGGCCCGGGCGGCTGTCTGACGAAATTGGAGGGGGAAAGACCAATGAAGGACGCAGCAGGTTTGAAGAAGGATGCGGGGGCAGAATCAGAGGCCGAGTCGGCGGAAAGCGAGTCCCTCGCGGACGCGCTCGCAGAGCCCGGGCAAGACGAGCGTCGGGGGCGGCGAAAGCGCCGTTCGAGGGCACGCGCTCGCACCATCTCGATTCGGCGTCTCAGCAAAGCGGAGCTCAATCGAGGTCGGGAGCTCTACCCGGAGACCGACTACTGGAAACCGAGAAGCCGATCGGAGTGCAAGGACATGGAACGCCCTTGCCCGTTCGTATCCTGCAAGTACCACCTCTACATCGACGTCCACCCGGTTCGGGGCTCGATCAAGCTCAACTTCCCTGATCTTGAAATATGGGAGATGACCGAGACTTGCGCGCTCGACGTTGCCGACCGCGGTGGCATCACGCTCGAAGAAGTCGGTGAGATCATGAACCTCACCCGGGAGCGTGTTCGGCAGGTCGAGACCGCCGGCCTCGCCAGGCTGCAAGAGTTTCGCGGCGTCGACCGACTCAAAGATTACGTGACTTAGTCGCCACTCCAAGGGCCACAGGGGGGAGGGTGTCGCCGTCGGGCGGCACCCTTTTTTATGGGCGCTGCGGTCACTGGATCCCAACGGCGACCGTCTGTTAGGGTCCGCCATCGAACGTTGGAGGTGTCACGTGCGTTACTTGGCTTTGGCAATGGCAGTCGGCCTATGGGTTGGTTGTGGCGATGATTCCACGGGGAACGCGGGCGCAGGCGGCGGCGGCGCAGGCGGATCCGGCCTTCTCGACGAGTACGTGTTGGAGGACCCAGAGCTCGTTCCGGAAAGCGGGACGTTCGACGCCGAGGGACAGAGCTTCTACGTCGGTAGCGAGACCCAGGGGAGCATCACGCAGGTCGCATCCGACGGCACCGAATCGATCTTCTTCGACCCCCCGGCGGGCGAAAGCTGGCGAACACTCGGGATGGTGGCCGATTCCGCAGCGAGGCGCCTCTGGGTTTGCGCGAGACGTGTCGACGTCGTGATGGAGCAGGTATGGGTCTTTGATCTGGAGGCCGGCGACCGCACCCTCGCGCTTAACCTCGAAGACGCAGCGTCTGGATCAACCTGCAACGACATCGCGCTCGATGCGGGAGGCCTGGCGTACGTCAGTGATTCGGCAAACCCGCGAATCTACCGAGCCGATGCCGATGTCGGCACCGTGGAGACCTGGGCCGACGATCCCCTTCTCGCGTCGGACAACGCCCAGTTCGGCGGGAACGGCATCGCGGTCACCGAGGACGACGCGTTCGTTCTGCTGTCGAAGACCTTCGCGCCGGCGACCACGCCGCGCCTCCTTCGCATCGATCGGGCCGATCCTACCGACATCTCCGGCATCACCACCACCCCCGAGCTGGTTGGTTCAGCGGACGGCATGAGTTTCCTCGATGGCGACCTTTACCTGGCGATCGTGAGCCCGGGCGAGATCTTCCGCATCGTCTCCGAGGATGACTGGGCGACCGCGACCATCACGGCGACGACTGCCCCAGCGGGGACCTCCACTGTGCGGCCGGCCGACGGATCCCTCTACGCAATTTACAGCGATATCAGCTCGTCTCTGCTCATGATGCCACTGAGCCCGCCGTTCCTGATTTTTCGGGTCGATCTCGACTCTTTCGAATGACGGCCGCCGACTTGTCAGCCGTGTCTCCGTTGCGTACGGTGCGCGCCGTCGTGACCCGAGTGGCCACCACCGTCTTCCTTGTCTTGATGGCGAGCGCCTCGGTCGCTGCGCAGGAGCCCGCGTGTCCGGGTGGCAATCTGCTGGCCGGCAAGCGTCCTTCTGGGGTCCGCGGTTCCACGGCGAGCCAGCGCCTGACGAACGGCGTCATGGCCACCGAGGGAGACCCTTGGGAGACCGAACTCACGTCGGTGATCCAAGCCGACGGGTTCGTCACGTTCGACCTCGGCGAGCCGACGACCGTCACCACGATCGATCTGCAAGGTGACAACAACGACGAGTACATCGTCGAACTCTCCGACGACGGCCAGGTGTTCAGGCAGCTCTGGACTGCCGACCCCATTCGCGGGGAGGGGATGCGCCGTCGAAGCGTCCGCGGCCTATCAGGCAACGGTCGGTTCCTCCGAGTCCGCGCGCGAGGCGGGGACAACTTCTACAGCCTCAGCGAGATCCAAGCGTTTTGTGAACCGCCCGCAAAGTGGCCACCGCCCGTCGAGATCAAGGCGACCTCGAGCTGGCTCTGGAAGAACATCATGAAGAAACGAGACCACCGCTACCGGTTCGGTCTCGCCTTGCTCGGCCTCCTGTTCTTCGTTGCGCTCTTTTGGTCGACCGAGCACCGAAAGTTGCTCGGCGTTGCGGTCGCGCTTGCCCTGGCGATGCTCGGCCTCTCGACCTATCGATTCTATGGGGCGAAGCATGCGCCTTGGTTTGCCGAGTGGGGGATCTACGTCGTTCTGGCCCTTCTCGCGGTCTGGCTCTCCGTCGGAGCATGGCGAATCGCTACGAAGAAGGCGTCGTCCGTGCTGTGGGAGCGCGGAGCGCTTGTCTGCGTGGTGTTCGCATGCGCAGCGGCGTGGGTGAACTTTGGCGTCTACCACAGTTCGCGCATCGTCCACTACTGGGACACCTTCCACTACTACATCGGCTCAAAGTACTTCGAAGAGAACGAGTACGAGCGGCTCTACGAGTGCGTCCTCGCTGCGGACTACCAAGACCGGGGCGCCAGCGACCTCAAGAAGCGTAAGATTCGCGACCTCACCGACAACCGGCTCCACTTCCTCAGCGAAGACGACGTTCGTCGGTACGAGAAGTCATGCGAAGAGCACTTCTCCCCCGAGCGGTGGGAGGCGTTCAAACAAGACGCACGGTCATTCCGGACCGTGATGGGGACCTCGTGGTGGCGCGACATGGTCATGGATCATGGGTACAACGCCAGCCCGATCTCGAACATGGTCGCTGCCGCGCTCACGAACGTAGGCTGGGAAGCGCAGGTGCCCAAGAACCCCACGGTTCGCGTCGCCGGCGAAGTCATGTCGACGTTCCGAGCACGCATCCTTCGCTACGCGATGATCGATCTGTTGCTATACGCAGGCGCGTTCTTGATGATCCTATGGGCCTTCGGGCTCCGCGCCTGTGCTCTCGGAGTACTCATATGGGGGACCGGGTACCCCTGGGCCTACTTCTGGACAGGTGGCAGTTTCGCCCGCGTCCCGTGGTTCTTCATGGCGGTCGCCGCGGTCTGCCTCCTGAAGAAGGGGTGGCCCATGCTCTCCGGCATTGCTCTGTCGTGGAGCGCCCTCCTGCGGCTGTTTCCGGCGGCCCTTGCCGGCGGGCCTGGCGCGGCCATTGTCGACCGCCTCATCCGGCGGAAGAAGATCGATCGTCCTTGGCTCAACCGAGAAGACAAGCGATTCATCGCCGGCGGCCTCATCGGCGTGTTGGTGCTGTGTTCGGCAAGCGTCGCGATCAACGGGACGGGGGCGCATACCGACTTCCTGGGCAACACGCTGAAACACGCGGAGACCCCACTCACCAACCACATGGGCCTCCCGACACTCCTCTCCTATCGCCCGAGCAAGGTTGGTCGCTACACCAAGAATTCGAGCCTCGAAGATCCATGGTCGAACTGGAAGAAGATCCGCAAGCAGACCAAGCATGATCGACGTTGGCTGCACGCCCTTCTCCTGCTTGGGATGTTCGTGCTGCTCGCCGCGGCAGCGAGACGGATGCCGAGCTGGGCAGTGCTTGCGAGCAGTACGATCCTGATCATCGGGTTCTTCGAACTCACCTGCTACTACTACAGCTTCGTCGTCCTGATGGCGCCTGTGGCGATCGAGCGTCTGCGTTACGTGGTGGCGATGATTCTGATGGTCATGGCGGGGCTCGCGATCCAGTTCCTCGTCGGCTGGTACGACGAGCAGTACTTGCTCGAGACACTCGCCTGCTTGCTTCCGCTTCTCTACATCATCGGTGATTCCGCAGACCTCGAACGCTTCTTTGAGCCAATTCGTGCTCGGTTTGGGGCCTCGCCTCGGAAGGATTTGGGGTCAACCGCCTGATATCCTAGAATTGTCGGGGGATGTACGTACGCGCGTTCGTGGGGTTGGCGCTGTTGGCGCTCGGGTGCTCGGGCACCAGCGGAGTCGAAACCGTCTGTCCGAGTGGGAGGGTTGCTTTATGCCAGGACCCCGCCGACACACTCTCTTGCTGTCAGGAGTTCAAGTGCGCCGACGGCCGTATCGTTCCGTGCTCGAGCCTCGCGCGTGCGGAGTGCCAGACGCAAGTCTGCGAACGCGTGGTTGAGTTCGACGGCGGTGTTCCCGACGCCGGCATGCCCGACGGTGGACCCGGGGGCGCTGGCGGCACAGGTGGCCCGGCCGGTACTGGTGGCACTGGCGGCGATCCTGGAACGGGAGGCGTCGGCGGCATGGGCGGCAGCGCCGGAGCAGGTGGCCAAGGCGGCGCTGGAGGCGTCGGCGGTGGCGCGGGCGTCGGTGGCAACGCGGGCGTGGGCGGCATGGGCGGCGGCGCAGGCGCGGGTGCTGGCGGCATGGGCGGATCCGCTGGCACGTCGATGTAGTTGCAGGCCTTGCACGACAGACTTACCTTCTGCTGGTTAGATAGGTTCAAGCGATCGCTGGTGCGCTTTGGCGTACGGGAGGAAAGTCCGAGCTTCACAGGACAGGATGCCAGGTAACGCCTGGTGGGGGCGACCCCGAGGAAAGTGCCACAGAAAGCAAACCGCCTCGCCGCCGTGAGGCCGCGCGGTAAGGGTGAAAGGGTGAGGTAAGAGCT
>JBCCEK010000008.1:0-52878 GCA_039030295.1 Myxococcota bacterium | reverse complement strand
GGAGATCCGGGGTCTCACCAAAGTCGACTACGACTATATCATCTCGGTGCTCGACCAGTGGTGGGGAGGGCCCGCAGGTCGCAGAGCCGACCCGATCTTCTTCTATGAGTTCGGAGAGCACGCGCTCGTCGCGGACCAGGATGGGCAGGTGATCGGCTTCCTTCTCGGCTTTCTCGTGCCGGCCCCTTCGGCCACTGGCTACGTCCACCTGGTCGGGATTCACCCCGACCACCGACGTCGAAGCGTCGGAAAGGCGCTCTACGAGCAGTTCACCGAACGCTGCCGGGCCGCCGGGATGAAGCGAATCAAAGCGTTGGCGGCCGAGGGCCATGAGGGCCCCGTGCGGTTTCACCACTCGATGGGTTTCGAAAGCAGCGAAGTGGCCGACTACGCCGGCCCTGGCCGCTCCCGTATCGTGTTCGTGAAGGAGCTTTGACCCAGCGGGGACTCCCGGTATTCTGAGGGCGAGGCAAACGGGGGAAAGGTCGACGATGGGTTACTCAGGCGCGAACGAGGCCAAAGGCGCTCGCGAATCGCTCGGAAAGACGCTCGAAGCGCTCCAGCAAGAGGCAGACATCCCCGACGAAGTGCTCGAGGTGGCTCAAAATGTGGCACGGGCGGTCGGCGCACTCTTCGAAGCGCAGTTCGCATCGACGGAGCCAGACGGCAAAGCATGCGTCAAGAACGCGCTCGGTACCCTCAGCCAGACCCTTGCCCTGCTCCAGGACGTCAAGAGCGAACACGGTGGGGTCCTGATCGCGACCGAAGGGATTGCCGAGGTCATCAGTCAGCTTTTCCCGCTCACCAATCGACCCAGCGCCCGGCCCGAAGTCCAAGCGGCCAGCGAACGGCCAAGCGCCCAGCCAAGTGCGCCCCCGAGTCGACCCCCAAGCGCGCCGCCCACGTCGTCGCGCCCTACGTCCGTCTCGCCCTCCTCGAGAGCGCCGGCCGCCAGTGGTGCCCCAGTATCGCGCCCCCCCACGTCGACCCCACCTTCGCGGCCCCCGAGCCTCAAGCCCTCGTCCGCACCGCCGGTGATCAAGACATCGGTATCATCGTCACGGCCGGCAGCATCGGTCGCCCCAGCAGCACAGCCGTCGAGCGCTCCTCCCGCAGCGCGGCCCATCTCGAGCCGGCCGGTGACTGGCGCCCCCATGTCATCGCGGCCTTCCGGCCCGCAGAGCGCGGCCATCCCGACGTCGATGCTTCCACCACCCGCGCCCGTGCCAGTCGGTGACCGCCGCCGGATCGAAGCGAACCTCGGCGCGACGACTCAGTCAAACTTCTACGTCGGTTTCAGTGGCGAGATCGCCCACGGGGGCGTCTTCCTCGCGACCTACGAGTCGCTCGACAAAGACACATCGGTCTCGATGCTCGTCACGCTTCCCGGTGGTTTCGAGTTCGAATGTGACGGTTACGTTCGGTTCGTTCGAGACCCGATGGACTTCGCTTCGGAATCGGAGCCTGGAATGGGCGTGCAGTTCGAAGGCCTTTCGGACGAAGCTCGCGAACTCGCCTTGCGATTCGTTCGTCAGCGTGCACCGATGTTCTACGACGTGTAACGAGGCCGTTACGACTCGCCGAGGAGCTTGCTCATCGACGCCTCGTCGACGGGCGTGAACGGGTACTTCTCCATTTCCTCGGAGGAAACCCAGGCGTAGTCCTTCACCGCGCGACAGGAGAGGTTCTCGCTCTGAAGACGACACTCGTAGAGGTAGAGGTCGACCGCGTAGCGTTCGTACGGGTGATTGACGAACGAGATCAGTTGACCGACCGTGACTTGCACGCCTAGCCGTTCTTCGACTTCACGAACGAGCGCGTCGTCGTCGGACTCGCCCTCTTCGACGCGCCCGCCTGGGAAATCCCAAAGCAGAGGGAGGACGGCGTTCTCGCGTCGCTGCGTGATGAGGTAGCGTCCGTCTCGCTCGACGAGCGCCGCGACGACGCGGATGGTTTTCAGCTCGGACGGCACGCCGGTCGATATAGCATTCGCCCCGCGAGGGTGCTTACATCGGGTACGCGTGCACCGTCTGGCGCGCGGGTCGCTCGATGTTCAGGACGGGACTGGTGATCAGATCGCGGCCGGACGCGATGAAGAAACGCGACTCGCCGACGGTCGGCAGGCCCTCGGACGCGCTGATCGCGCCGTTGTCGTGGAACTTCAGGCCGCCCGAGACCGTGCTCCTGAGCGCCAAATGACCCCCAAGCCACTCTCCACTTCGACGGTCACGAACCCCCACGCACACGTTCCGTCGTACGTGGTATTCGCTGTTTCGAGTCACGAAGACCCGATGAATACGGCGTTCTTTTCCGAGATAGCCCATCGCAAACCTCCCTAGGCGGGTACCATAGGATTCAAAGGCCACCTTACATGTGGGATAAAGTAGGTGCAAAAAACTGGCGCCGTCCGTTGTTGCTCCAGCCGGACAACTTCACGCCGCCCTCCCGGACGCCCTGGGGGGGCACTCGGATTGCTGGCCACTTGAAGCGAGACCTCGAGCTCGCCGCGACCGGGGTGGTCGGCGAGTCCTGGGAACTCTCGGTCGAGCCCGACTTCCCGAGCTTGGTGGTTGGCGGGCCCCCTTTCGATGACGTGATCCGCGCCGACCCCGAGGCTTGGCTCGGTCGCGAGAAGCCGCTCGGCTCGACCGGGCTACTGGTCAAACTGCTGGACGCCGACGACGACCTGTCGATCCAGATCCATCCGAGCGACGATGACCCCGCGCTCGACTCCGACCAGAGTGGCAAGCCGGAATCGTGGTACGTGGTCGACGCGCGGGCAGATGCGGGCCTCTATCTGGGCTTCGTCGAGGGCGTCGGGCGCTCCGAAGTCGAGCAGGCGTTAGCCGCCCAGGCTGACTTGAGCGCCCTCTTGCAGTTCGTGCCGGTGCAGCCTGGTGACGCTTTTGTGATCGAGCCCGGCACGCCACATGCGGTGGGGCGGGGAGTCACGCTGCTCGAGCCTCAGCGAGTTCTGCCGGAGAAGCGCGGGGTCACCTACCGATACTGGGATTGGAACCGACGCTACGACGAGAAGGGCCAACCCGATCCGACGGGAAGGCGGCGCGCGCTTCATGAGGCACGGGCACTCGCGGTGACGCGATGGGATCGTCCCGGAACGAGCGAACTCCTTAGCGCGATTCGAACGCGTGCGGGCGTGCCTGACCTCGACAAGGCCGCGCGTCTGGAACCGATCATCAGCGAAGATGGACCACTCGCCTCCGCGGTTTTCAGGGTCTCCCGCCTTTCCGGCACGGGACGAGTTGAATTACCCGCCGCACCCGCGTTGCGGTCGATCACCGTGTTGGCGGGCTCGGTCTGCCTGGACGCACCCGAACAAAGTGTGCGGGTGGGCCAAGGGCAGACCGCGGCTCTCCCGGCTTGCCTCGCATCGCTGACCGCGACGCTCGATGCCGCGCATGCCATGGTGTGCCACTTGGTCTGACAGCGCGATGGAAGAGAACAACCCGCCCGAGCTCAGCATCGTCATTCCTGTGTACAACGAGGAGGACATGATCCGCACGGCCGTCGAGGGCCTCGTCGGCGGACTCGATGCGATCGGACGGTCATACGAGATCGTCCTTGCAGAGAACGGCTCGAGCGACGCGACCGCAACGTTGGCCGAGGAGTTGGGTCAGCGGTTTGATCGGGTGCGCATGCGGCAAACGTCGGAGCCCAACTACGGGAGAGCGCTCCGCGATGGGATCCTGGACGCACACGGAGACATCGTCGTCTGCGAGGAAATCGATCTTTGCGACCTCGACTTTCTATCGCGGGCGCTCCAACTGCTCGATGACAACGAAGTCGACCTAGTGGTCGGTTCGAAGGCGATGGAGGGTGCGGACGATGGGCGACCCCTCAGTCGACGGGCGGGTACGCGGGCCATCAATCTGCTCTTGCGGTGGACGCTCGGGTTTCGCGGGACCGACACACACGGCCTAAAGGCGTTCCGTCGCAACGCGGTGGCACCGGTCGCCCGCACGTGCGTCGCCGAGAAGGATCTGTTCGCCTCGGAGTTGGTGATTCGTGCAGAGCGCGAGGGTCTCGCAGTCTGTGAGATCCCGGTTTCAGTTCGCGAGAAACGCCCGCCAACGGTCGGGTTGTTGCGCCGTGTTCCGGGCGTGATGACCCATCTTGCCAAGCTCATCATCGCGATTCGAGTGCAAAAATGACCAAGCTTGCGGCAATCTCGGTGGACCTCGACGAAGTCGGTTGCTACGCCGCGATTCACGGGGTGGATGTGCCGACCGGCGACGCGAAGCACGCCGTTTACGACCGCTGCCTCCCGAGGATCCAGAACTGGCTCGCGGAAGAACAGATCGCCGCGACGTTCTTTGCCATCGGGGCGGATCTCGCACGCGACAAGAACCGCGCCACCCTTCGCGGGCTGAGTCAAGACGGACACGAGGTCGGCAACCACTCGTTCTCGCATCACTACGACCTATCGAGGCGGCCGAGGCAAGCCATTCGATCGGATATCGAGCGTGGCTCGGACGCGATCGCAGAAGCCTGCGGGCGCCGGCCAACGGGTTTTCGCGCGCCCGGGTACACGATCAACGACAAGATGCTCCGGGAGCTCGAAGAGCTTGGGTTTGCTTACGATTCGAGTGTCTTCTCCTCTCCGACCTACTACGCAGCCAAGCTCGCGGTGCTCGCCTGGATGGGCGCGCGCGGTCGGACGAGCCAGAGCATCGTTGGCCCGATCAACGTCTGCGTGGCACCGCGGAAGCCCTACCGGGTTGGTGAGCCCTACTGGCGGCGAGGATCGGGGATCGTCGAACTCCCGATCGGCGTCACCCGCCTCGGGCTTCCATTCATTGGGACCGCGCTGGTCACTGCGGGTTCGCGCGGCGCCCGAGCACTCACGCTCGGGATGCGAGGACGTGATTTCATCCAGATCGAGCTCCATGGTTTTGACGTCGCTGACGCAGCGGATGACGGACTGGGTGCGTTCGTTCCCCACCGACCCGATCTGCGGAGGAACGCAGTGGCGAAAATCGACGCTCTTCGAGCGGTGGTTCGCGACCTTCGAAACGCCGGGTACCGGTTCACTACGCTCGAAGATGCGGCCCGGATTACGCTGGCTGCCAACCCGTAGAGGATCGATCGCGAACTGCACGTACCGCGAGCTCGTCCGCGGCCTCGTTGAGAGGCACGCCCTGGTGACCTCGCACGTGAAACAACTCGGTATCGGGATGGCGCTCGAGCCACTCTCGAATCTCTGCGATGAGGGCCTTGTTGGCTTTGGCCTTCCATCCCTGGGTTAGTACGCCCATCGCGTACTTGGAATCGGTGTAGAGGCGAAGCGGGCGGTCGAGCTCGTGGGCTAGCTGGACCGCCCTGAGCACGGCGGTGAGCTCGGCGATGTTGTTCGTTGCCTCTCCCAAGTACTCGCTCAGCTCACGTCGTTGGTCGTCCCAAAGAGCGACGACACCGACCCCGGAAGGGCCTGGATTGCCACTGCATGCGCCATCTCCGTACGCGAGCAGCTCCTTGCCTGTGGGTGTCTCGGGCGCTGCCACGACGGCACTCGACGGTCGTTTCTTGGTCTTGGCCTTCTTGCCTTTCTGAACGGGTTCGGCTTCCCCGCAGAAGGCGTCGGCCTCGATCGGGCCAGGGTCCTTGGGAGCCTTGAGGTTCGACGCCGCCGCGTAGTAGGCGCGTCCATCGTGGGGCTTATAGCGAACCTCGACACGACCGTCTGTCGTGAGAAGCTCGCCGTGGTCGTCGCAGCGGGCAAAGACTTGCGCGTTGCGAAGCCGCATCCGGCGCCAAGGCATGGGCACGCGTTAGCACGCCCGGTTGCCAGGTGAAAAGAACTTCCTACCCTGAATCGGTGACTCGCTCGACCAGGGTTGCGTTACTCGTCACCGGGGCGACGATCGCGGTGATCGTTCTCCTGGCGCGGCACGGGCGTATCGAGCGAAGCAGTCGCATCCTCGAACAGCTTCCCCACACCGCCGTCGCGGTGGTGCGGATCGACGGCTCAGCGATCGCCGATGGGCCAATGAGACTGAACCTTCTGGACTCGCTGTCACTTGATGCAGGGCTCGACGAGATCGGAGTCGCCTGTGACTTCGACCCGAGAACCTCGATCGAGGAGCTGACGGTCTGGGCCGGTGGCGCCGAAGGTGAGCCACTTTCGTCGGTCGGCCTGCTGCTTCGCGGTCGCGGCGACGTGGACGCCGAGGCGCTCGCGCGCTGCTATCAAGCCCTGGTCGAACGCCGCGGCAGCACGATCGACCGTCGGATGACGCCCGCCGGACCGGTGCTGTTCAGCCGGGATGGCCGAAGCGCGCTCGCGGCAGTCGACGATCGTACGGTGGTGACCGGGTCGGGCAGCACCGTCGCTGAGTTCCTCGCCGCCGCGTCCGGAAAGGCGCCTGCCCTCTTCGATGACCATAAGTTCAACGCGCTATGGTCGACCGTGGGCACAGCGCCGATTGCGGGTGCTTTCGTCGCGCCGCCTCGTTGGCGCGACGCCCTCGCACGCCTCGGCGCGATCGGTGACCGGGCGTCGGCGCTCGCCGATGTCGAAGCAGTTGGGTTCACACTTGGCGCCGCGGCCGATGGTCCGCTGGTCGTCTGGATCGACGTCGACAGCCCGGCCACCGCAGAACAGAACGCCGCACTGATGAAGGTTTGGGTCGACGCGCCCCCAGAAGAGGTCCCGGCGGCGATGATCGATATCGCGCGGCGTGCCGACATCGAAACACGTGGGAGCCGAATCCGAGTCGTCGCGGGGCTCAGGGGTCCGCCGTCGAGTCCGTAGGGGCCTGGGCTTCCGACTCGCTGCCGAAGAACGTGGAGGCGCGGTATCGGGCTCCGAGGCGTTCGACGAGTATCTTGACGACTGCCGCCGCGGGAATCGCGAGCAACACCCCGGTGAAGCCGAGGAGCTCGCCGCCCACGAGCAACGCAAACAGCACGGCAATGGCCGAGATGCCGACGGTCTCCCCCATGATGCGGGGCGTGATCACGAACCCCTCGAGACCCTGAATCGTGAAGTGCACGCCGAGGACCCAGATCACCTGGGTCCACCCCTGCCAGTCGAGTGCGGTCATCAACAACGCGGCGCCTAGCGCGGTCAGACTGCCGACGTATGGGATGAACGAAAGGAGCCCGGCCATGATACCGATCGGAAGCGCCAGCGGAACCCCGATGAACCCGTAGCCGACACTGTAAAGCACCGCCAAGATCGCCATGACAGTGAACTGACCGCGAAAGAACTGACCGAGAACCGCGTCGATGTCTCGAAAGAACCCATAGACGCCTGGCCGATGTCGGTGAGGAACGAGATCGGCGATCCGCGCCACGATGTTGTCGAAGTCGTACGTCAGGTAGAACGCGAACACGGGGACGATCAAGGCCGCAAGCGCCGCGCCGATGGCAGAGGCAGTACCGCCAAGGAGCCACTTGATCGCGGTCGTCACGGGTGTGTACGACCCTGCAACGAACTCTTGGACGTCGAGGTGCACGTCCTCGAGGAATTCACCGAACGTCGTGGGAATCACGATCCCATACTCGGCAAGGATCGGTTCCCATGTCGCTCGTGCCTCGGCCAGCACCTCGGGAAGCCCTCTCACGAACTGGGACACCTGCTGGAGCACCAACGGCACCACCACAAACAAGAGGATCGCGGTCACCACAAAGACGCCAAGCAGGAGCACGGCGATCCCGACGCCGCGCGCGAACGCGCGCTCCCGGAGGAACGGGAGCTCCTCGACCCGATCGACGATCGGATCGAGCATGTACGCGATCAGGAAGGCAAAAAACACCGGCGCGAGTACGCCGCGGAGTGTGTAGAACAGCCAACCGGCGGCCACCAGTAGCACTATCCAAACAAACCACCGGGGGAAGGAATCGCGCTCCGTCATGGAGGCGTTCTACCACACCGATCACGCTTGACGGCGAAAGCAATCGATGGAGATCCCGAGCTTTCGCCTGGAGGTCTCTGTCTGTTCGATGAACCGGCTCGTCACAGGATCGTGGTAGCCACTGGCGAGTCGTAGATCTGGGAGCGACTGACGATAGAACTCGCCGATTCGAAGCATGCTGACCTCGCGAACGTACTTGCCGACGATCGACGCCAGCGACACCGGCAAATGGCGAGCGTCCGCATCGACCTCGAACCGGACCTCACCGAGGTCGGGAACCCGATAGCGTCGCTGACCGCGACGAGCGGGCAATGCCGTGACCCGTTGCGGGTCGAATCGCGAGAACCGCGACGCGTAGTCACGGATGCCGCCGATCATGCCGCAGATCACCGTGATCGGCTGGCCTCGCTCCGCGCGCGCCGCCTCGATGAGCTCCTCGAACATGGAGAGGTCGACGTCGAGCTTGTTGCTGCCCGCAGCGCGCTTCTCGTTCAGCATACCCGCACACGCGAGCCGGCTCCGCACCTCGACCAAGCGCAAGCATGACCGCCCGGTTAGACGGTCGAGGAGCGCGTCACCCTCGGCGCGCTCACCACCAAAGGCCGGAAGTGCGGTGTCGACGCGCCAGCACTGCGCCGCGGTTCGGTCGTTCGGACAGCAGGCGCGGAGCGACGACGAAGCGGCGGGCCAAAGCCGTCGGAGGAGGTCATCGGCGGTCGCCGGCACCGAACCAGTGCGGCCGAGGAGTGCGAGGGCCACCGACTCGGTGAACGCCATCCTACCGAAGCCCCCAGTGTCTTTGCTGTCCGTGAGGCCGAGGCCGAGCCCCCGCGCACTGAGTGCTGCCCGCCGATAGTGAGGCACCTCGAGGACCACCGACGTCGCGACTAGGGGGCCCAAACGCGGCCCCAACCCGTTCTCGTCGACCCCCATCACGAGCATCTTTTCCGTCTATCATGGACCGAGGCCGGGGGACCACCGGGCCACGGTTGGCCGGCAGGCCAAATGACGGTAATATTATGTTGGTATGGTAGTCAGGCCTCGTGCGTCCGCGGAGGACAACGATTCTGTGGATGATGAGAAACAGATCGCGCGACTCGTCCGAGAGGCCATCGAGGCGGTGGCGGCGCCCGACGTGCGTCAGCAGATCATGCACCGGGCGCTACACATGGCGCACGCTCACCAGGTGCCGCCTTCGGGGCCGCCCCTCCACGACTTCATCGATCGTCACCTGCGCAACGCGACCGCGTTCTATCTCGGAAACGAGGCGGCCGAGGCGATCATGAAGAACCTCGAGCCTTTGGTCTCGCTGGCTCAGGAGAACGCGTCTCGGCCCCCGCACCAGCGTTCCGACGAACGCGAGCCCACGCAACGAATGGGTCGCGAGCGTCAGTACTCCGGCGTCTCGCAGAAGAAGGAGATCGAGGTCGAGCAGCAGACCGACACCTCGAAGTACCCTCGGCTTCAAGCGCAGGGCTCGGCCCTGCCGATGGTCTTCGTGGCCACGCGGAACCAATCGCGGTGCGAAGGCATTGCGGACAAACTCGACGAGACCGCCGCTGTCCAGCAGATCGAAGACGTGGTGGCCTTCTTGGACAACCTCAAGGCGACCGCGTCACTGAGTCCGCTCTTGGTCATCGACTGTGTCGAAGCCTCCGTGCAGCCATCGACCATCGCTACGCTTGCGCATGAGCTCCCAAAAGGATCGGGGGTCTTGCTCTGGGGAGCCACGAAGGAACACCAACACCTAGTGGAGGTGGCGACCCGCGACCGCGGTTGGCTCCGGTGCGATGTCGATGCGACCCCCGGTGACGTCGCCGACCTCATCGACATGCTCCTCTCCGAGTAGCCACGCCACCAACTGGCGATCGCTCGCGCGCGACCGCGCGTCGATGGTCCGCTTGCTTGCGGCATCGCTGAGCCACGGCCAGAACGGAGGCTCCTCGACGCAACCGAGGGACCTTTCGTCTGGAGCACACCCGACCCTCACGTGAAAGTGATCCGCGTGCGGATCGCCGCGCGCCGGTTGGTGCAGGATCCAGGTGGCTCGTACGACGGCCCGCGCTGAGGGTTCGTGGCGCGCCGCATACCGAAGAAGCCTGGCCTTGACGTCGTTCGAACAGAAGATCCACTTCACGTGCGCGTTGGGGTCGAGCACCAACGTGCGAACCAAGTGCCAGTTCCGCGCTTCGTCGAAGCGACGAAGGTTGCCATCGACAACGGCGATGCCGTAGCGGTCGAACGACGCCCAATCGGCGCTCGGCGCCGGCATTCCGTCCGCGTCGCGGACGAAGAAGACCAGGTCCGCGTCGCGCCCGGATCGGTGGCTCCGATGGCGGCGGTGCGCCCCGCCTCGCGGGTTCGAGAGGTCACCGATGAGCAGCGGGTGGCCTCCGGGAAACGTCTCCACAACCGACTGCGCCGCCCGTTCGATCGCGTCGATCAACGTGGACGTCCCAAACCGGGTCGACTCCCCGGGCCGTACCCGTTGGTAGCCCACACCGCTATCCTGGAGGGCGACTCCCTGGACAAGGTAGCCGCGCCCCGAGGTGCCGACCGAGATCGCGTGATCGGTCGGTAGCGGCTGCATGATACACCCGCAAAACACCATGATCGCGAGCGCGGTGAGCATCCTTACCATCGCGTTGCATGATAGCGTACGCTTCCGCTTGACGTCCCAAAGCCCCCACGTAAGTTTCGACCCGACTAGACTATGACAGAGCAACCTGAAGGCTTCATGGACCGCCTGAGCGCTCATCTCGACCGAGGTTGGGAGCTCGTCACCCAAGGCGATCTCACGGGCGCCATGGCTTCGGCAGAGCAAACCCTCGAACTCGATGGGGACTCCCCGGACGCACACAACCTCATCGGCTATATCCACGCCGCCAACGGAAGTCTCGAGCTTGCGCTCGAGCACTATCGGCAGGCGATCGACCTCGACGAGCACTACCTCGAGGCGATGTTGAACGCGGCCGAGCTTCTGATCCATCCCCTCGGCAGCTTCGCCGAGGCGATTCGTATTCTCGACCAAGCGCTCGAGAGCTGCCAGACGGCGGACGACATCGCCGATGCATCGGTCCTCAAGGTCGACGCCCTGCTCCAACAAGGAGACCGAGCGGCTGCCGGGGAGCTCCTCCTCGGCTTGCCCGACGGGCCGTTCGACAACCCTCAACTCGACTTTCTCATCGGCCGGGCCCACTTCGAGCTCGACCAGCTGGAGCCCGCAGCGCTTCTCATCGAGCGGGCCGCAGCGAGGCCGGAAGCGACCCCAGACGTTCTCTACTACCTCGGGCTCCTTCGGGAGCGCCAGCAGAAGCCGATGGAAGCCTCTCTCGCGTTCCTCAAGACGAGGCACCTCGACGGGATGCTCCCAAGGCCACCTTGGTCGCCGTCCGCGCCGCGTTTCGAGAAGGTCGTCCAAGGGGCGCTGCGTGAGCTCCCTCCCGAGTTGGCCCAGCGACTCGAGGGCAACTTGATCATGGTGACGGACCTACCGGGGCTTGAAGTGGTCGCCGAAGGGGTCGATCCCCGGACGCCGCTCCTACTGGACGAGATGCAGGCGGGGAAAGCCCCGGGGGAGCAGCGTCGCCTGTTTGTCTATCAACGGAACCTCGAACGGCTGATTCGGCATCCGCTCGAGCTCCAGCAAGACGTGCTCGAGGTCCTGCGACGCGAGCTCGAGGCTCACTTCGAGAAGAAGACCGAGCCCGACGCCACCTAGGCAAGGACGTCGAGCGCGCCCCCGTGGCTGGACCAAGCCCGGGCGAAGTCATCGGGAACAGGCGCGACGATGTCGAGCTCGTCATCGCCACGCAACCGAGGGAACCGCACGCGAGCGCAGTGAAGCATGACGCGCCCGGCCGCAACGACTCGGCCGCTCGCCAACACGGAACGGCGCGCGCCCCCATACGCATGGTCGCCGAAGAGGGGTAGCCCTGCCCTGCTGGCGTGGACTCGGATCTGGTGGGTACGTCCGGTTTGGGGGCGTAAGCGCAACAGGGTCGCGCCACCAGCCTGCGCTGCAACCTCGCAGACGGTGTGCGCCTCGCGTCGCCCTCGCCCGTCCCCTGCCACTCGGAGCTTTGGGTTGCGTGGGTCGATCGAGATCGGCCACGACCACTCGGTTCGCCCCAGGGACGCCGGTTGGAGCGTGATCCCGAGATAGGTTCGGGTGTAGCGAGCCAAACGCCGGGCTTGCAGCAAGTGCTGGTTGGCTGCCGAGGTGAGCGCAAAGGTCACTGCCCCACTGACCGGCGAATCGAGCCGAGAGGTTGGGTGCGGCGCCACGCCGTCGGTGATGTGGTGGGACACCCAGTCAACGAGGCACGGGCGACCAGACTCGGGGGACGTCGTCGGCATCCCGGCGGGTTTGGCGACGACCAACAGCTCCTGATCGCGATGCAAGACTTCGGGCGGCACCCCTGGCCGATCAGCCACCGAGGATCTCCACCATCCCCGTGTCCCCGTCGATCCGGAGAAGATCGCCGTCTTCGACGGCGAGCGTGGCGTTCGCGACGTTGACGACAGCCGGGACGGCGTACTCACGCAAGATGATCGCCGCATGCGACAACGGCCCGCCCAACTCGGTAACGACCCCGGAAGCAGCGAGGAACAGGGGAGCCCACCCCGTGTCGGCCGCTTGCACGATGAGGATCTCGCCAGGCGCGAGCTCTGATGCTTGGCTGGGGTCGCGGAGGATGCGCGCACGTCCCTCGGCGACGCCGCCACTCGCTGCGAGCCCTTGTAGGCGACTCGATCGGGGGATCTCGCCAGAGTCGTCGGGGGGGAAACCAACGAAAGTCGTGGGCGGGTCGGGAAGCGAACGATTGCGTTCGTACTCGAGACGACGACGTTGAACGCGAATCGCGACGCGCTCGTTGTCCGCGTGGAGCACACGGCGAAGCTCGGTCATCGACAAGAAGAACGCCGAATCGGGACCTGCCTCGGGCTCTCCACCTTCGATCCGTCGGGATGCCTCGAGGGCGACACGCCTGAACATGCCAAGAACCTCGACGACGTTCCCGCGGAGGCGCTCCCGCATGCGGGTGAACCTACGTACCGCCTCGAGCAGCCGTTTGACTGCCGGCCGAAGCGTCATCGGGACGGCAGACTCCACGCGCTTTTCAGCATGACGCCGGACCCGGCTCAGCGTGTCCTCGCGAATGTCGGGCCCGAGGTCGGCGGCGAGGTGCGAGCGGAGAGTCGCGAACATCAGCGTGGGGTCCTCTGCCCATCTTGGCGCAGCGATCTCGGCTTCGCGGATACCCCGGTGCCCGAACTCCCGCATGAACCGCTCAAGGGCATCCCGCGTGGGACCGGAAGTCAGGTCGCCGATCGAAAGTCGCTCGAGCTCGGTCTCCCTGATCTGCCGTTGCACCTCCGGCTCCGCCTTGGCGAGTCGTGCGATCCGAAGGAGCGCGAAACCCGGACGTGCACTCTCGACATCTTGGAGGCCCGAGAGCAGATCGCGGTAGAGGCCGTCGTCCTCGCCCCGAGCAAACGTGCGTAGAATACCGATCAAGACGAGTACCGCGGATAGCAGGTTCGCGTAGGCGGTCAGCATCACGGAACCGGTTTCGTCGAGGAGGTGTTCGACGTCGCTCAGCATGCGGTCGAGGCCGCTAGGCTCGAGCAACCGTGGGTCGACGGAGTTCATGCGAACTCGCTCCTCTGCGAAGTACGATTCGAACTCGGCGATTCGCGCTTGCAATCGAAAGTTCTCCCGGATGTAGCGGGCGATCGTCTGGGGCAACCGGAGCACGAAGCGAGTCGAGCTACCGCCGGCGGCGACTTCGTCGAGCTCGGATGCGTAGATGCCACCTCCGAGCTTCACGAGGGTCGAAGGATGAAGCCAGGGAATTTGCGAGAGGATCGAGGTGAACTCGGTGAGGTTGATGTAGATGCGGCCCCGGAAATCTCCCACGAGCTCTGCATCCCGAGGGACGGTGCACCCCAAGGAACCGAACGCCCGCCGGAAACCGAGGTCACTGAACTGGCTGAGCACCGACCAAGTGAACGGCGTGGCGACGCCGGGAAGCGCCTCGCCAATGTTGGCGTTGCTCCAAACGATCTTGCGCCGGTCGATGGGTGCCTCACGACCGGAGCCGCGTCGCAGTCTGGTATGCGGCGCCACGATCGGTCTCGCCTGGAGAACGTAGAACTGCTGGCCCGCGAGCGCCCATTCGACGTCGCGGTTGCTCCCAAAGTGCTCTTCGATTCGTGCGGCGAGTTCGTTCAAGCTGAGGAGTCGGTCCTCGTCGAGGGCCGCACGGGCACGGTCGGCTGGGTCGACGGCGACCTCGCGAACACCCCCCGATTCTTCGAGCGTGGTTTGCTGCGCCTTGCCTCCGAGGATGCGATCGCGGGTCTGGCCCGTTGCTTTGTCGATGCGGTACGTGTCTGGGGTTACCCGACCATCAACGACTGAAGACCCGAGTCCGTACGCCGCGTTGATGACCACCTCGCTTGCATCCCCTGTCAGCGGGTTGCAAGTGAAGAGCACACCAGACACCTCGGCCGGCACCATCGCCTGAATGACAATACCGACCGACACCGGCACATCCTCGCCGAGCGCTCGGAGGTACGACAGAACGCGCGGCTGGAAGAGGCTCGACCAACACGTCTTCAACCCTTCGAGCACCTCGTCGTCGCGGACGAGGTTGAGAAGAGTCGAGTGCATGCCCGCCGCGGACGCGCCCTCTTGGTCTTCATGTGTGGCTGACGACCGGACGGCGAAACCTGCCGCGCCCTCTTCCCGCATCGCAAGCAACGCGTCTCCGACACCCTGGACGACGTCGATCGGAAGGACCGCGCCTCGCACTCGCTCGCGAATCTCCTGGAGCCTCGAGTCGTGCACGTAGGGCGCGCGTAGGAGTGACGTGGGGCGGTCCGCGACGTCTAGTACACTCGTGAAGAAGGACTCGCTCACCCAGCCCGGCATCGCGTAGGCAGCGGGTACCGCGAAACCCGCCCGCGCGAGGGCGGCCAGGCTACGTGCCTTTCCCCCGTAGCCTGCCGCTCGACGAGGTACGACCGACTCGATCCTCTTCAGTACCCGGGGCATGCCGGCGGGTTCTAGCGCACGGTTCCGCCGACCGCATGCGGGGGTCATGGACGTCGGGTGACGCGAGCGCTATGAAACCGTCCGTGTGGGTGATGGACGACGATCATTTCCATGATCAATGCGGAGTCTTCGGTGTTTTCGGCGCCGAAGAGGCATCGAACCTGGCCTACCTCGGACTGCATTCCCTGCAGCACCGGGGGCAGGAGGCTGCGGGTATCGTCTCGAGCAACGGAGAGCAGTTGTTCGTCCACCGTGGGATGGGGCTGGTTCAGGACGTATTCACCGCCGACCGCATCGGGAAGCTCCCTGGAGCCAACGCGATCGGCCACGTGCGCTACACGACCGCCGGTGGGAGCCACATCAAGAACGCTCAACCCCTTGCGGTCGATTGCGGGCACGGCTCGATCTCCGTCGCCCACAACGGCAACCTGACCAACGGGCTCGCACTTCGCAATCAGCTCGAACAGAGTGGCTCAATCTTCTCGTCCGACAGCGACACCGAGGTCCTCGTCCATCTCGTGGCGCGGTCACAAAAAGAGACGATGGTCGACCGCGTGGCGGATGCCCTTCATCAAGTCGAGGGAGCCTACTCGCTCGTTTTTCTTTCGGTCGAAGAGCTCATCGCGGTGCGCGACCCACATGGGTTCAGGCCGCTTTGCCTCGGGAAGCTCAACGGCGCTTACGTCGTCGCATCCGAACCGCCCGCCTTCACGCTCATCGGTGCCGAGTTCATTCGGGACATCGAGCCAGGCGAGATGGTGGTCATCGACGACAACGGCCTCAGGAGCCTCCGGCCATTCAGGACCCACTCGAAACAGCGGTACATGTGCATCTTCGAGTACGTGTACTTCGCGAGGCCGGACGCGACCTTCGACGGCATCAGCGTCTACGATGCCCGTAAGCGCATGGGGCGTGCGCTCGCCGAAGACCAACCTGTCCCCGCCGATGTCGTGGTACCCGTACCAGACAGCGGAGTCGCCGCGGCGATCGGCTATGCGGAGGCAGCTGGGCTGCCCTTCGAGCTCGGGCTCATCCGCAGCCACTACGTCGGTCGCACGTTCATCGAGCCGGCACAGTCGATCCGCCACTTCGGCGTTCGCCTCAAGCTTCATCCAGTGCAGAGCATTCTCGAAGGCAAGCGCGTCGTCGTCATCGACGATTCGATCGTACGCGGCACCACGAGTCGGAAGATCGTCAAGATGATCCGCGACGCTGGGGCCGCCGAAGTTCACCTGCGGATCAGCTCCCCGCCGACGAGTTGGCCCTGTTTCTACGGGATCGATACACCCACGCGAGAAGAGCTGATCGCGGCGCACCATTCGGTCGTTCAGGTCACCGACTACGTCACGGCCGACAGTCTCGGGTACCTATCCCTCGAAGGCCTTCGTCGATCCGTTGGGGGCGAGGGCTTCTGTGACGCGTGCTTCAGCGGGAACTACCCGGTTCCCATCACTGACGAAACCACGAAGCGGCGTCAGCTTCCACTAGTGGGCGTCTAGGGGCCAGGCTCGGCCCGACGCATCCCGCTCACCGAAAGACGTAAGCAGCGCCACTGCCAGGCGCGCTGTTGTCGCCCCCAGAGCCGTCGACGTCGGTGGCGTTGCTGTCTTCGCCGGGAGCGCCCATGACCACGGTGTCGCCGCTGATGGCGACCGCGATTCCGAGCGTCCCCTGCTCGCCTCCGAGATAGTCGCTCCGTCCAGCGTTGAGGGCCTTCAGGTAGAAGCGCCCGATCGTTCCGCCGGACTCCTGCACAAAGACATAGCCAGCGCCACTGTCGGCGACGTCGTCGTCGTAGTCGTCTGCCTGAGGAAGTACGCCGGTTGCGGAGCTGTCCTCGCCCCCCGCACCGATGACGACGTTGCCGCGGTCGATCGCCACCGACTGCCCAAACACATCGTCACCACCGGGATTGGGCGTCCTAAGGTTCGCGGCGTAAACCCAAGCCGTGTCTGCGGCCAAGAATACATGCGCCTCTCCGTGTCCATCGTCACCACCGGGGGCGCCGACGACAGCCCTGTCTCCGTAGATGTCGACCGACCACCCGAAGGCGCCTTGGAGGATGGTCTCGGTGCCCTTCAGATATGCCGTCTGCGACCAGTCAGAGCCGGTTCTCGCGAACACGTACGCAGCGCCACTGTCGCTCGCGGTGGCGAGATTGTCTCCCTCGGCGCCGTCGATGCCGGTCGAGTCGCTATCCTCGCCGCGTGCGCCGACGATGATCGAATCTCCGTCGATGGCCACCGCGGCGCCAAAGCTGTCGCCTGTACCGGGATTCGACCCTTTGAGCACGTCTTGCTCCGTCCATTGCGTGCCGCTTCGAACGAACACATACGCGGCGCCGCTCGAACCGTCGCTGCTGGCGCCGACGACCGCGGTATCTCCGTGCACGGCGACAGCGACGCCGAACGAAGTGTCGAGGCTCCCTGGTTGAAGGACCTCCTGCTCGGCCCACGTACTGCCGTCGTACACAAACACATAGGCCGCTCCGAACTCGCCCACCACAAGGGTCTCTCGGTCGATGGCGACGTTCCTTCCAAAGCCGACACTGGATCCACTGGGAGCGCCGATTTCGGTCTCGCGCATCCAGGTATCGTCGTCGCGCCGGAAGACGACGACTCGATCGCTGCCACCGACCACGACCCGATCGCCACTCGCGGCGACGGAGCTGCCGAACCCCTCGCCGTCGAGCGCGATGGGCCCCTTCAAATACGCCACCTGCTCGAACTCACCCGAAGCGTCACGCTCGATGGTGATCTCGTACTCATCGTCCTCGGCTGACGTGACCTGCAACAAGTCGGAGGCTCCTGGAAAGAACTCGAGGGCCGCCTCGCCGTCGGCGTCGAGACTGAGCCCTTGCGCTTGCCAGACCACGTCCACGCCGTCCGTGGGGCTGATGCGGAGCGTCAGTTCGGACAACAGGTGCCGCACCTCCACGACGTAATCAGTCGTGTCAGGATCGAAATCCAGATACGAGATCAAGCCATCAGTCAGTTGGATGTCCAACGGGCCGGGCTCAGGCTCGGGCGTGGAACCATCAGGGTCGTCAACGCACGCATCACCAACGAGAACCTGCCCCGTGGGACACTCCTTCACCGGGGCTGGTTGGACTTTGGCGCAGCCGCCGACGGTGATGGCGACATCGAGTAGTAGCGTGGTCGCCACCAAGGTTCGCGTTGAGGTCATGTGCCGTATGCCTCGCTATGGATTGAGCAGGCAGCGCATCTGACAACGCGCAACCGTACCGACGGCCGAGGTTACTGCACAACGGCGTTCACCACCACCGCGTTCGACCATCGCCCGTTCAGTCCGGGCGCGCCGAAGCCCCGGCGTGCGCGGTCTGCCAATCGGCGATGGCCTCGTTGACCTCGGACGGGCGTTCGAGATGGAGGAAGTGCCCGGCCTCCGCGAGGTGCACGGTCTCGAACATCGCGCTGAAGTACTTCTCTTGGCCGGCCCCGAGGCCGACTGCCATGCAGCCATCCCGCTCGCCGTGCAGGTAGAGGGTTGGAACCGGAATCGGGTCCCCCGCGATCATGACGCGGAAGCGGCGGATGACTGAGGGGGACCGGAGTGCGCGGTAGTAGGCGAGTGGCGCGGATGCGCTTCGGCCGAGGCAGCCCTTGAGATCTGCGAAGTAGTCGTTACCTGGGTCGAAGCCGGGAGACCAGATCTTCCAGAGTCGCTCGATTAAGGCGTAGTCGCGGGCTCGCAAGAGCCACTCGGGTATCGCGGGGATCTGGAACAACGCGATGTAGGAGCTCCGAAGAAGCTGCCGTGGAGCATCCGGGATGTTCGCCTCGATGGCGCCCAGATGGGGAATCGCGAGGACGGCCGCGGACCGGAAAAGCTCGGGTCGTTTGTAGAGCATGGGGTACGCGCAGATCGCGCCCCAGTCGTGGCCGACCAGATGGACGGGGCTACCGTCAGAGATCTCGTCGATGAACGCGAGCAACCTGTCCGCGACCGATAGAGGGTCGAGCGGACCGACGAGCGATGACGGGGCGTACCCGGGAAGCCAGGGCGCAACGACGCGTCGGCCCTGCGCGACAAGGACCTCCGCGAGAGAAGCCCAGGTTCGCGGGATGTCTGGAAACCCATGCAGACACACGACGCAAGGGTCATCGAGGCTGCCAAACGCCCGATAGGCGATGCCCGTGCCCGTCGCGTGTTGAACCTCCATCTAGCGCTACCTAACGCGTCTGCTCGCTCAAGAGAAGAAAGCCTGCAGGGCCACGACGAGGCGTGCCGCGAAGTCCGGCTCGACGACCAAGTCCTGGCGCGCCTCGATCTCGAGCGCGCGACGATCGAACTGCTGGGCGTGAAGGACAGGCGAATACGCCAGACCCGCCTTCCCCGAGTATGGTTGGTTCGCGGCTGCGACGAAACCTGCGTCCTGTAGGTGGGCGACGAGGGCGTTGCCAAGGTGTTCCTCGTAGTCGAACAACACACCGAGCTCGATGCTGCGCGCATCGCCTTCGTAGAGCCGGGTAAAGGTGTGGATGCCGAACACGATCTCAGCGTCGCTCCGTTGGACCATCTGGGTCGCCGCGGCATGGTACGGTTGATAGTATTCGCGGATTCGACGCTCCCGGTCCGCGGTGGTGATCGACGTGTTTAGCTCCACTGGCAGGCCGTCGGCTTCCGAACGAAACAGTGTGTCCGAGTCGAGCGGACGATTCGGATCGACGAGCAATCGGGTGAACCGCGACACGACGGCAGGCGCACCGAGCGCCTCTGCAAGATTTCGGGTCAGAGAGTCGGCACCGAGGTCGCACGACCAGTGTGTGCCTATGAGTCTGAGGTCCGCTTCTGGCCAAGACCATGGCGCCGGAAGCGCACTCCCCGCATGCTCACACGTCAGCACGACGCGGCTGCGGTAGTTCCCGTCGATCAGTTCCACTGCATCGCTCGAAGCCATCTTTCGAATTGTATGCGAACTCGCGAAAAGTCGAGCCGGCGAGTGACAGGCCGCACGGGGACGGTATACTCGCGTCAGCCGTCGGGGGCGGTGAAAGGACATGACCGCGGTGCCGCACCCCGATAACGACGCGAACGTTCGAAGCAAAGAGCGACGCGCGACGCACCGCCGGAAGAAGCGTCACGATACGACCACCCGGGTCGTCCGGGTCAAGCCTGATGCAGACACTCCGATCGGGCGTGATTCATGGCCGCGCATGGCCAACGATCCTCCAGCACTTCCGGATCCACCCCTTCGACGAGCCGTTCCGCCGCCGGCTCCTCTGCCGTCGGAACCACTGGACGATGATTCGTATCCGCCCCCTCTGGACGAGCATCAACACCGGCGCCGACAGATCGAGGAGGCGGTCGGTATCATCGGGCTGGGTGTACTGGTCGCTGCGATGGTGGTGGCGATGTGGCTTCGGATGACGGGCCCATAAGCCGTTGCGTTGGCGACCGGCCTCGGTTGGATCGGGTTTTCGCGGTGCGGCGCGCAAACCGGCGGAAGTAGAGGGGTTCTGGGGGGGCGGAGTGACCCCGCTAGAATTCGGGGCGGTCTTGGTGTTGGCCGAAGACTTCGCGGAAGACGTCGCAAATCTCTTGCTCGGTACAGTAGGCCTTGGCGGCGTCGACGATGGTAGGCATGACGTTGCGGTCTGATCGGCACGCGTCACGAACGGCGTCGAGGGCTTTCGCAACTTGGGCGTCGTCTCGCTCGGCTTTGACTTTGGCCAAGCCTTCCTTTTGTTCGCGTTGGATTGATTCGTCGATCCGCAGGGTGGGGATTTGGGCGTCTTCGTCCTGCGCGTACTTGTTGAGACCGACGACCGTCTTTTCGCCGCTCTCGATCTGTCGCTGAAGCCGATACGCCGACGAGGCGATCTCCCGTTGCGGGTAGCCGCGCTCCACGGCTTCGACCATACCGCCGAAGTCGTCGATCTTGCGGATGTAGTCCATCGCGTCGTTTTCGATCTTGTCGGTCATCCACTCGACGAAATAGCTTCCTGCGAGCGGATCGATGGTGTTTGCGACGCCTGATTCCTCAGCGATGATCTGTTGGGTGCGAAGCGCGATCGTGACGGCCTCCTCGGTCGGCAACGCGAACGTCTCGTCGAGGCTGTTGGTGTGAAGCGACTGGGTGCCTCCGAGCACGGCGGCAAGCGCTTGGAGCGAAACGCGGGCAACGTTGTTGTAGGGCTGCTGCGCAGTGAGGGACACGCCCGCGGTCTGCGCGTGGGTCCGAAGCATCAACGACCGGGGGTTCTTGGGTGCGAAGCGCTCCTTCATGAGCCGCGCCCACATGCGCCGAGCTGCCCGAAACTTCGCGACCTCTTCGAAGAAGTCGTTGTGGACATCGAAGAAGAACGACAGCCTGGGCGCAAAGTCGTCGACGTCTAGGCCTCGCTCGACCCCCCATCTGACATACTCGAGGCCATCGGCAATCGTGAACGCGAGCTCTTGGGCGGCGGTCGATCCGGCTTCGCGAATGTGGTACCCGCTGATGCTGACGCTGTTCCACCGCGGCACCTCGGCTGCGCAGAACTCAATGCTGTCGGTTACGATGCGCATCGCCGGCCTGGGTGGGACAACCCATGCGTGCTGGGCGATGAACTCCTTGAGGCAGTCGTTCTGGACGGTCCCGCCGATCTTGTCTCTTGGGATGCCGCGCTTGTCTGCCAGCGCCACGTAGAAGCCAAGCAACACCGCGGCGGGCCCGTTGATCGTCATTGACGTGGTCACACGATCGAGTGGGATCTGGTCGAAGAGGATCTCCATGTCGCGGAGGGTATCGACGGCGACCCCCACCATGCCGACCTCCCCAAGCGACCTCGGCGAGTCACTGTCGTAACCCATCAGCGTGGGGAAATCGAAGGCGGTGGAGAGGCCCGTCTGGCCTTGCCCCAGGAGGTAACGAAAACGCTCGTTGGTCTGCCGAGGCGTGCCGAAGCCTGCGAACATGCGCATCGTCCACAGGCGCCCGCGGTACATCGTAGGTTGCACGCCACGCGTGTACGGAAAGGAACCCGGGAACCCGAGGTCCCGCTCGTAGTCAGTGCCCGTCGGGGTGCCGGCCAGGAGGTCTGGCACTTCGACGTCACTGTGAGTCGAAAACCGTTCCTTACGGAGCGGATGCTTCGCCACGGCGCGCTCAACCTCGTCTTTGCGCCATTCCTCGACGCGCTCTCGCAAGGGCCCGTCTCCGGGCGCGGGCGGGAGATCCGAGGGTAGCTTTTCTGCGGGATCCGAAGGCATCCGATGCGTCCTCTCAGTTCTCTACCGTGTCTTCAGCCCCTGGGAAAGGCAACACCTCCCCGCGGACCACCTGCAGCATCCCCTCCACCTCCAGGGCGATCTCAAGCTCCGGACCGGTCTCGAGATACCGCTCGAGATATCGTTTCGCAGCCTGGTTCTCGCCCTTCTGAAAATGGGCCGCTCCCACCAAGAAGAGCGCATCGCCGTCCTCGGCCTCGCGCGCCAGCACCCGCTGGCCCATTCGAATCGCCCGGTCGTACTCGCCCATCATGCGTAAGGTTTGCCCTGCGCCGATCATCGCTCCGAGGTACTCGGGCGCGAGTCGCAGTGCCTCGACGTAGCTCTTGAGCGCCTCGGGGTAGGCTTCTTTCTCGAAGTAAGCGTGGCCCAAGAAGTGAAACGCAATCTCGTTGGAGGGATCCTCGCGCGCGACACGCAAGAGCTCAGTGACCGCGAGGTCGACCTCGCCATCGTGAAGGAGCTCGATCCCTTCTTCGGCGGCGCTCCAACGCTCACCTTGTATCGGGTCGTCCGCCACCGTGTCAGTTCCGGTTACCGAAATCGATCGACCCTGCCGACCGTCGGTCGCGCGGACGCACGCCTGCGCCAAGCGCCCCAAGCGCCATGACCAAAAAGAGCACGCCGCCGATCAGGAGAGAGGCGCCCACGAGCCGTCGGTCTTCGAGAACCCAGTAGGAAACACAGGCGCACACGATGCTCAATACAGCGACGACGACCGATCCGATCTGCCAGCGTCGTCGTACGCGAAGGGCTTCGGCCGCGGCCGCCTGCTTGGCCTCTTTGGCTGCGCGAGAACGTTCCTTCCGGGCCTCTCGCTGCCCGCTCTTCTTCTTCGCCATGCGCGGAGTGTACTACTGAATCGCGCGACGGGCCCGATCGGACAGATGCCCGTTGGGTCGACGGCTCAGGTACTCTTCGTAGGCGTCGCGGGCGTCGGGCCAATTGTCGCGGGAGAGCGATTCGCCTAAGTAAAACCAGGCTTCGGCAGGGGTCCGAGGCATCGAGATCGACTGGCGAAGGAGCTGACGAGCCGCATCGAGCTCGCCGCGCTCGTGCCGCACGCGACCCATCTGATAGAGCGCCTCGGCCTCGAGGCCTGGTCGCGCGTCCACACCTCGGGCGAGTTGTAGTGCGCGGGTGGCGTTTCGCATGGCGTCGCTGTACTTCTCGGCACGGAGGAGACTACGACCCATCGCGACGAGCGCCGGCGCGTAATCTGGGTCGAGCTCGAGCGCTCGCCGATAGAAGCGGGCGGCGGTCGCAAGCTCTCCCTGGGCCGCGAGCGCCTCTCCGCGGTTCGTGGCAACCGACGCGGAGGCGAGTCGCGATAGCTCTTCTTCGATGTCGCGCTCCGTAGTCGGGACTGCAACGGGCTTTGGCGGGCGCTGTTCGGTCTCGCGCTTCGCCTTCGCGACTGCCTTTGCTTTGGTCTTCTTCGTTCGCTTGGGAAGCGGCTTGGCGGGTGCTTTGTCGACCGGCTGGGACGGCATCTCGATCGTTGGCACGCTCCACTGCGAAACTGGGGCGGGTGCGGCTAGCAAGGCTGGAGCATCAGGTTGGGGCCATCGCTCCCCGACGACCGGCGCTTTGGTGGGCACGGCCAGCACCCGGGCGGGCGCGGGCGTCGGGACGACAGGCGCCTCGACGTTGCGTTCGACGGGCGCCGGGTCGACGGGCGCGGCGACAGGTTCACTGGGAGCGGACGGGGCCAGAGGTGCCTCGGCCGCCAACCCGACGCGCTCAACCTGGGGCTTCGGGGCCGCGGACAACTTCGGCACCTCAGGTAGGTCGGGCGACTCGAACGACTCGGGCTCTCCGTCCGATACCGGCTGCGGTCCACTCGGAGCCGGCGAGACGTCCTCGGCAGGCTCGGCGACCCCGACTTCGTCGGGTGAGGCGAAACTCGCGATCGCCGACATCAGGAGGCCGAGAGCGCCGATCGTGGCGCCCATCAGGATCCACTGACGGACCGGTGGGGGCCCGCGTCGCGTGCGCTCCCTGCTCTCGGCGAACGCGATCAGATCGTCATCCGAGCGGTCCAGTGCCTCTTCGTCACCGACGGCGACGGCTTCCTCCGGGGCAGGATCTCCAAGACGCGCGGCCTTCTTGAAGAGTCGCTTCGCGCGTTCGTTCTCACCTCGGTCGAGGAGGAGTTCCCCCAGAAGCTGGAGTGGGCGCGGATCGGCGGGGGCCACGCGAGCGGCACCGAGAAACGCCTGTTGCGCCCGTGGCCCGTCCCCGGCGGCGAACCAGGCCTGCCCGCATAGCATCAAGTAGTCGGGGTCGTCGGCGAGGCGGGCGTGGTGTTCCGCCAGAACGTCGAGCGCCGAACGTGGCTTCCCTGTCGCGATCAGGTTGCCCGCAACCTGAAGCGGATGGGAGGAAGTCGCAGCGCCTAGATCCTCCAGCGCATAGGCATCGAAGCCATAATCCGACACGACCGCGAGCCTACCAGAGGCACATCAGGAACCCGGAATTCCCGGAGCAACCTCCTCGTCCGGGCCTTCTGTGACAAAACAAGTATACTGCGCCGCGATGTTTGTCGTCGCCTGCTCCGGTTTTCCAGTACCCGTCAGTCGGTACTGGCGTGAGTTCGTTGCGGTGGAAATCTCGGATACCGAGATCGCCATCCCAGGCGCCGGCACGGTTCGCAGGTGGATTCGCGAAGCTCCAGAAGGCTTTGTGTTCTCAGTGGTTGCACCAAAATCCGTCAGTGATTCTGGTTTTCGGCGCACCAAGGAGAACAAGGCCACGTGCGAGGAAGTGGCGCAGCTGGCCGCAGACCTCAAGGCCAAAGCGGTCGTGTTCCATGCCGACGAGCAGTTCAAGCACGGTAAAGCGAACCGAGCCGCCCTCCGGGCGTTCCTCGGCTTCCTGCCCGCCAAAATGCCCCCGATCGTCTTCGATCTCGACGCCTGGAAACCGAGCGACATTGCGGCCGCCTGTGGTGACCGTCCGGCCATCGCCGCGTACGACCCACTACGGGAGAGTCCGCCGCCACAAGCCCCGATGACCTACATCAGGCTCGCCGGCCCCGCCGGCCATCGATCGCGGTACGACGAAAGCGCGGTCGCGGACCTTGCGGAGCACATCAAGACCCTCGATCCGGAGCTTGGGATCTGCGTGTTTCGCAACATCGACATGCAAACGAACGCGCACCAACTCATCAAGAGACTCGAGTAGGACGTGCCGCCGCCGGCGCCGACGGTGGTGGTCCTCGACGCCGAGGACGAAGGCCATCGGATCGACCGCGTCCTCGCCGCGCGTTGCCCAGGGTTTTCGAGGAGCGCTCTGCAGCGTTTCATCGAGGAGGGACGCGTCGAGCAAGACGGGGAAGTGGTCTCACGCAAGACGAAGGCCGTCGCCGGCGCGGAGGTTCGGATTCACCCCACC
Organism: Myxococcota bacterium; assembly: GCA_039030295.1. GTDB lineage: Bacteria > Myxococcota_A > Polyangia > Polyangiales > Houyiibacteriaceae > SG8-38. The sequence goes on along the minus strand of JBCCEK010000008.1, from coordinate 27,309 downwards.
CCACCAGCGCCGCTGACTGCCGAGCCGGAGGCGATTCCCCTCGAGATTCTCTTCGAGGACGATCACCTCTTGATCGTAGACAAAGCCGCGGGAATGGTCGTTCACCCTGCCCCCGGCCACCCACGAGGAACCCTGGTGAACGCCCTCGCCCACCACGCAACCCTGGCCGGTGGCGCGGACCCCACGCGACCTGGAATCGTGCACCGCCTCGACAAGGATACGAGCGGCGTGATGGTCGTCGCGAAGTCGGCGCCGGCCCACGAGCGGCTGGTCGAGATGTTCCAAGCCCACGCCCTTGAGCGCGCCTATCTCGCCATCGTGCTCGGGCGCACTCCCCCAACCGCAACCTTCGAGACCCTTCACGGTCGTCATCCCCGCAATCGCAAGAAGTTCAGCAGCCGGGTGAGCCGCGGGCGACCCGCGATCACCCACCTCGAGACCCTCGAGCCGCTTCACGGTGGGTCGCTCGTGCGATGTACGCTGGAGACGGGCCGAACCCACCAGATCCGTGTCCACCTCTCGGAGCACGGTCACCCGGTACTGGGCGACCCGCTCTATGGTAGGTCGATCGCCGACCCCACGCTTCGACGGCTGTCGCAAGGGCTGGGCCGTCAGGCCCTCCACGCCGCGCGACTCGCGTTCGCCCATCCCATCACGGCGGAGGCCATGGACTTCGAGACCGAACCTCCAGAGGACTTCAAGTACGCACTCGAGTCGCTACGGAGCCCCTGAGGCCGCCACACCGCCCTCGCAGTCGGGGTTTTCCTCGAGAACGTCCTGGCAGACGGCGGGGTTGCACATCTCGGCGATCTGCACGCAGTCGGGAGGCGCGGCCTCGGTGGCGCAACACTCGTTGAGAGCGATGCAGAATCCAAATGGATCCTGCTGCGCCGTGCAGATCGGAGGCTGCTGGCAACCTGGGAAGCCGGCCAGCACCTCCTCGCATTGATCGGGGTTGCAGGCGTCGACCACCTCGGCGCAGTCGTTGGCGATCGGCGGCACTTGCAACATCGAGTCGCAACACTCGGCCAAGAGCTGACAGCGCAAGAACGCGTCCTCACGACAGATCGGTCCAGGGCTCGCCACCCACATGACCTCGCACAAGCGAACCGCATCGGTCGTGTCAGGCGGCGAATCGGTCAAGAAAGCCTCGCCAGTGGCGTTCTGATCGACGACGAGCGAGCCGTTGATCACCGCGTCGAGCTCGGGGTTCGACTGGCTCGGCACGCGCGCCGTAAAGGTGCGCTCCTCGGTGCCGTCGGCGAGCTCGACGGTGGTGACCTCGATGGTGTCCTCGAAACGGGCCACGAAAGAACACGTGTTGCCATCGGGGTCGGTTCCGGCCTCGACCGCGATATTGAAGGAAAACGCGGTGACCCCGAGTCTGTCGCAGTCGGTGGTCGGGATGAGGGCATTGAAATCTTCCTGGACCAGGAAGCAGAGTTCGTAGCTGTCGAAGGAGCGACCAAAGTAGATCTGATCGTTGGGAGGTCCCGACTTCGTCGCCGTGTCGCACCCCAGCCCCCAACACGCCGCGCCGATCAAGGCGAGTCGTAAGCCAACAAGCTTGGTTGTCGTCATTCCGGGATGTGGCCTACCACATCGGGGACTCGACGTGAGCCTTCGACCGAACCAGGAGGTCGACAATGGCTCTATCGTAGAGATTCCTCGGGAGTAGATCGGGCGCCACGCGGCTCTCGAAAAGGTCCCTTCCCTCTTGAATTTCGTCGTCCATCACGTCGAAAAGATTGTCGTTTTTGATGCCTTCGGCAATTTTCTCCTCGTTGTACAAAGCGAGGTCACTCGAGATCGCTCGAGCCAAGCGACGTGCGGCTTCTTCCGTTTCGATCAGCGCCATCTTCCCTCCGTGCGCCCCAAGAGTGACGCAGCGTGGCACTCCCTGTCAAAGAGCCGTCGACGGAATGGTCACTGCCCCCTGTCGAAGAATCTGGATGGGGGACACCGTCGCGTCGAGGAGCGTGGACGGCTCGCCCCCGGGGGACTCGCCGGGAACCTCGGCGGCCAACCCACGGCGGATCGAGTCTGGAAGCCCGTCGACGCTAGCAACCGGAGGCTGACCGCTGAGGTTGGCGCTCGTCGCGGTCAAAGGCCCGCCGAAGGCGCGGACGAGGTCGGCGGCGGGACTCGGACCAGGTACCCGCACGCCAACCTTGCCATCCCGAGTAAGCCGAGGGCTTAGGGTCGAGGCCGCGTGCACAAGGACGGTCAGGGGGCCCGGCCAATACCGATCCATCAAGCCTTGGGTCGCCTCGTTTGGGGGCTGCGCGCAGAGCGACGCCACCGACGCCGCATCGGGCACGAGAAGCGCGATTGGAAGGTCTTTGGGGCGCCCCTTCAGGATTGCGACCCGCTCGATCGCATCTGGGTTGTGCGCGTCCGCGAGGAGCCCAAGCCAGGTTTCCGTGGGACAAGCGACGACCCCTCCTTGCTCGAGCGCCTCGACGAGCCTTGAGAGGTGGTTCACTTGAGGGACCGTGCCCGGAACCCGATGTCGCGCCGATACTGCTTGCCGTGGAAGCTGATCCGCTCGGCGGCGTCGTAGGCGCGCGCTGCCGCTTCGTCGATGTCTTTCCCGATTGCCGTGACCGAGAGAACGCGCCCCCCAGACGTCACGACCGCATCCCCGTCGAGCGCAGTCCCTGCGTGAAACACCGTGACGTTGGGGACCTCACCTGCGGCGTCGAGACCGGCGATCGGCTTGCCCTTGTCATAGGGCCCCGGGTAGCCGCCCGAGGCCAGGACGACACACAACGATGCGGGGGCCTCCCAGGCGGGGTCGAGGCCGCCGAAGTCCCCACGTGCAGAACCGCGAATCAACGGAAGGAGTGACCCCTTCCAGCGGGTCACCAGTGTCTGGCATTCGGGGTCGCCGAAGCGAACGTTGTACTCGAGCACGAAGGGTCGTTCGTCGACGATCATCAGTCCGACGAACAACACCCCACGAAACGGGTGGCCCTCGGAGGCCATTCCGGCGAGCGTGGGCTCGATGACTTGCTCGAGGATCTGCTTCTCGACCTCGGGCGTCACGACTGGGGGGGGTGAGTACGCTCCCATGCCACCGGTGTTGGGGCCACGTTCACCGTCGTACGCGCGCTTGTGGTCCTGAGCGGGGGCAAGCGCGACGTAGCGCTCGCCGTCGGAGACGACGTGGTAGCTGACCTCTTGGCCTACCAAACACTCTTCGATCAGAACGCGATCCCCGGCGGCGCCAAACGCACGCTCGCGCATGATTCGGTCGACCCCAGCGATGGCCTCTTCCGCGTTGGCCGCCACGATGACGCCCTTCCCCGCCGCCAAGCCGTCCGCTTTGACCACCAACGGGCGGTCCGCACCGCGGATGTACCGAGTGGCGGCGTCCGCGTCGTCGAAGACCGCGAAGCCCGCGGTCGGGATCTCGTGCCGCGCCATGAACTCTTTCGAGAAGATCTTCGAGCCTTCGAGTTGAGCGGCCGCGCGGTCAGGTCCGAATGCTTCGATCCCCTCGGCCCGAAGCGCGTCGACCACCCCCGCGACGAGTGGGGCTTCCGGGCCGACGACCGCCAGGTCGATCGACTCGCGTTTCGCCAGGGCGACGACCTGGTCGGGATCGGTCGGGTCAACCGCCACGTTGCGACCGACCGCAGCGGTGCCGGCGTTGCCGGGGGCGGCGATCAACTCCGCGCCCTCGTCTCGCGCGAGACACCAAGCGAGCGCGTGCTCTCGGGCTCCACCGCCGACGATCAGAATGCGCATCGTCAGTGCCGGAAATGGCGGACGCCGGTGAACACCATCGCGAGCCCTGCGGCGTCGGCCGCGGCGATGACCTTGTCATCGCCCTTCGAGCCGCCTGGCTGGACCACCGCCGTGATCCCGGCATCGGCCGCAGCTTCGATCCCGTCGGGGAAAGGAAAGAACGCGTCAGACGCCATCGCCGCGCCCTTCGAGAGCTCTCCCGCCTTGCTGGCGGCAATGCCGACCGCGGTCACGCGCGCCATCTGGCCCGCACCCACACCCACCGTGCGGTCGGGTTTCGCGAAGATGATCGCGTTCGACTTCACGTGTTTGCAGACACGCCAGGCGAAATCGAGCGCTTGGAACTCATCGTCCGAAGGCGAGCGTTCGGTGACGACCTTGCCCGCCCGAACCTCGCTCGGGCCGGTGGCGTCGCGGTCCTGAACGACCAGACCGCCACCGACGCGCTTGAACTGAAGCGAGGCGTAATCGGCCGGGAGCCACTCGCCAGTCGCCAAGATTCGCAGGTTCTTCTTCTTGCGGAGGCGTTCGAGCGAAGCCGGCGCGAAGCTCGGTGCGATGACGCACTCGATGAAGGTCTCGGCGATCGCTTCGGCGGTGGCGGGGTCGACCTCGCGGTTTAGCGCGACGATCCCTCCAAACGCGCTCTGAGCATCGGCTTCGCGTGCGATCCGGTAGGCCGATTCGAGGGTCTGCGCCCGCGCCACACCGCACGGGTTGGTGTGCTTGACGACGACCGCTGCGGGCTGGTCGAACTCTCGGACGGCCTCGATCGTCGCGTCGACGTCGACCAGGTTGTTGAACGAGAGTTCCTTGCCGCCTGCACCGAGCGACTCGGCGCGGGCCAAACTGCCAGCCGGCGCGTTGCGCTCGACGTAGAAGGCGCCTTGCTGGTGAGGGTTTTCGCCATAACGCACGTCGTAGGCCTTGGTGAAGCTCAAGGTGAGCGCGCGCGGAAACTTGGATTCGCCGTCCCGAGAGGTGAGATACGCTGCGATGGCCCCGTCGTACGCAGCGGTTTGCGCGAATGCCTTGGCGGCAAGGCGTGCTCGGAGATCGGCGCTTGGCCCATCGCCCGACGCGACGGCTGTCAGCACCTCGGAGTAGTCGTCCGGCTCGGTGACCACCAGCACTCGGGCTTGGTTCTTGGCGGCGCTTCGAACCATCGACGGACCCCCGATGTCGATGTTCTCGATCGTCTCTTCATGAGATGCGCCACGCGCCACCGTTTGCTCGAAGGGGTAGAGGTTCACACAGACGAGGTCGATGGGCTTACCACCGATGGCACCGAGCGCCTGCTGATCGTCGTCGGTGCCTCTCATCAAGATCCCGCCGTGCACCCTCGGGTGAAGCGTCTTGACCCGGCCGTCCATGATCTCCGGTGACTCGGTGTACTCGGACACGTCTACGACAGGAACGCCGCCCTCGCGAAGCGCTCTTGCGGTGCCACCGGTGGAGAGGATCTCGACGCCGTGAGCTGAAAGGCCCTTGGCGAAATCGACCACGCCGGTCTTGTCGGATACGGAGATCAATGCGCGCTGAATCTGTGTCATGCCCCTGCCCTTGGAAGGTCGGGCCATACCGCGCGCCCCTGATGTCGTCAATCGAGGATGGCGAAGATCTCGCTACCCGACGCGCTCAGCTCGGATGCTCTGCAACCTCGTCGCGCTCGCGCATCTCCGCCAAAGTGGACTCGATCCACGGGCCAAGGCCCCCGTTGCGAATCATTTCACGCGCTTCGCGCATCAGCGCACCGTAGAAGTGAAGGTTGTGGAGCGAGAGCAGGCGCGGGCCAAGCATCTCGTCGGCCTTGAAGAGGTGCCGCAGATACGCTCGGGAGTAGATCGTGCAGGTGCCACAATCGCAGCGTCGGTCGAGGGGGTCCTGGTCGTCTCGATGGCGGGCCTGCCGGAGATTCACCCGGCCTCCCCAAGTGAGCGCCTGGCCATTGCGGGCGTTCCGAGTCGGAAGCACGCAGTCGAACATGTCGATCCCGCTCGCCACGGCCCGGAGCAGATCGGTGGGGGTGCCTACCCCCATCAGGTACCGAGGCCGGTCCTCCGGCATCGCCGGCCCCAAGTCTGAGAGAAGCTCGTACATCTGCTGGGGCGGCTCGCCCACCGAAAACCCTCCGAGGGCGACACCGTCGACGTCGAGTGCGGCGATCGTCTCGAGATGAGCGCGCCTCAGATCCCGCTCGACCCCTCCCTGCACGATGCCAAAGCGGGCCTGGCCCTCGGGCGCGGGCACCGCAAGGCTCCGTTTCGCCCACGTCGTGGTGCGCGCCATCGCTCGTTCGACGACTTCGCGAGGTGCGCCTCCGGGAGGGCACTCGTCGAGCACCATCGCCACGTCGGAGCCTAGGAGCGCTTGGACGCGCATGGCTTCCTCGGGTGTGAGCCTGTGCAGGTCACCGTCGAGGTGGGATCGAAACGTGATGCCGTCGTCGTCGAGCGTTCGGTGCTTGGCCAGCGAGAACACCTGGTAGCCCCCGCTGTCGGTGAGGAGCGCGTGCGGCCACTTCATGAACCCAACCACCCCCCCGTGCCGCGCCACGAGCTCCGCGCCCGGTCGGAGCCATAAGTGATAGGTATTGGCAAGGACGATCCGCGCGCCGGTCGACACCACCTCGTCAGGCGTGAGGGCCTTGACGGAGGCTTGTGTCCCGACTGGCATGAAAGTTGGTGTCTCGATCACCGCCCGGGGCGTGCTGAAGCTTCCAAGTCGGGCGTCCCCGTCGACCGCATGAACCTCAAACGAGAAACCGGTTGTCGGCAAGCTCACCGGCGCCCTCCTCGAATCAACATCGCGTCCCCGTAGCTGTAGAACCGGTAGTCGCTCTCAATCGCGGCCTGATAGGCGTCTCTGACGAGATCGACACCCGCCAACGCCATTACGAGCGCCAGGAGGGTCGACCGCGGGAGATGGAAATTCGTGAGCAAGTGGTCGATAACGCGAAACGAATACGGCGGTTTGATGAACAAGTCGGTCCGTCCTGTCCCTGCGGGTACGCGGCCCTCGCGATCGGCGCAAGCCTCGAGGGTTCGCACAACTGTGGTGCCTACCGCGACGATCGACCGACCGGAATGCCTGGCTTCCTCGATCGCGGCGGCAGCGACGTCGGATACTTCGTACGCCTCGTCGTGCATCGGGTGGGCGTCGAGGTGGTCGACTTGAACCGGCCGAAATGTACCCGGCCCGACGTGCAGGGTGACAAACGCCGTGTGGTGGCCAGCCGCGTCGAGCGACTCCATCGTGCGCTCGGTGAAGTGAAGCCCGGCGGTGGGCGCAGCCACGGCGCCTGGCTCCCGTGCGTACACGGTTTGGTAGCGTGCTTCGTCGGCGGCAGTGGGGTCACGACGAATGTACGGAGGAAGCGGAACCTCGCCAATTTTTTCGATCGCATGATCCACGAGCCCGTCCTTCGCGCTCAGCTGAAGTTCGAGTTGCCCTTCGGCCAAGACGTCGACCACTTCGGCGCTCAGCGAGCCATCCCCGAGCGACAATACGGACCCTGCTCGGATCGGCTTCGAGCTCCGCCCCATCGCACGCCAGCGATCGCCCTCGACGCGATCGACAAGCAACAGCTCGACTTTGCCACCCGTCGGTTTGCGACCGTGAAGCCTCGCGTGAAACACACGGGTGTCGTTGAAGACGAACAAGCTTGGTGGCAGGAGCGACGCGAGGTCGACGAACGCGGCATGGGTGATCGCCCCGACGCCGGGATCCACGACCATGAGTTTCGACGCATCCCGTTCTTGCAGCGGTTCCTGGGCAATCCGCGCCTCGGGCAACTCGTAGTCGAGCTCGTCGAGTCGCATCAGGGTTGCGCACCCGAGATGAACCGAACCCCGTACGTTTGATCGGGCTGCGCCGGCGCACGGCTTTGCTTGGGGTCAGCGGAAACTTCGACGCAAAGCTGCCCGGCCTTGGCGTTGCGCCACGCCTTGCTGGTCTCACCACGGTTGACCCCCTTGTTGTCCTCCTTCTGGCTCCGCTCGGTGCGTCGGTCGACCACGCGAAGCACGAGATCCACGTCGGACAGCGCACTCACTTGGGCCACTACGCGCGGGGCGTCCTCAGAGAGACAGAAGGTGTCGACGTCGCCCCGCCACCCGATCCAAGCACGACGCTCTGTGCCTAGCGAGATTGGCTCGGCGAGCTCCAATGAGTCGTTCGGCTCCGCCTCGAACTCAGGGTCGGCGTCTCGGAGCGCCCATCGAACGTAGTAGGGGTCGGACACGTTCTCGGTGGGATGGTCGCCGATCTCGTGGTGCTCCCGCACTCGAAGGTAGTACGTGCCGACCTCGAGCGGAACGTTGGGCACTCGTTCTCCCTCCCCGAGTGCCCCCGAGTCCACCACGAGCAAGGGTTCCGACTCGCCGGGGCGCGCGAGCTCGAGGGCGATGTCCATGTTTGGAATCGCGCTGACCTCGAGGACCGCGGCCGAAGGTTCCGGCCCGCGATGTTCTAGGGTGAACAAGTCCACATCCCCGGTCGTCGAGTCGAGGCGCTGACCGAGGTACCCTTCCATCTCGACGTCTTCGGGAAGCCGGTTCGCAAGTTCCTCGGTGTGATTGGGTTCGCGCTCCAAAGGTCCGCGCGTGACGTACCGAAAGATACCGGCCCCGGCGAGGCACAACACGAGGAGCCCCGCTGCCCAGAACCACCCGCGTCGTCTCGGCGCGAAGAGCGAGTCGACCGGACGTGAGCCACTCCGCGAGGCACGGACCCCGAGCCCAGAAGAGTGCCAGTCTTCCTCGCCCACGCTCGCGAGGTAGTCGATGAGCGCGAGTCGCAACGCTTCGGCAGACTCGTACCGGTCTTCGCGGTCTTTCTCGAGGCAACGCATGATGATCGCATCGGCCTCCGGTGGAACCGCGATCGGAGAGCACGACGAGGGTACGAGCGGCTTCTGGGTGAGGTGCTTCGAAAGCACGCCGACCGGATTCGGCGCCTCAAAAGGAGGCTTGCCGACGACGCACTCGTACATGATCGCGCCGATTGCATAGACATCGCTTCGACCGTCGAGCGGAAGCGCTTGGACCTGCTCGGGGGACATGTAGTACGGCGTTCCGACGATAGTCCCAGCGCGCGTGACCCCAGTCCCGAGGTTGCCCTCGAAGAGCTTGGCAAGGCCAAAATCGAGAACCTTGGCGCGCTCCCCGTCCCGACGCTCGGTCACGACGACGTTCTCTGGCTTGAGATCGCGATGAAGGATCCCCGCGTCGTGGGCGTCGGCAACCGACGCCGCGACCTGCCCCAACAAGTAGGCGGCACGCCCGAACGGCATCGCCCCGTCGTGACCGATCAGCTTCCCAAGGTCTTGTCCATCGACGTACTCCATCACGATGTAGAAGGCGCCTGATTCGGTCCTTCCAAAATCGAAGACGTGGACGGTGTTGGGGTGATTGAGCCTGGACGCAGCCTCGGCCTCGAAGTGGAAGCGCGCCACGTTGTCTGGGTTCTCCTGAAGCTCCTCGTGGAGGAGCTTGATGGCCACGACCTTGCTGATCTGAACGTGCTCGGCTCGGTACACGGTTCCCATGGCACCGCGTCCTATGGGTGCGACCACGCGATATCGGCCCGCGATCACATCGCCGGGCTTCGGAAGGCTCGACTCGAGCGACGCCCCGCACGCCCCGCAGAACTTGGAGTCTGGTGGGTTGCGCTCACCGCAGGCACTGCACTGGACGATACCGTCTGGTGCGGAACTACGCATTCAAGAAACGGTAGATAAGCCATCCCATCGAGAGCGCAACGAGGACCCCGCCGATGACGAATACTTTGCGGCGACGGGCGGCGGCAGCCGGTGGCTCGAGGACGCTGTCGTAACGCACGTGGACGCGCTTGCGGGTTCTTGGAGCCTCGCTGCCGGTCGGCGCGTCGGGAGCCTCGGCCTCCTCGGGCAGCTCGTCTTCCGCCGGAGAGGGCGGTGGCGGCTCTGACATCTCAGGGCGAGGGATTCCGAGCATGGTCTTCTGTGCGCGACGTCGCTCGGCGCGCGCGCTCGCGATCGACGATGGTGGTGGTGGCGGAGGTTCCGAAGGCGCTTCGGGGGCGTCAGGCCGGAGCGAGGCGGGCGGCATCCCGAGCACCGTGTGCTTTCGAATTCGAGGTGAAGAAGGACGGCTCGGTCGATCTTCCGAGGCCGGCGCCGGCTCGGGGGTAGGCTCCTCGTGCATCCGGATCCGAGACTGGTCGGTGCGCCCCACCCCTTCGTCGCGCATCGCGTACCCGCACTTCCCGCAAAACGCGTTGTCGGATGGAACCTCTGCGCCACATTGCGGACAATCCATACGAAGCGCACCGTATCAGAGCTAGCGTGGAATGCCCATGACATCGGCCATGTCGTACAGGCCGGCAGAGCGATCGACGACCCAGCGCGCAGCTCTCACAGCTCCGCGTGCAAAGATGGAACGATCGGTCGCCCGATGGGTGAGTTCGAGTCGTTCGCCGTCACCGACGAGAAGGAGAGTGTGCTCTCCGACGACGTCGCCGCCGCGAAGCGCCATGACACCAACCTCATCCGAAGGGCGCGCGCCCACTTGGCCACTACGGCCATGGGTCACGGCATCTCGCGCCAGGTGCTTTGCGTCGGTGACCACTTCGCCGAGGCGAACGGCGGTCCCGCTCGGAGAGTCGACCTTGTGACGGTGATGGATCTCCACGATCTCCGCATCGAAACCTGGCCCCATCAACTCCGTGGCGCGCGCCGCCAAGAAGTAGAGCGCGTTGACCCCTTGACTGTAGTTCGGGGCGAAGACGATCGGCGTGCGCTCGGCCGCCCGTTCCAGCGCGCCTCGGGTCGCGTCGTCGAGCCCTGTCGTCCCGATCACCATTGGGATCTGTTGGCTCGCGCAGATGGGCAATAGCTTGTCGGTGGCCATCGCCACGCTGAAATCGATCACCACTTCGACGTTGGCCAAGAAGGCCTCGACATCGGAGGTGACCTGGATGCCATGGGGCTCGCTTCCGGAAAGAACCGCGATGTCACGACCGACAAGCTCGGAGTCCGTGCGGTCCATCGCGGCCACCAGCTGGATGTCGGCGGCGCCCTCGATCACCGACGCGATGCTCTGACCCATACGCCCGGCTGCACCGTGAATTGCGACTCTTAGCATCAGCGACCTCGCGCCACGCTCATCGCAGATGAGGCGCCGACCGTCAATGCCCACGACCGCTCAGGAGTTGCGGCCCGCGCTGAGCTCGACCAACCGATCGATCAGGAAACCGCTTTGCTCGAGTGCCTCGGCACTGAAGTCACCGAAGAACGCGCGAACGTCCGCGAAGACGCGATCGAAAGCCTCTTGATCACCGGCGGCGAGCGTAGCCGCGAGCGATTCGGCGGCGTCGCAGAACGCCTTGGTGACCTTCTCGGAGGCCGGGTTCAACATCTCGATCGGCCCATAGAGCTCTGGAGACTGGGCGAAGTGCCTGCCGGTCACGTAGGTCTCGAGAAGGTACGCGGGGGACGTGAACCTGAGGGTTTCTTCCAGCGGCACGCCGAGCCCGCTGAGCGCGACGCCGAGCACTTGGGTCTTGAAGTGATGAAGCACCTGTACAATCGCCATCATGGCGTCGTGCTCCTCTGGGGTCGCCTCCGTAATGTGAAGGCCTCGGGCACGGAACATCGTCCGAATCCAGCCCAACCACGCGTCACCGCGACCCGGGCAGAGAACAACTCTCTGGCCCTGGTACGTGTTCACGCCGGGGCCGAACATCGGGTGCGTGCCGTGGACACTCGCTTCGGTGGCGTTGAGCATCGCGTCCATCGGATCGGACTTGATCGAGGTGACGTCCATCAGCAACGCATCGGGCCGCAGGTGCGGACCAACCTGCTCGATGACCGTACGCGTGTCCCGAATCGGCACGCTGATCACCACGACGTCGGCGGACTTCGCCGCTGCCACCGGTGTCAGCTCGGTCGCGAGGTCTGCGATCAGCACCTCATGACCCAGATCCGAGAAGAGGGTGGCGAGCGACTGACCCATGCCGCCCGCGCCTCCAACGATCGCAACTCGCTTCGGAACCACATCGACGGGGACCTCCGCGCGTAGGGACGCTTGTCGTTCTCGGCTCATCAGCATCAACTGGCGCCAAATCGACTCGATGCCGTCGGCAGGCAAGCCGAACTCTTCGGCCCGCGCACAGCGGTCAGCAAGAATCCGCCGCTCGCGGGCGAGATCCCGGATCGGTACCTGGTGCGTTCGCTTTCGAGAGGCGATCTCTCCGACGACTTCCATGCGTCGCACCAGCAAAGCGAGCAGATCGTGATCGATCTGGTCGAGCGCACCCCTGAGCTTTTCGAGGGGGCCTCGGTCTGGGTGGTCGTCGGTCATGCTCTTGGTTTTACATCGAAGGAAGGCGTCCGCATAATGCGCGCCCGTGAAACGACTGAAGCTCCATCATTGGATCCTGATCGCCATGATCCTCGGCGCAGCCATCGGCCTGGGCCTCAACTGGGCCGGCCAGCAAGGCCTGGCCGATCCCGAAACGGTTAGCAAAGTGGCTGCAGTCGGCAAGGGCATCGGCGATATCTTCCTGCGGCTGCTTCAGATGTTGGTGGTTCCGCTGATCGTGTCGTCTTTGATCACAGGGGTGACCGGCATGGGGGACCTTCGGACGCTCGGTTCGATCGGAGGGCGGGCCGTGGGGTTCTACCTGAGCACGAGTTTCCTGGCGATCCTGACCGGGCTCATCGTCGTCAACCTGATTCAGCCCGGCGCCGGCGCCGACCTCGCCCTGCTCGAGGAGGGGGTCACCTCCAACAAACCGCTGCTGGACGAGGGCCCCGTCAGCGTCGGAACGGTGCTGTGGGAACAGTTGAAGGCCGTGATTCCGAAGAACCCTCTCGCGGCCGCGTCCCGAGGCGACATGCTCCCTGTGATCTCGTTTTCGTTGCTGCTCGGCGTGTTCATCGGCGTGAGCGAGCACGCCCGCGGGTCGGAAGACGCAGGAGTCGTTCGTCGCTTCTTCTCGGGCCTGTTCGACGTCATGATGGAGATGACCCTCTTCGTCGTGAAGTTCGCCCCCATTGGCGTCTTCGGCTTCACGCTGTTCGCAGCCGCGGGCAAAGGCCCGGAAGCCTTCCGGGTGCTCGGCCTCTACGCCCTGACCGTCTTCGCCGCGCTGGCAGTTCACGCGCTCGTCACGTTGCCACTGATTCTGAAAGGGCTGACCGGACGGTCGCCTCGGGCCTACGCAGGCTATCTGACGACCGCGTTGGTCACCGCCTTCAGCACTGCTTCGAGCAACGGTACGTTGCCGCTCACGATGAAGAGCGTGGAAGACGCCGGCGTGAAGCCAGCAGTGACTTCTTTTGTGCTCCCACTCGGCGCGACCATCAACATGGACGGAACGGCGCTGTACGAAGCTGTCGCCGTGCTGTTCATCGCGCAGGTGTACGGGGTCGACCTCAGCATGGGCCAACAGGTGCTCATCGCGGTGACCGCACTGATGGCGAGCATCGGGGCCGCCGGAATCCCGCATGCAGGCATGGTCATGATGGTGGTCGTACTGAACGCCGTCGGTTTGCCGACGAGTGCGGTCGCGCTGATCTTGGCGGTCGATCGGATCCTCGACATGTGTCGGACCGCGGTCAACGTTTGGTCCGACTCGATCGCAGCAGCCGTGGTCGCAGGGAGGCCTAGCGGGTCAGTTCCCGTACCCGTCGGACGGCCCTGACACCCTCGACGATCATCCAAAGAAGCAAGACGAGCAGCAAGCACGCGAGCACCGTCAGCGGTGCGTTCCCTTGGGCGAGGAAGTCGCGGAGGTTCGTGACCAGCGCCAGACTGGCCACGACCATCACCAGGACCATCGGGATGACAAGCGGCCACACGTTTCGCTTCTTCGCGAGGAAATAGAGGGCGAGCGTCATGAGGGTGAGCGCGGCCAACAGTTGGTTGCTGGCACCGAAGATCGGCCAAAGGAGCCAGCCCACGGCCTTCGCTTGGCCGGTTGCAGGGTCGGGCGTCTCCGCCAACGCGAGATACATCGCAGGGAGGATCGCCCCGAGCGTCGCTACGTACTTGTTGGTCAGCGGCTTGATCCGCATCGCCGCGCCAAGCTCTGCGAGGATGAAACGCTGGATGCGGACCCCGGTGTCGAGAGACGTGGCCGCAAACGCGATCACCAGCACCGCCATCAGCGTCCTGGCGATCTCAGAAGAAAGGCCCACCGCTTCGAGGAATGCGCCGCCGCCGAGAACGAAGGCGGCGGCTTTGTTTCCGCCGGCGTGTGCCCAGCTGTCGTAGTAAACCGCCCAGCTGAGGTTCTCGACTGCGCCCTGCGTCGGAAGCGTGCACGCATCGACCAGTGCGATCCCGGCCACGGCGGCCAAGGTCGCGGCGAGCGCGAGCGCGCCCTCCCCGAGCATGCTGCCGTAGCCGATCAGACGCGTGTCCTTGAGTTGGTCCACCTGCTTCGAGGTCGTGCCCGAAGCAACGAGGCCGTGAAAACCGCTGATCGCGCCACACGCGATGGTCACGAACAGAATCGGGAAGATCGGCGGCGCGCCTTCTCCCGTGGACCGGTAGACCGGGGCGTCGAACTCGGGATGAGCGATCAGAACACCCAGAAACAAGAGCCCGAGGCCAACGAACAGCTGATGGCTGTTGATGTAGTCCCGAGGCTGGAGCAGCAACCAAACCGGTAAGAGGCTCGCGATCCCGGAGTAGACGAGGAGGAAGAAGATCCAGCCGGTGGTGACGCGGTGCTTGTCGTACCCCATCGCCACGAAGTCGACGGGCACCTCGCTCCCGACCCACACGAAGAAGTACAGCACTGCCAGTGCAACCAGCGACGGAAGGAGTAACTTCGCCTGACGCTTGTAGACCAACCACCCAATCACGACGGCGACGACGATCTGGATGTTGATCGGAATCACACTCTCCGGTTGGCTGACGAACAAGCCGGCAATCGCCATCGAGAAGACAGCCAACACGAGCCAGACGAGCACCAAGATGAAGCACATGAAGAGCAGTCGAGCGCGCGGACTCACCGTGTTCGAGGTGATGTCCGCGATCGACCGGCCCTTCTCGCGTACGCTTGCCACCAGCGCACCGAAATCGTGCGTGGCCCCCATGAAGATGGTCCCCAGGACCACCCAAACCAAAGCGGGCCCCCAACCCCAGTACGCTGCGACGCAGGGTCCGATGATCGGAGCCGCACCCGCGATCGACGTGAAGTGATGCCCGAACAAGACGGCGCGCTGCGCGGGCACGAAGTCGACTCCATCGCGCAAGGCGTGGGCGGGCGTGACCATCTCCTCGTGATCCCGGTAGATCCGCTCACCTACGAATCGCGCATAGTAGCGATAAGCAAGTACGAACGCGCCGAGAATGATCACTGCTGCAAGGGCGGCCATGCCCGCCGTTGGTGTTCCTTTTTCGTTTCTTGGTCAAGTACAAAGCCGCTTTCCTTTGCGGCGAAAAACGCTAAGGTCCCGGGCATGAGTGGGACGTTTCGACCCCACGGTGTCTGGACCGCCTTGGCCACACCGTTTTCGCCTGATCGCCAAGTCGACCACGAGGCGCTGCGCCGTCTGATCGAGTTCCAACTCGATGAAGGAATCGATGGGATCGTCCCATGCGGAACCACCGGCGAGTCTCCGACCCTTTCCTGGCAGGAGCACGACGCTGTCATCGATGCGTCGGTGCGTGCGGTCGAGGGGCGCGCGGGCGTCCTCGCAGGAACGGGCAGCAACAACACCAAAGAGGCGATCCGCGGAACTCTGCATGCCAAAGAGGCCGGGGCGACGGCGGCCCTCCTCGTCGACTGCTACTACAACGGCCCGTCGAGCCTCGAGCTTCGCACCGAGTACTACGAACCGATCCTCGAGAAGGTCGCGGACCTCCCGATCGTCCCCTACATCATCCCGGGGCGAAGCGGCTGCGCGCTTTCGGCCGCAGACCTAGCGGTCTTGCACCTCAATGACCCCAAGCGAGTCCCGACCGTCAAAGAGGCGACAGGTGACCTCGACCGAATGCGGCTCGACCGGCAGCTTGCCGGCCCGGCCCTGAGCATCCTCTCGGGCGACGACGACATGACGCTTGCCATGATGCGCGACCCCGAGATTCGCGGCTGCGGCGTCATCAGCGTGATGGCCAACTTGGTCCCTGGAGCACTCGTGTCGATGGTGCGCGCCGAACAAGCCGATGACCCGGAGGAAACCGACCGGCTTGCCGAGGCACTCGCACCGCTCCTCCGTTCGGTGACTTGCACCGTAACGAGCGTGCGCACACTCCCGAACGGCCAAACCACGGAAACAACCGACCGGTTCCGAAACCCGGTCCCACTGAAGACCATGATGGCGGGTCTCGGAATGGTGCCGGCAACCACGCGAGCACCCCTCGGCCACATGAACGCCGAAGCGGTCGCACAATGCCGCGAGACCCTTCGCACCGTGCACACGACAGACCCAGGCATTCTCGGGCCCATCGAAGACGCGTTCGACGTTCGGATCGACCAGCGCCTCGGAGACGACACCCTTTGGTCGGCGCTCGCGCGTTGAGAGGCCCGTGTACCGCGCGCTGATCCGCCCCCTACTCTATCTGCTCCCGGCGGAGGCCGCGCATCACTTCGCCTTCGCTTGCCTCCGTTGGTTCGCCGCCATCCCAGGCGTAGCGACGTGGCTCCGAAAGAGACTGTTGGTCGCCGGCCCGAAGACGCAGGTGAACGCTCTTGGCCTCGAGTTCCCGAACCCGGTCGGGCTTGCTGCAGGATTCGACAAAGACGCGGTCGGGTTCGAAGCACTTGGGGCACTCGGTTTTGGCTTCGTCGAGGTCGGAACCCTGACGGGGGAGCCGCAACCCGGAAACCCAAAGCCAAGGCTCTTCAGGCTTCCCGCCGATCGCGCACTGATCAACCGAATGGGCTTCAACAACCGCGGCTCGGCGAACGCCGTGGCGCGCCTCCGCGTCCCGCGACGAACCATCGTCGGGGTCAACATCGGCAAGACGAAGGTGGTCCCTGAAGAGGCCGCCATCGCCGACTATGTCTCTAGCGCCAAGCGCCTTGGAGCCCTCGCGGACTACGTCGCAGTCAACGTGAGCTCTCCCAACACACCCGGCCTTCGGAACCTCCAAGCCGCGGACCGACTTGGCCCGCTACTCGGCGCAGTTCGTGAAGCACTTAATGAAGTATCTCCGACGCGACCGGTCCCACTACTCGTGAAGATCGCCCCCGACTTGGAAGACGAAGAGGTGGATGCCATCGCGGACCTCACCTCGTCGCTCGGCCTCGACGGAATCATTGCGACGAACACCACGATCCGGCGTGACGGGCTCTCGACCTCGGCGGCCCGAGTCGCCGAAATCGGCGCTGGCGGCCTCAGCGGACCACCGGTCGATCGCCGCGCCCTCGACGTCTTGAAGCGACTGCGCGCTCGCGTCGGTCCGGAGCTCACGATCATCTCGGTGGGGGGAATCGAGAACGCCGACCAAGCGTGGGAGCGCATCGAGGCCGGTGCGACGCTCGTGCAGGTGTACACGGCCCTGATCTACGAGGGCCCTTTGCTCCCGCGGAAGCTTGCCTCTGGCATCGCGGAACGCGCGACTGCTAAGCTCTAACTCGCTCGATGGACGCCAACTCCGACAAGCTCCGGGTGCTGATCATCGCGGAGGCGGCCAATCCGGAGTGGGTGAGCGTCCCCTTGGTGGGTTGGTCCCACGCCGAGGCGCTCAGTCGGCTCGTCGACACGCACGTGGTGACCCAGGTGCGCAACCGCGAGGCGATCGAGCGGTTTGGTTGGACGCACGGCGTGGAGTTCACTGCCCTCGATACCGAATCGCTGGCGCGCCCCGTCTTTCGGGCCGCGGACTTCGCGCGAACCAAACTCCACCTTGGATGGACGGTCGTCACCGCCGCGCAGGCCCTTTCGTACTTCCAGTTCGAGCTCAAGGTTTGGCGCGAGTTTGGGAAACGGATCGAATCAGGCGAGTACGATATCGTGCATCGGATCACCCCGCTGAGCCCCACCGCACCGAGCTTGATCGCCAAGCGTTGTGCCAAAGCCGGCGTCCCCTTCGTCGTGGGGCCCCTCAACGGCTCGGTCCCATGGCCCAAGCAGTTTCGAGCCGAACAACACCGGGAGGGCGAGTTCCTGAGCTACGTCCGTGACGCCTACAAGCTATTGCCTGGGTACCGAGGCACGCGCGAATCGGCATCGGCCATCATCGCAGGCTCGCGCGCTGTGCTCGAAGAGATGCCCACGGAGTACCGAGACAAGTGCGTCTACTCGCCCGAGAACGCGATCGACCCCGGTCGCTTCAGCAAGGAAGCCGTCGGATCGCCGGACGGCCCTCTGCGCGTCTGCTTCATCGGGCGCCTCGTCCCGTACAAGGGCGCCGACATGCTGATCGAAGCGGCGGCGCCACTACTGCGGGCCGGGCAGATGACCCTCGACATCATCGGCGACGGCCCCGAGCGACCCAAGCTCGAATCGATGGCCACCGAGCTCGGGCTCCAGGGCCAAGTCGAGCTCGCGGGGTGGGTCGAGCATACGCGTCTCCAAGACCGCCTCGTCCAATCGGAGGTATTCGCGTTTCCGAGCGTGCGTGAGTTTGGAGGCGGCGTGGTCCTGGAAGTCATGGCGCTCGGCGTCGTTCCGGTGGTCCTCGACTACGCCGGACCGAGCGAGCTGGTGACGGGTGCGACCGGGTACAAGGTGCCGATGGGGACTCGCGATGAGGTCATCGCCGGCTTTCGAGCACAGCTCTCGGAGCTCTGCGCATCGAAGGCGCCCCTCGACGAGATGCGTGTCCGCGGCAAGAAGCGGGTGCGCGACCACTACACGTGGGACGCGAAGGCTGCGCAGACCCATGAGGTGTACCGGTGGGTTCTCGGGCAAGCCGATCGCCCGGCCCGCGACATCCCGTTGCCCGACCGTCCCTGACCGGAGCGCCAGGGACGCGAACTATTGCGCGCGGAGCATCATGTAGATGATGACGCCGGTGACCGAGACGTAGAGCCAGATCGGCAACGTCCACCGGGCGAGCTTCTTGTGCGTGGAGAACCGCTCGCTGGTGGCGAAGTAGAACGTGGTGAGGATCATCGGGAACACGATGATCGAGAGCACGACGTGGCTGATGAGAACCGAGTAGTAGACCGTCCGGATGGGGCCTGTGCCGAGGTACGCGGTGTCACCGTGCGAGTAGTGATAGATCACGTACCCGATGAAGAAGACGATGGACGCGGCGAACGCGGACACCATCAGCCTCTTGTGCAACTGTCGCCGGCCGCTGCGGATGGCGAAGAACCCGAGGATCAACAGCGTGGCGGCCGTCGCGTTGAGTGCGGCATTGACTCCCGGAATGAACGCCAGATCGGCATCGGCGCCACCACTCTCTCGGAGAAAGAGGAGCCAGCCCAGGAAGGTCACGGCCGCCGTCGACAGCACGGCGTTGAAGATCCAGAAGCCGCGGTCGTTGTGCGGCGCAGTCGTCGTCGAGGTCACGGGCGGGAGCGTAGGCTCAACCACGGAGCGCGGCCAGTGCTTCGTGGACCGCCTCGAGTACCTTGGGTACCTCGTCGACCGCGTTCGGCCAATGAGGCGAGAACCGGATCAGGCCGTCGGGCGTGTTGCATACGACACCTCGGCGGGCGAGCTCGCGTGCCAGGCGGGGCGGGGAAATCCCGTCGGGAGGCGCAACACTCAACAGAGTCGATCGCGCGTCCTGGACGTTGCTCCGAAGGCTCGAAAAGCCGAGGCCGACAAGCCCTTCCTCGAGCACATCGAGGTACGCGTTCACATGGGCATGAATCGCGGGCACACCGATCTCGCTGAGCAACGCTGCCGACACGCCGAGCGCCGACAGCCCGATCGCGTTGACGGTTCCGATCTCGAACACGCGAGCGCTCGAAAGGAGCGCCTTGTCGTGTCGAAGCAGCGGGACCTCCCCGGACAGGAAGTCGGTTGCATGCTCGTGACTGAGCCAGCCGGCGAGCCTCGGATGAAAGCGCTCGGCGTGCTTCGCGGACACATAGACCATGCCCGCGCCTTCCGGACCCATCAGGTGCTTGTGACTCCCGGTACTGAGGTAGTCGATGCCGCATCCGACATCGATGGGGGTCGCCCCCACCGCCTGGATCGCATCGACGAAGAGCTCGGCACCGTGCTCACGGCAGAGCGACGCCATCGCCTCGATCGGCATGCGGAGGCCGGTCTTGTATTGAACGGCGCTGACCGCCACCAGACGAACTCCATACGCGAGCTCGCGCCGCAGCGCGGCGAGACCCTCCTCCGGAGCCCGGTGAAACGGCGCTAGGGAGCACCATCGCAACTCGAGGCCGTAGTCTTGGGCGGCCTGCTGCCATGGGGTCACATTGGCAGGAAACTCACCCTCGAAGAGGAGGACCGCGTCCTTGTGCTCCCAGCCGATCCCAAACGCGATGTCGATCACCCCGTGCGTCGTGTTGGACACGAACGCGACCTCGTCCTCGGATGCGCCAACCAAGCCGGCCAACTGCTGGCGCGCATGCTCGAGCAGCGGCGCGCAGTGCCGAGATCCCTTCAACCCACCCTGGGCGTACGCGCCTACGACCTCGCTGACCCGTTCGACAACGGGCACCGACAGCGGCGCGATCGCGGCGTGCGCCAAGTAGGCTGCACAGTCGAGGTCTGGGAACAGGGTGCGATCACCGAGGACGGCTCTGGCCATGGCAGACCGTAGTGGCATCCGAAACGCCTCGCCAATCGAGTCCAGACGACCTCAGGCTCGGCGGCCTAAAGGGTGCTCTGAAAAAACCGCCACGCGGCAACGGCCGCATCGATGTCGTGGCTGGTCCGCCCGACCATCGTCGCGGGCAGGTACTGCCAACCCGAGGGCCACGTGTGCCCAGCGCCCTCGACCGCGAAGAGCTCAACCTTGGTCGCGTCCCGACACCCCGTCGCCTTACTCCGTTCGATCCTCGTCCCGTCGCCGGGCGAGAAATCGGGAATCATCGATCGCTGCACCCCGGAACATTGGTTGTGGCGGGTCCAGAACTCGAACGTCTTGAGAACCGGCAAGACTCGCCCGAGCCGCGCGTCGTCGAAGACGACTTCTCCTCCGTCCCAAGGAACGATGGGATCCTCGGTGCCGTTGATCATGAGGACCGAGAGCGGCGACTTGCCGCAACGCGACTTTCGGCGCGCGATGTTGCGTGGCATCGAGCCGATGACGGCCGTCATTCCGTGTAGCCGGCCCGTTCGTTCACATGCGAATCGGTGGGCCATCATCGCACCGTCAGAGACCCCGACCATGAAGACGGCATTGGGATCGATCTGCTTCTTGAGGACGAGATCTTCGATGAGCGTGGTGAGGAAGCCCACGTCATCGATGCGCTCACGTTGGGAGACGTAGCTCTCGACCCGGCGCCCGTCGTTCCAGTGTCCCCCGATCCCGAGCGGGTATGCGACCACGAACTGATCATCCTCGGCAAGGTCGTTGAGCTTGCCAAAACTGAGGCTCACCGTGTCGTCGTCTTCGCCGAGGCCGCCGTGAAGAACGACCACGAGGGGTCGCGTCTCGGGACGTGTCGCGCGCCTCGGGTCGAAGACCCCCACGTCTCGGAGGATGCCTTGATGTTTGAAGACGAATGCCCGCACCTGGGGCGCGTCTTCGGCAGTGTCGGGCGGGGGTGGTGCCTTGTTGCACGCGCTGAGGAGCGCGAGAAGAAACGGAGGAACCAGTCGAACGATCGCCTTGGCCCCTGACATCTCAATCGTCTTCAACCGATTCGAGCGTGAGAAGTGCATCCCCACGGACGACATCATCGCCGTCTTTGGGCAACACGGCCGCAACCACGGCGGACTCAGGAAGCCCGTCACCCTGGTACACGAGGCGGTTGAAGGTCTTCATGACCTCGAGGAGGCCGACGGTTTGGCCGTGCCGAATGGTGTGGCCTGGTTCGACGAAGCGCGGTTCGGTGGGGGACGACCGACTGTAGAAGCGCCCGCTCATGGGGGCCGCGAAGACCAGCGAGCCTGAGTCCACGGCCGACGTTTCGGCGTCAGGAAGAACGACCTCAGTCCCCGTCGTCGCAGCGACGACCACGAGGGGATCCCGATACTGCACGGGAACGCGGGCGCGGCCCTCCCCAGCGACCGACGTCACTCGGCCGACCACCCCCCGCGGCACGCACAGGGGGCGCCGGACCCCGAGCACTTCAATCGACCCGATCGTCTGTCCTTCGGCGACGAGTTGCCCGCTGGTCACTTGGGGGTCGAAGATGCCGACCGACGGCGCGATCAGCAGTGCTTCCGCATCCTCGCCGACCTGCGACTCGAGTACCCACGGCTCGGTCATGCGGGCCCTCCGCCAACGAGCACGTCGAGGTCGTGCATGGTCCAGATCCGGGGGTTCTTGACCCGGCGGTATCCGACGCCCTGATAACTCATCTCGACCAACACGCGAAGCCAGTCGCGGAGCTCGTCAACTCGGATGATCTCGTCGGTGTCGAGCTGTCGAGCTGCAACGTAAGGGTCCATGTCGGCTTCGATCCGTGCTTCCACCTCAGCCATCTTGCGCTCGATCTGTGCTCGCTCGTCCGGATCGTCACTGACGATCTCGAAGTTGTCATCGAGCTTGCTGTTGTACGTGGCTATCGCCAGCGTTCGGCCCTCCATGACACTCAACCGCGAAATGGGCGTCGAGAGTTGGACGACCGGATCGTAGGGGAGCCCTGCCATCGCGTAATAGCCCGCGCCGGAGGCCTTGCGCAGAAGCACGGTGAACATGGGCGTTTCGTTGGTGCTGTTGGTGTAAATGAGGTTCGATCCGTAGGCGAGCAGGCCGTGGCGCTCGGCCTCTGCGCCGATGTCGAATCCGCTAATGTCCTGCAGCCAGATCAGCGGTAATCCGTCGCTGTTGCAAGCGCGACTAAACGCGCTGATCTTGGCGATACCCTGGCGGTAGAGAATGCCAGCGGGCCTCTGGTCCTCCGGTGCCTCTGGGTCATCGACGAGGCCCTGACGGTTGAGTACGAAGCCTGCGTAGAGCCCACCGACCCGACCGACGCCGCAGATCATCTCTCGCCCGATGTCGGGGAGCACCTCCCAGAACAGACTCTGATCGCACAGTCGAGCGATGACCTCGGTGGCGTCGTAGGCCTGGCGTTGGTCGACGGGGATCAGGCCTGGAAGCTCTGCCGGGGAATGCATCGGCTCGATCGACGCGACCCCTCCGCGGTAAAACGACGCACCCGAGCTAGGGAGCCTCGCGACCTCACGGCGCAGGCACGCGAGGAGAGTCTCATCGTCGGGGACGCGAACGTCAGCGCACCCCGACTGGTGCACGTGGACCTCGGGCCCACCGATGTCGAGCGACGTGATGTGTTGGCTCTTGGCGCCTTTGATGAGGGCGGCACCCGCGATCACCATGTAGGCCTGCTCGGTCATGTACACGCGGTCGCTGATGATCGGCATGTAGCCGCCACCCGCAATACAATCACCGAACACGCCCGCGATCTGGGGTACGCCTTCCGCGGAGAGGAGGCTGTTCATCTTGAAGATGTGGCCCGCGCCGCGCGCACCCGCGAAGCTCTTGCTTTGCTCGGGAAGATAGAGCCCGCTGCAGTCAACGAGGTAGAGCGTGGGCAGGCGCAACCGCCGTGCCATCTCCTGGGCTCGCTCGATTTTCTCCGGGGTGCTGGGCCACCATGCCCCCGAAGCCACGGTGTTGTCGTTGGCGATGACGACGCACCAGCGACCTTCGACTTGAACGAACGCCGTGACGACCCCGGCCGCCGGTGACTTGAGGCCGTTGAACTCCAGACCGTAGTTCACGAAGGTACCGACCTCGAATAGCTGGGTCCCCGGGTCCTTCAGTCGCTCGAGGCGCTCTCGCGTGGTGAGCTTGCTCTTGTCGTGAACGCGCTCGACGTACTTGTCGCCCCAGCCGCGCCGGACTTCGGCGCGCCGGCTTTCGAGTTCATCCACCGAGGGCTGATGAGCGGCGACTTCGCGCTCGTAGGTCGCGCGGTCGACGATGGCGTCGCGTTCTTGGCCTACCGGTACGACGGGAACATGGGCCATCAATCACTCCATCCAGGCACCGCACGCGTGTCGTAGCGGTTCTCGCGAAAGTCTTTGGAATCGAGCACCGCGAGGTGCATCGGAATCGTGGTGGAGATCCCCTCGCAGGTGACCCCCCGCAACGCCTCGACCAATCGGTCGCAGGCATCGTTGCGATCGCGACCCCACGCGATCACCTTGCACACGAGGCTGTCGTAGTGCGGCGGAACTTCGTACCCGTCCTCCACGTGGGTATCGACGCGGACGCCCTCCCCTTCGGCAACCTGCCATCGATCGATCACGCCCGGACTCGGGGCGAACCCCGCCGTCGGATCTTCGGCGTTGATTCGGCACTCGATCGCGTGCCCCTCGAGCGCAATGTCGTCTTGTGAGAACCAGAGGGGCTCACCGGCGGCGACACGGATCTGGGCCTCGACGAGGTCGACGCCGGTGCGCATCTCGGTCACCGGATGCTCAACTTGGAGACGCGCGTTCATCTCCATG
Organism: Myxococcota bacterium; assembly: GCA_039030295.1. Classification (GTDB taxonomy): domain Bacteria; phylum Myxococcota_A; class Polyangia; order Polyangiales; family Houyiibacteriaceae; genus SG8-38. Next base: position 3,053 of record JBCCEK010000008.1, on the reverse strand, counting down.
AACCTTAGGGCACCGGTGTCGTCGAGAAGGAACTCCATGGTGCCCGCGCCGACGTAGCCGATCGCCCGGGTCGCCGAAACGGCCGCGGCGAGCGTCTCCGCCCGCTCGGCGTCGCTGAGTACGATCGCGGGAGATTCCTCGATTAACTTTTGGTGTTTGCGTTGGACCGAACAGTCGCGCTCTCCGAGATGGACCACGTTCCCGTACTTGTCGGCGAGCAGCTGAATCTCGATGTGGCGGCCCCCCTCGATGAGCTTCTCGAGGTAGACCCGATCGTCTGCGAAGCACGCCTGGGCCTCGGCGCGTGCCGACTCGTACGCCTCTCGAAGCTCTGAGCGATCCCGGACGACCCGCATTCCTCGGCCTCCGCCTCCGCTTTCTGCCTTGAGAAGGACAGGCAGTCCGATCGAGTCGACGAGTGAAGTGGCTTCGTCGAGGCTCCCGAGCACGCCGTCGCTGCCCGGAATTAGTTTGAGCCCAGCTGCATCCATCGCGTGTTTGGCTGGGGTCTTTCGGCCGAGTCGCTGCATGACGGATGCGGGGGGGCCGATGAAGGTGACGCCATGGGCCTCGCAGAGCGCGGCGAAGAGTGGATCCTCCGACAAGAACCCCCAGCCCGGGTGCAGGGCACTACAACGCGACTGTCGCGCAGCCTGGACGACTCGCTCCCGAGAGAGGTAGCTCTCGCTCGAACGGGCCGCCCCCAACACGACCGATTCTCGACCCCGAAGGTAAGGAGCCGCACGGTCTGCTTCGGAGACTCCAAACACGGGGGTGATGTCGAGTCGATCACACGTACGCGCGATGCGAGCCGCAACCTCGCCTCGGTTCGCAATGAAAAGGCGCCTAAACCGCGTCACGGGCGCGCACCTTAACACCGCCTCGCGGCCATGAACAGCAGAGGCGGCATGGGACGAGCGTTCATGTCATCATGTCGGGGTCATGTGCCGCCTTTTCGGCTTTCGCAGTGTGATCCAGAGCCAGGTCCATCGGTCGCTGATGGACGCCGACAACGCTCTCGGAAGCCAGAGTCGCGACCACCGCGACGGCTGGGGCGTGGCGTTCTACGTCGACGGCGCGCCGCACATCACCCGGAGCCCAACGACCGCGATCGACTGCGCCCTGTTCCGCCGGGTGAGCGGCATCGTCGCCTCCGAAACGGTTCTCGCGCACGTTCGACGGGCGACCCACGGCGAGCTCTCGGTCCTCAACTGCCATCCGTTTCAGTACGGCAAGTGGGTGATGGCGCACAACGGCGACATTCGGAATTTCTCGACGCACCGCGAGGAGTTGATGAAACGGGTCGCGCCGCGCCTTCGTCGCTACGTCCTCGGAGATACCGACAGTGAGGTCCTCTTCTTCCTGTTCCTCACGCACCTGTCGCAGCACGGGCCACTCTCGGGTCGCATCGGTGTTGAAGAAACGTCTATGGCGCTCCAGTCGACACTCGACCATGTGCGCGGGATCTGCGACGTCGACCCGGACGAGGAACCCTCTCTCCTGACGACGATCGTGACCGACGGCACGACGATGGTGGCCGCCGAAGGCGGCAAGGAGCTCTTCTGGTCGACGTACAAGACGAGGTGCTCGGACCGGGGCACTTGCCCGAGCCTCTCGCCCGAATGCGAGGCCCCGTCAGAAAGCGGCTACGTCAATCACCTCGTCTTCTCGAGCGAAGTGATCGAGGGCGAAAACATCTGGTTGCCGCTCGAGCCTGGCCAACTCATCGGCGTCGATTGGCGAATGAAACTCCTCCACAGCGGCGGCGCGCGACACCTCGCGGTCGTCAACTGAACGAAGCACTCGGGAGCGAAGGCCCGGCACCTGCGGTCACCGCCGGGCCTGCTACAAGAGCCACTTCTTGCCCATGGACAGCGTCTACCGAAGCGAGGTCAACCAAGATGTGCCGTTGGCGCAGGCTGGCGAGTTCGCCCCAGTCTCGATAGGGCCGATCCCGGTCTGGCCACCCGTCGTGCTGGCCCCGATGGCAGGCGTGACGAACTGGCCTTTTCGCGCGATCTGTCGCCGCTTTGGCGCAGGGCTCTACGTGAGCGAGATGGTGACCGCGCGACCACTCGTCGAAGGCCGCGCGAAGACCCTCATGCTCGCGGAGTTTGGGGAAGACGAGCGACCGCGAAGTCTCCAGCTATACGGGGTCGACCCTCACTATGTGGGCGAGGCGGTGAAGTGGCTGGTCGGAGAAGGCCGCGTCGACCACATCGACATGAACTTCGGTTGCCCTGTCCCGAAAGTGACCCGCAAAGGGGGGGGTTCGGCGATTCCCGCCAAGCCCCGCTTGCTCACGAACATCGTACGCGCAGCCGTGTCGAACGCGTCCGACATCCCGGTCACGATCAAATTTCGCATGGGCATCGATGAGTCGTTGCTGACCTACGAGGACGCGGGGCGCATCGCCGAAGACGAAGGGTGTGCGGCGGTGGCCCTTCACGCGCGCACGGCCGCCCAGCTCTATGACGGCGAAGCCCAATGGGACGCCATCACGCGATTGAAACAGCGAGTGTCCCGGATCCCCGTCTTCGGCAACGGCGATATTTGGGAGGCCCATGACGCACTTCGCATGATGCGCCAGACAGGGTGCGACGGCGTTGTGATCGGGCGGGGCTGCCTCGGCCGACCGTGGCTCTTTCGCGACCTCGCCGACGTCTTTGAGGGACGCGAGCCCAAGAACCCTCCCGCGTTCGGGGAGGTCACCGAGGTCGCGCTCGAACACGCCTCTCTCCTCTGCGAGTGGGCGGGTGAACCGCACGCCATGCGGATGTTCCGTCGCCACAGCAGTTGGTACACGAAAGGGTTTCGTGGGAGCGCGAAGCTCCGCGCCAGGCTGATGCGCGTCACCACGCTGGAAGAGCTCGCCTCTGTGCTGCGATCGATGGACGCTACGGAGCCCTTTCCCCCGGAAGCCATGCGGGTGCCGCGCGGCAAGACGGCGGGCCGGCAAAAGGTCTCGCTTCCGGCAGGCTTCCTCGACGACCGCCTCACCGACGAAACGCCGCCGGTTCACTTCGAGTCCCCGGCACTCGCAGGCGGCTGAG
>JBCCEK010000007.1:0-54602 GCA_039030295.1 Myxococcota bacterium | reverse complement strand
ATCGAAACCGACGCCGGTCCGACCGGAGTTGAGGTAACATGCCCGCGGGGCCGATCCTTGGTGCCGAGGTGATATGTCGCGCGAGCGTTTCGTCGAGTTGATGGCGCCTGCACTGACCCGCTTCAGTCAGGACCTGAAATCCGTTCTTCGGATCGTCGAAGATCCTGAAATCGACGACGCGAGTCGGACCGCCACGGCGGGGTGTCTCCTGCATGTGATCTCATCTTCAGGCGCGATCCCCGGAGTTCGGGGTGTGCTCAGGCATCTCGGCGACGTATTGGTCGTCCGGATCACGCTTTCGCGGGTTCGCGAAAGTTCGCCCGATGCCTTCGAGCGCCACGCCGTTGAGTCCCCAGAGATGCTCGCACCGCTGACCGAGGAGCTCGAGGCCATGACGGCTTATCTCGGGGACCGAGTCACGGTCTTGGAAGCGGTGGTCGACAAGTTTCCGAAGCTCAACCATCAGGGTCACCAGGCGGCCGACTGCATTGGCGACACCGAGGCGAGTAACTGGCTGTACGACGCGGTCCACGAAGCGTTGATCGACGAAATCGACATCGACGATGACGACGTCGTTCGCGAGCTCAAGCAGGTCGACCGCATTCTCGATCCGCTCGCCGCGCGGGTTCGCCGCTAGGGCGACGCGACTCTCGACCGAACTCGATCGCGGGTTGGCGTTGTGAGCCCGCGAGATTAAGTGAGACTACGCCGCTTTGGATGTGCGCTTGCGCATCTGCCGCAAGAGCCAGCTCCCAGTCGCTTTGCGGAGAGGCTTGAGATGCGTCCGGCACTCGAGGGATCGAACCAACGAGTAGGCGTCAGGGCCCCATTCGACCAGTCGGCCGAGCCTTCCGTCGGCGGCTCGGAAGTCTGGTTCCCGTCCAGTGGCGCGGCGGACCAGGTCGTCCGCGTCCGACTGCGCCCGAGTCTGCACGAGCAGCATCACGCCGCGTCGGGCGACGCACCCGATCTTCGCCGTCACTGCGACGCACGACAAACTAAGCAAGCCCGGGCGGGCGGAGGGGACGACGAGTCGGCAACGGGGAGGGCTTCCTTCGCGTGCTTCCCAACGAAAGCCCATGGGCGGCGCCGTGTCCTCGAGCCGCAGGTTCGACATGAAAGCCGCCAAGAGACGCTCTGACTCTGCTGGCGTCGGCGGCCGATGGTGCCACGTACCAGTCAGGAACACCGGCAGCGCGGCGAGGGCGACAATGGGGTTACCGAGTGCGACCATGGTGAGGAGGACCGCGCCGCCGACGATCCACCCAACCGGTCGCGTGCCGTCGAGAAGGTCGCCGAGGGGAGTCTCTCGTCGCACCTGGACCGACGGTTGGCCTGCGAACCAGCCGTGCTCTTCGGGAACGACGAATCTCTCCGAAGGGCGATGCAGCATGAGGGCTAGGACGGGAATCGCGAGCAGCGGTTCGGTCGGCGCGAAGAGCATTACGAGGGCGGCGCAGCCACCCGCCAGTCCGAGGACGGCCGGCCAACCTAGCCGGACGACATGTGCCTCCCGGCCCATGGTGACTTCGATGGCGCGGCGTTTCACCAGGACCAGAAGTACGAGCAGCAAGACGGCCCACGGCAGATCCTGGCCATCTGCGGGTGCGAGCGGCGTGAACGGTTCGGGCCTGGGCAACGCGGGCTCGGACGCCGGAAGCGCGATGCTCCCCTTGTCGACTCGGAACTTGAGATTCCACGGCGTATGCCGTGGCAGGTGAATTCGACGCCAGACGAACTGGGTCGCGCCAGGGCGCTCATGGGTGGTGAGGGTGACTCCTGGGCTTGAATCGCGGAGCGCGCTGGGCACGACGGAACCCCTCGGCGCGCGAATGTCAACGGTGACGTCGTGTAGGCCCGTCTCCCAGGCCGGTAGGCTCCAAAGAACTTCCGCCTCGTCAGTGCCTCGGACGGCCGACACTTGGGTCTTCGCTCGGTACCGGACCAGCACTCGGTACTCTCCCTTTCGGGGCGCACCGCGTCGTTCAAACGAAAGACGAATTCGCCCGTCCTCGGTGAGTTCGACCTCCGGTCGATAGACTTCCCCGTCTTCCGACCGCAAGTAGGGCGGTCGGCGAGGGTCGACGACGACGCCCGAACCGAGCCCCGCGATCTCGAGCTCGTTGACCCAACCGGCGTGCACCTGGAGCCGGAGGTCGAGAAACACCGAGGCTTCGGCGTCATCGTGGACCTCGACGGTCGCGTTGGCGCTCTCCACGATGGCGCGAGTCCACGCCGCCGCCGGCCGTGGCGTGCCGACCCAGTGGCCCAACACTACCAATAGGACGAGAAGCTCCTTTCGCAGCATGCCCCGACCCTAAAGAATTACGCCCTTTCGGTGAAATTTACGACTGGAAGCGGAGCCATGAAGGCATGAAGAGGAGTGCGAACAGGGCGAGCGTCAGCCAGCCCACGGTGCGTCGCGACCCCGAGAGTGTGACGTCCTCGGTGGGCGGATGCGCAGGCCCGGTGGCTCGAGTCATGAGCCACAAGACCAACGCCCAGACCAACCACTGCAACCCGGCGAAGGCATCGTTGAGCAGCGCGTCCCCACGAACGCCCGCGAGATAGGTCGGAATCCCGTACCAAACGCACACAAGGACGGCGAGAAGGGGAAGTAGTCGGAGCACCCAACGAGACACGCGATCCTGACGTGTTCCCAGCAGAGCGTAGGCGACGTGCCCGCCGTCGAGCTGTCCGAACGGCAAGAGGTTGATCATCGTCACGAGAAGCCCGGCCCATCCCGCGAGGGCGGTCGGGGTGAGCATGATGTCGTACCCGGTTGGAATCGAGCCTTTGATCCCGTAGAGAAGGGCGCTGTACAGGAGGGAACGGCCTTCCAAGATGTACTCTCCTTCGGGCAGCGGTTCGATCGGGGATGCCGCGATTCCCCAAGCGAGTACCGGGATCGCGACAACGAGGCCGGCCAGAGGCCCGGCAGCTCCGATGTCTAGAAGCGCGTCGCGGGTGCGGATGCGATCGCGGATCTGGATGACGGCGCCCATCGTACCGAGAAAGAAGAAGGGCACCGGGATGAAGTAGGGCAGGGAGACGTCCACCCGGTGATAGAGGCCGGCAAAGAAGTGCCCGAACTCGTGGGCGAGCAAGATCGCCATGAGCGGAAGCGAGAATACCCAACCGACCCGTAGCTCCTCGACGGTGGCGGGGGGTCTACCCAGCACCATCCCCGCGCCCACGTAGAAGGTCGATAGGAACGTGAGGGAGACGAGTACCAGGGGCAGCCGCCACCGTGTCTTTCGCAGTCCCACGGAGGGCGTCTAGCATGTGCCAATCGAAGCGCACGATCTGCTACCCTCCACGCGCGATGGACTTGTACAGCGCGGCCAAGCGCTTGAATCGACCCTTTACCTTCTCGAACCCCGAAGCACGTCTTCAGCTGTCGATAGCCGACCACGGGTTGATCGGGGATGGGTTCTCCGCTGCACTCGTACGCGCCGATGGCGCCATCGACTGGCTGTGCCTTCCGCGTTTCGATAGCCCCAGTGTTTTTGCTTCGCTGCTCGACCAGGACAACGGCGGTTCGACCTCGGTCACGCCAACGGGGTACCCGTTCGAAAGCCTTCAGCGCTACGACCCCGGCACCAACGTCCTCGAGACTCTTTTTCGCGTTCCGAGCGAAGGGAGTGTTCGGCTCACCGACTACATGCCGTGGGCGGACGACCCGCGACTCGCGATCCACGAGGTGCACCGGCGCATTCAGTGTGTGGAGGGGGAAGTCGAGGTTGAGGTCGTGTTCGACCCCAGGTTCGACTACGGCCGCGGCAACGTGCGGTACGACATCGAGGGGCGCTCGGCACTCGCCAAAGGCGATTCGAATGAACGCTTGGTGGCCGTCCTTGGGGGCGCTGGCTCTTGGGAACCCCGGCCCGAAGGGGGTGTGCGAGCGCGGATCACGCTGAAGGCTGGGGAGCGATGCTGGCTCGTGATCAGCTGGAATGCGTCGGAGTCGGAGTCGATTCTCGCGTATCGTCCTTTTGAGCTGCTCCGCACCACGCGTAATCGCTGGCGCGAATGGTCGCGATCACTTCAGTACGACGGTCCCTGGCGCCACCACGTCATCCGATCGGGCTTGCTTCTGAAGCTCCTGATGTATGCGCCTACCGGAGCGATGGTGGCCGCACCAACCACATCACTTCCCGAATGGATCGGCGGCGTTCGCAACTGGGACTACAGGTTCACGTGGACCCGGGATACGGCCATGGCGGTGCGAGCTGCGAACTTGCTTGGATGCGACCGCGAGGCCCGCGACTTCTTTCACTTTGTGCGCGACACCCTCGAGGCCGACGGCAAGCTCCACATCATGTACACGGTCGACGGGGGCAGGGTGCCCGATGAAGCAACGCTCGAGCGGTTCGCGGGCTTCAAGGGGTCTGCTCCGGTTCGAATCGGGAACGGCGCTCGCGATCAACTGCAACTCGACACCGCGGGCGCGCTCCTCGATGCCGCATACGTTTATGAGCGAGGCGGAGGGTCGCTTACGGTCCGCGGTTGGCGCAAGCTTCGCGACGTTATCGAGACGGTCGCGGCAACTTGGGCCGAGCCCGACCACGGGATCTGGGAGCCGAGGGGTGGAAGGCGTCACAATGTTCACTCCAAGCTCATGAGTTGGCTCGCGTTGCAGCGGGGCGCTGAACTCGCCCCGCTGTTTGGCGACAACGGATTGCGGCAGAAGTGCCAGCGCGTGGCGAGCCAGCTACACGCCGAGCTGTGCGCAAGGGGGCTCGACCAGACCGGCAATCGGTTCGTGGCGGCCTACGATCATGAGCACCCCGACGCGTCGCTTCTTCTTCTTCCAATCCATGGTTTCCTTCCGCCGAACGACGAGCGCATCCTGCGTACCGTCGAGTGGATCCGATCGACGCTCGGAGACGATCCCTACCTTTATCGGTATCGCACCGACGACGGCGTTGGGGGCGAAGAGGGGGCCTTCGTGCTCTGCGGGTTCTGGCTCGCAGAAGCCCTGGCGATGTCCGGTGACCTCGAGGAAGCGCAGCGGGTGTTCATCGCGCACGCCGAGGCGTCGAATCACCTCGGGCTGCTTGCGGAGGAGATCGACCCGAGCACTCATGAGCTTCTTGGTAACTTCCCGCAGGCCTTCAGCCATCTCGGTTTGATCAACGCGGCCGCCCGCATCGATCTCGCGCTTCGGCTGCGGGACGAGGGGTCGCACCGGGTGCCCGAAGTCGAGATCGGGCGTTCTTTGTGAGCACGGAGGGGGACGACGCTCGCGCGTCTATTCGTGCTTCGATGCTTCGTTTCGGGGGGCTTGGCAGCGGACTCGCGGTGCTGGTGGGGGTCGGCCTTACCGTGCTTCGGGGCTCGTCCTCCGGACAATCGGCTACGATGTTCGTTCCGATGTCGCTGCTCGGGGTGGCGGCGTCGGTCCTGCTGGGGAAGCTCGTCGCGGGGTCGCCTCGCCCCGCTGCTGCGCCCGACGACGACCCCAACATGGCACCGGACGACACTGCCCCGGCACCGGTGCCCGACAGTCTTGCTGACCCCTCCGACGACATTGACCACCTTGCGGCCCTTCGCCACGAGTTTCGCACGCCTTTGAACGCAGTACTCGGGTTCGCAGATGTGCTGCTCAGCGGCATCGACGGAGACGTCAACGATTCACAGCGTGAGGACCTTGAGATCATTCGTGCGTCGGGGATGCGGCTCCAGGTCTTGCTAGATAGTGCGCTTGATCTATCACGTCTCGCAAACGCGACGTTTCGGTCCGATGTCGAATCAACCGACGCTACCGAGGTGGTACGGCGCGCCGCCAAGGAGGCCAACCAACTCTGGTCAGGGAAGCGAAGTGTCCGGCTCACCGTCCCCGACGAACGTCGCGAGGCCTTCGTTGACCCAACCCGACTGCGCCGCTGTGTGTTGGTGCTGGCGGACTTCCTCGCTACCGACTATCGGGAATCGGACATCACCATCTCCTTGGAGACTGCCGGTGAACAACTCGCCGTGTCGATTGCTGCATCGCCTTCGGGTCGACTCGCACTTGAAGCGCTGCCGACGTCGGCAGAGGTGGTCGGCGCAGAGGATCCGTTGAAGATTCGCCGCTGGCCGGTGGCGGTCAGCTCCGAGGTCGTCTCGGCACAGGGGGGAACGCTCTACCACGGCGACGATCCGGCACGATTCGTCATTCGAGTCCCAACGACGGAGCATCGATGATGGGACCGTGGTGGGCGTCAGCGTCGATATCGGCGTACTTCGCGCTGCTCTGGTTCTTCTGCGCGCAGGCATACCGCTCCGTCGGGGCGGCCGTATTGTTCCTGCTTGGTCTCGTCATCGCGTTCGCGATCAATCGCTTCTCGGCAGCGGCGGGCTCCCCGGGAGTACGGGCCGCGGGCACCGAGCCGTTGCCTCGACCCTCCATTCTCGCGAGTGTGGAGGCCCATTCGGCCGATCCTGAGGTTCCAGAGAGGCAGCGCGCCCGGTTTCTCGGAGCCCTAGCGCATGAGCTTCGCAATCCTTTGAACTCGGTGACTGGGTTCTCGGACATGCTCTTGAGCCGAGTCGATGGTGAACTCAACAGCGAACAAGAACACAGCGTTCAGACGATTCGCGACAGCGCAGAAAGGCTACTGCGCCTAGTGACCACGGTGGTGGATCAGGCGCGCGTGGAAGCGGGCACCCTCCGACTTCAACAGCAGTGGGTCGCGCCGGCGGAACTGGTAGCGGAAGCGACCCGATTCGTGGGTTCCCGGATCGAGGGGAAGTCGGTTGTGGGTGATGTCGTCGACTCGTTGCCGCGCGTGTTCGTCGATCGTCAGCGCACCATCCAAGCGCTGGTCGGCCTTTCAGTCCTCGTCGTTCGCTCGTCGGGCGCCGACGTCTCCCTTCGAGTGGCGCCGCCTCGGCGCGACCAGGTGGGCAAGGGCTTCGTTCAGTTCGACCTGATCGCGCACCTCGCCGACGCCTCCGTCGACACCTTGGCGATCGTCGAGCGTCTCGAACGCCCGACGTCTCGCCCCGACGCCCTCGGCCTCGAGGTGTCCGTCGCCCGCAGCATCATCGAGGCCCAAGGAGGCAGGATCTGGGCCGAAGCCGGAACCGCCGGAAGCCTAAGAGTATGCACCACCCTCCCCACCTCCAACGCCTAGCCGGGGGTCACTCCGCCCCCCCAAAACCCCAGCAGTTCCAACCCCCTACGCACCGCACCGCGAAAAACCACCGAAGGCGTCGCCGCCAGACCCGACGGCGGTCGGCGCCGAGCCGCCGGCGCCATCCAACGCAATACCCGCCGCGCCTCGCGCGAGGCTGAGACGCTCCAACGCCGCGGGCCTGCAACCGAGCGAGCGGCCCTGGCGCGGAGTTGGGTGGCTTTTTGGGTTTTCGCGGTGCGGTGTGTAGGGGGTTGAAGTTATTTCGGTTTTGGGGAGGCGGAGTGACCCCGGGCTGTGAGGATGGCTTGGTAGGCTTGGTTTCTTGGCCAGTGGGCTTCTTGTTGGAGGCGTTGGGTCATCTCCTTGGTGGAGAGGCCCTCGGCTTCCCAGGCGGTGACGAGCGTGGGCACGTCTACTTCCTGGGCGCTCTCCCGCGCGGTGTTCCCCTCGATGACAAGGGTGATCTCGCCTTTCGGCGGATCCGCGAGCTCCGCGCGAACGTCAGGGATCGTGCCTCGGAGTGTCTGTTCGTACACCTTGGTCAGTTCGCGGCAGAGTGCGACGCGTCGGTCGGGGCCCACCAGGGCCTCGAGCTCGTTCAGGGTGTCGTGGATTCGGTAGGGTGACTCGAACACGACGGTCGCCGCCTCGGATTCCGCGATGCGAGAGAGCGCTTCTTTGCGCGCCCGCGGTCCCCTGGGAACGAAACCCTCGAAAGTAAAGCGACGCATCGGCAAGCCGGCCACCGACAGGGCCGCGACCACGGCGCTCGGGCCGGGGATCGGCTCGACTGTGACGCCAGCCTCGGCGGCGCGTGAGACAAGGTACGAACCGGGGTCGCTGACGACTGGCGTCCCTGCGTCGCTCACCAACGCGAAGTGCGCACCTGCGGCCAGCTCTTCAACGATAGCGTCGATGCGATCCTGTTCCGTGTGCTCGTGAAGGGCGCGGAGCGGCGTTCGGATCTCATGCCTGGTGCAGAGTGCGCGGGTGTGCCGGGTATCCTCGGCGAGAATCGCGTCGGCTTCCTGAAGGATACGAAGCGCTCGCAGGGAGATGTCCTCCAGGCATCCGATTGGGGTCGCCACGATCGATAGGCACCCAGTCATGAGGGCGCGTTACCATATCTGATGCGCCGTGCGAAGTGCTCACTCAGGGCGACTCGTACACTTCGAGGACCGAGTCCCCGAGCTCCTCACGAAGGTACTCCTTGAGCTTCTTGAGTAGGCGTTTCTCGATCTGCCGTACCCGCTCGCGGCTCACGCCGAATTCGTCGCCGAGGGCCTGCAGCGTCTTGGGTTCTTCGGCGACCAGGCGCTTCTCGAAAATCGTCGCCTCTTTCCCTTCGAGCGTCGTGCCGAACTCTTGAATCTTCGTGGTGAACTGGTCTCCGAGTTCGGCTTCAGCGAGCACATCGTCGACTTGCTGGCCGTCCGAGGGCAACAGTTCGACGCGCGCGACCGAGCGGCCCTCCGAGGTGCCGACAGGGGCGTCTAGCGACGCGTCGCCTGCGGCCAGCCGCATGTCCATGGAGACCACGTCTTTTTCTGGAACGTTGAGGCGCTCGGCAATGACTTCTGCAGTCGGTTCGATACCCATTGCGGATAAGCGAGCCTTCTCCTTCTGAAGATTGAAGAACAGTTTCCGTTGTGCCTGCGTCGTACCCACCTTCACGAGCCGGTGGTTGTTCAAGATGTAACGAAGGATGTAGGCACGAATCCACCACGCGGCGTAGCTCGAGAGCTTAACCCCCTTGTAGGGGTCGTACTTCTTGACCGCCTGCATGAGTCCGATGTTGCCCTCTTGCACTAGGTCGAGGATGTTCTTGTAGGCCTGCCGATAGTCGTAGGCGATCTTGACGACCAGCCGCAGGTTCGACGTGACGAGGCGCTTGGCCGCTTCGACGTCTCCGTCCTCGAAGTACTGGACGGCCAGGGCATGCTCCTCTTCTTTTGAGAGCAACGCATAGCGCTGCACGTCTCTCATGTAGGCCCCAAGTGGGTCGCGTCTCGATAGCGCCGCGTTGGACGCAACCAACCCGTCCCCACCCTGGGGCTCAGGGATGGCCTCTTCGTCGACGATCTCGGGCTGTACGCCCTCTTCGATCGCGTCTATGACTTCTTCGTCGTCACCCATAGTTTGCGTACCGCCGCCGATCTCTAGGGCAAGTGACCCCCGCCCGTCCAGTCGCGAATCTCAGCGTTTGGCATTCCCAGGCTGCTTGAAGGGCTCTTTACCGGCTGCGACCGGTCGAATTCGCCCCGCGGCAGAGCCATTGATCTTGTATTGGAGCGAACCGTCGGGCGTTAGTGCGGCCTGGTAATCCTTCCCGGTCGACGCGAGATCGATCATGGTGGCGACCTTGGGGCTTCGAGTCTTGTAAGCGTCTTCGATCTTGGCCTTCACGATCAGGTTCATCTGTGATCGCGGGATCGGACGGGCGAGCTTGATCTGACCGAGTACGTCGAGCTTGATGTCTTCCCCGTCCGCCTTGAAGCGGTCGATTGCGGCCTTGCCCTCTTCGATCGTCGCCTGGATCTCCAGGTCGCCGACGCTCGCTTTGTCGAGCGTCAGGCCACCCCAACCCGGCACCGTGACCTTCGACTCCCCGTCCCCGATGGTCATCTCCCCGATCGTCAGGTCGACGCTCCCTGTCGACTCGGCAACCTCGCTAGGCATCGCGATGCTGAGCTCCCCAGTGAGGGTGCCTTCGACCGGTAGCTTCGTGAACCTTCGAAGCGCGCCGATACGCTTGAGGTTGATCGCGTCGAACTCGGCGTCCACTTCGAAGTCGTCCTCGCCGATCGACACGTCTCCGTCGGCGTCTCCTCCGGCAAGCTCCGCGCTGAACGTGAACGACTTCGTGCTCGTCAACGCCGATAGCCACGATGCGCGGACCGTGAGCTCGTCGATCAGAACGTCGACCGGGGGGTCCTCACCCTTGCCCGGAATCACCAACCGCACTCCCTCAAGGGTGACACCGCTTAGTCGAGAAGGACTTAGATCGATGATCTCCAGTTCATATCCTTGCTGCGCCGCAAGCTCCACCAATCGGTCCCGGAGCTTCTCGTACGGAAACGTCCAGTAGGCAAACAACACGAAGCAGAACAGGAAGAAGAGTGGGTAGCCGGCCCATCGAAGTGCGCGGCGCCACGAGAACTCCGGAAGACGTTTCCAAAAAGGTTCAGCCACGGGTTACTGCTCATCTCCGGCGTCGGCCGACGCCCGGTCATATGCGTCGACCGCGAGTTTAGCGTTGTACGTCTCGCGGCGCCGGCCGCCGTCCAGCTGGATGCGCTCGATCGAAACGGGATAGGAGCTGTTCTTGATGTCGGCGAGCATGTCGATGAGTGGTCGAAGGTCGACTCTCGGCAACGACACGCGCACCGAGCGACGGGTGTACTCACCGTCTTGGAGGTCGACGTTGGGCTGATCCGTGATCGACAGACCACTCACCCCGAACTGCTGAGCACTCTCTTCGAGGAAGCCCCCGAGCGACGGCGCTTTGCGGCTATAGAGGCGGTCCATCGCGCGCCGGCTCGCCTTCCGCTGCTGCAGCTGCTCCTCCGCCCGCTGGATGTCTTGAAGCACCCCGTTGATCGCCGCGTTCTCGTTCTCGATGTCGCCGATGCTCGACACCAGAAGGTACATCGGCACGATGAACACGAGTGCCGCGAGGACGGTGCCCATCAATCCGAGAAGCCGCCGTTCACGCTGGTTCAGCGTGTCGAACCATCCCCGAACGTTGTCGAATGCGTCTCCGAAGGCCATCAGTTGTCCTCCGCCGGTGGGGCATCCCCTTCGGGACACCTGATACTGACCACCAGTTTATAGTCTTTGCGGTCGTCACGAGACGACGAAATCGACCCCTTCTCGACCTCCTCGAAACACCAATGAGACTGCAGTTCCTGGACGATGCGATCGCGCTCGGCGATCGAGCCGACAGTCCCTTGGATCTCCAGGCGGCCATCCTCGCCGTCGTCGTCGATCTCGATCAAGAGACGCCGCGTGTCGTGCTGGATCTCAACTGGAATGCTCTCCGAGAGCGCCTCTAGAACGTCGTAGGCATCGAATCGGGGAAGCGGGTCGTCATCCCTGCTCCCGCCATTGAGGAGGTCCCGAGCGTGCATCGCACTTCGCGTTTCCTCTCCGAGGAGGTCGGTGCTCACGACGGCGAGCTCTTCAACGAGCTGCTCGTTCTCAGCCTTGGCGACTCGGTAGCGAGACAAGAGCGAGACTCCGAAAGCCAGTACGACCGCAGCTGCGCATACGGCGATGAGGCGCATGTTCTTTCGTATCTGGCCGGCCGCGGCTTTCGAGGCGAACTCGCCTTGCCGGAGGTCGAGCTTCTTCTTTCGCATCAGGGCGCGAGCCGCGAGTGCGGCGGCGCGCGCGAACTTCGGAAGCGTTTCCTCGTCGACCCCGATCGCAGAAGGCAACGGAACCACACCACACTCGATGTCGAGCTGGGTCGAGAGCCACTGCCGCGCGCTCTCCATCGGCGCGGTTTCCCCCGACAGCAGGATCAGGCTTGGCTCTTCCGGTCGTTGTGCGCGGTAGCTCGCCAGGGTCCTTTGGAGCGCGGCCCCCAGCTGCTCGCGTTTACCAGACTCAACCAGGTTCAGGCCCCCTGAGACCGTCCTCGCGAACGTGCACCCTCCGTTCGATAGTACGCAGAAATCGGTGCTTTCGTGGCCGACATCGATGACGAGGAGAGTCCGGTCGTTCATCGACTCGGGTAGCAACGGGCCGAGCCCGTCGAAGGCTGAGGCTCCCACGGCAAGCTCACGGGGGGCGACGCCCAGCGTCTCCAGCTTGGTTAGTTGCTTGGCGACGATTTCCCGCGGAACGGCGACGGCCATGACTTGAACGTTGTCATCGCCCCGTCCGACGACCTGGTGGTCGACGATGGCGTCTTCGACTTCGAAGGGCAGCAGCGACTCGAGCAGGCCAGGAAGCACTTCGGCCGCCTTCTTCTCAATCCCCGACGGGATTTCGAGGATCCGAATCGAGGCGAACTGCCCGTCCAACGCCGCGATGACTCGATCGGGCGCGCGCTCACTCTGCCCAAGAACGTCCCGAACCGCCGCCTGCAGAGCGTCGGGAGGAAGCGAGTCGCCGTTAGACGCTGGAAGTGCACTCTCCGCGAACCGCTCCATCTCGAACCCGCGGAAAGTCGTTCGCAGGAACGCACCGCGAACCGCGCGTGGTGTGACTTCGAGACCAAGAACCAATGACATGTCAATTCATCCGATAGTAGTGAAGGACGCCCAGGCCTGGCAATCGTCCTGTGTTGGGCGGGGGCGGCACCCACCTGTTGTGAAAGTTGACCACCGACTCGATGCGAACCTGTGACTGCGCTACTTGACCTTTGGCGACGATGGTGAAGATGCTCGCCCGCGAGGATAGCGTCTGCGACAACAGTTCCCGTTGCTCCGGCGTGAAGACCACCGGCGTGAAAAGCAATTCGTTGGACTCACCAAGGAAGCCTCGCAACATCCCGTAGAGGTCACGAGGTGCTGACGACCCCTCGAGGAACTTGATGAAGTCCTCGGGCGCCGAGAACATCGGAATCGGAATCAGCTGTCGAACCGTGCTCAAGATGGTCGTGAACTTGGTGACCTCGAGCGGATCTGTGCAAAGCGTGATCTCCGGCGCGTCCGCACAGACCCGGGCGAGCAGCACGTCGGGCGTGGCCTCGTTGATGTTGATCAGCCCCGATGCGTATATCGTCATGATCCGGGACTTGGGGTCGTTTGGAATCGGTTCGACGAAAGTCGCCCAGAAGTCATCGTCGAAACCCCGCACCAAGCGGAGCTCCTGCAGCGAGTCGAAAGGTGCGTTCTTGTTTCGGTACGGGTCGTCGCCAATCTGATAGTACGAATCGTCTTCGATCCCGGTCCCTCCGGTGCGTGTCGTTCCGGCGCCCGGGTCGAAATCGGTTCGTTGAATGTCTCGGTCCCACCAGTCGATGACAGCCGAGACGAGGTCGATGCGAGAGGTGATGTTGCCGTTCTCGTCTTGCTTGGCGAACAGCGCATCGTACGGACTCTCCGGCTGATAGCCGCCGGTGAGCGAGAACAGTTGGACTGCCACACTGTTCCTTGCGCGTTCGCCATTGAGAAACAGCGGGTTGTTCACGTTGATCTTGCCGTTCTCACTGACGACTTCGATCGAGCAAGTGCCGGGTATGTCCTCGAAGCCCTGGGTGTCTCCGAAGTCGATGCCGAGCTGCGTCAGGGTGTCGCGCTGGTCCTCGGGCGTGCAGAATGGGGACAGCATCCCGTCCGCGAAATCCCAGACTGGGAGCTGTGGAGCGCGCCGCCCCGTCGCCGCTTGGTAGAGCGGGTCCACGAAGCGCCGGATCTCAGGCTCTTTGGCGATCAGAAGACGGGTCAGGTTCATCGCGCTCTTGGCCAGGTACTCGGCTTGGAGTGCGTCGCGCTGCGCTGACGAAACCGCATACGCCGTCCCGGTACTCTGGTGCATGTCAGCGAGCAAGATCGCCAAGATCGCGATGGCTGTAATCGCCATGATGAGGGCGACCCCCTCCTTTGAGCGCTTGGCCTTCGCTGCTTTTGGATCGGCGGTCATGGGTTGTAGTTGGCGTGGTTGAGGGCGAAGGTGATCGGAATCGTCGCGCGCGTTCCGAATGTTTGAGTCCTTCCAGGCCGGCTCGGATCCTTCACGGTGATCCGGAACCGAACCTGTGTCGGAAGCCGGTTTGGCTGCTTGAATCGATCGTCAGTCGCCCATTCCGAAACCCACTCGCTCAAAAGCGGATCGAAGTACTCCACGTTGTACTCTTCCACGCCCCGGACGAGGATCTGTGACTTGCCGCCGCGGGTTGGGTCTTCATCGATGCGGTTCTCTTCCCGACGGGCGAGCACTCGCTCTCCTGGTGCGTCCGGGTCGTCGGTCACGAAGTAGCTTATCTCGTTCTGGTCCGACTCCCGAGCGTCTCGGTAGAGACGCCGGTGCGAGAACGATGTGAAGTCCAGCCGATCCTCGGACCCCCCGTCGGAGCCCACGAACGCCGTCGTGATCGTCCGGAGGTCGAGTGAAGGATTCACATGGGTCGACACGAACGCCATGGTCACCTCACGGACCATTCGCTCGAGTGCCATGTGGACCGTTTGGTAGTGGTCGATGTCTGATTCGACGCGAGTCTTGTTCAATGCGGTTTGCGAAAAACCGCCGTAGATCATCGTGCCAACCAGGGCGAAGATCGCCATCGCGAGCATGATCTCGACCAACGTGAACCCCTTCTTCATTGGTTGTCTCCGGCGCCGTCGCCTGTTTCGCCATCGGCCCGCGGTGGTTGGTCAGCCACCAAGAACTGAACAACATCGAACCCGCGCTCTTTGCCGCCTTCTTTCCAACGAATCGACACGGTCGCTCGCCGAACCTGTTCCTCGAAGAACGGCTTGAGCAGGGGGTAGCCGAGCTGTAGGGCGAGCATCGCGAGGTTGCCTGCCTCACCGGCGACGACCGACTCCGGTGTGCCGCCCTCGGCGACGATGTTCTCGTAGCTTTCGTTGAGGCGCTCCCGGTTGCGCGCGTCTGGCGTCGTCTCGTCGTCGTCTTCGAAACCTTCGTCAGCTCCGAGCTCCGGCAAAATGACCCGTTCGATCAGCCAACTGCATTCGTACCCGTCGACCGGCGCATGCTCGCAGCAGTTGTCGGAGTCTTCCTTTTCGACGAGAGGAAACCCTTCGATCGAGATCAGTTCCTCGATCTCGCCCATCTTGCAGCGAGCGAGGGTCGTCGCGACGTTCTGACGTTTGGCGCGTTGGGCGACGTTGGATGCTCCGACCTCGCTCGAGAAGATCGCCGTGAGGGCAAGTCCGAGGATCGCGACCGCAACCATCACCTCGAGGAGTGTGAAGCCGCGACGGCTCATCGGTAGTCCTCCACGTCGCCCTCGTCGTCGTCGAGGTCGGCAAGGGGTTCGTACGCATACGGGATGACTCGCGCGTGGCCTGTCAGCGGGTGGATCTCGACGCTGTAGATGTTGTCGTTGTTATCTTGAGTTGCACCACCGCGTGTTCGGTCGCGCCTCCCGGGAAGAAGTAGAGGCCACCGTCTCCGACGGTCCGTGGTTCGGCGTCCCTCGGGGTGACCAGCGCGTGCACCTGGATCCCCTTTCCGAGCGGCTGCGCGCGATAGCGTTTGATCGGGTCGCCGTTCGGTGTCGTGATCGGTGAGAACGCGGAGGTCTTGAGGGGCTCGTTGTCGAGCGGTTTCTCGATCCTCTGTCGCGCGACTTCCCACGGGTCGACGACGGCACCGGTATCCTCTTCGAGCTGTTCGAAGTTGGCGATGGTCACTGGCGATTCGGTCTCCTCGATTGCCATGGTGTTCTTTTCGAAATCGAAAAGAAGTCGCGTAGTCGTCCCATGAGTGACCGATCGGTTGTAGGCGTATTGGGCCGCACTCATCACGCGCATGGACGCCGAACGGAGACGACTCCGTGTGAGGGCGCCAACGCCGAACGTGGCGCCGGCGACGATGGTCGCGATGATCACGATGACCACCACGATCTCGATCAGCGTGAAGCCCTCGGAAGGCCGGCTGGGACGGCGACGATGCATCGCTACTGGATGTCGTCCTCGGTATCGAACACGCCGTCTTCACCTGCCGAGACGACGAAGATGTCGCCGCCCTCGCAGGTGATCTGGAACGGTGTCTCCCACGCATCGGTTGTTCGCTTCGTGCCATCGAGGTACCGCTCGTTCACCAGGTCGTCCACGGTGGGGCAGGCCCGCGGGTTGTCTCCGATGTAGAGCGAGATGGCCGACTTGAGGTTCTGCGCGTCGGCGCGTGTCGCCTTGACTCGGGCCTTGCCGAGCTGCGGTAAGACCGCAACCGACACACCACCCAAGATCATCGCGATAATCGTGATGACGATCATGATTTCGATGAGCGTCATGCCTTGTCGTCGCGCTTGCTCCGCCGCGCGGCGCTTCTGGTGTCGTTCGAGTGTCGTGGGCATGGGGTCGTCTCCGGTGTCAGTCATTGGATGTTGTCGTCTTTCAATAGCGAACCACTCGGGCCCGCGGAAGTTACGTCCGCCTCGTCTTCGAAGTAGCCGGGGCACTGGATCGTGAGGGGTCGGCCCCATCCGTCGTTGGGAATCTCGTCGATGTAGTGGGTTTGCGGCCGAGGCGGATGCACCAGCTCTTCGTTCGAGATGGGGCAACGTCCGAGGTCGGATCGAAACCGAGCGATCGCTCGCTTGACCTGGGTGATCGCAACCACCGTGTCCCGCTCTCTCAGCTTGTGCCGCGAGTACCGAAGGAAGCTGGCGCCGAGGATCACGAGCAAGATCGTCCCGATGATCGCTTGCCACCGAGGGTTGCGAACGATGCCGGACCACCGCGTTCGCCGCCTCTCCCAAGGCAGTGAGACCCGTTCGCGCTGTCTCTTTCTCGCCATCCCAGCCCCTCATTGAATCATCTCGTTGAGTTGTAGCAGCGGCGTCAGGATGGCGAAGGCGATGCCACCGACGACGACGCCCATGATCACGATCAGCAACGGCTCGAGAATCGAGGTCATCGCGGTGACTCGCACCTCCACCTGCTGGTCATAGGCGTCCGCCACGTGGATCAGCATCTCTTCGAGCTGCCCCGATTGTTCGCCGACGGCGATCATGTGCGTCACTATCGGCGGGAACCGCCCGGCTTCTTTGAGGGGCTTGGCAATTCCCTCGCCTTCACGCACGCTGCTCCGGGCCTCCTCGACGACGCGCATCAACTCGGTGTTCACGAGCACGTTCCGTGTGATGTCCATGGCGGTGAGGACCGGCACTCCGCTCGCGAGCAGCGTCGACAAGGTTCGCGCGAAGCGGGTCACTGCGACCATCGTCATGAGCCGGCCCACCAGCGGAAGTTCGAGAACGAGGATGTCCCACTTCTTGCGGCCCGCTTCGGAGTTCTTCCAGCGTCGAAAGAGGTAGGCCACGCCGACGCCGAGCGCGATCAACAGCCACCAGTAGTCGGTAAAGAGGTCGCTCACCCAGATCAACGCCGTGGTGTACCAGGGTAGCGCTTGATTGAAGTTCTCGAAGATCGCGGTCACCTTCGGAACGACCACCGACATCATCATGAAGACGATCGCGGCCACGAACACGATCAGAAAAGCGGGGTAGGCGAGAGCGCTGCGGACCTTGCTCTGAAGTCGTGTCTGCTCATCGAGGAACTCGGCGAGCCTCGCCAGCACCTCCTCGAGAGTGCCCGATGCCTCTCCGGCGGCGACCATGTTCACGTACAACGTCGGGAAGATCTTCGGGTGCGCCTTCATGGCGTCGGCGAGGGTGGCACCCTCGTTGACCTGGTTGCGGGTGTCGGTGAAGGCGTTCTTGAGCTCGGGATGCTCCAGCTGATCGATCGACGCACTCAGCGCTTCGACCAACGGGACGCCCGACCGAAGTAGGACCGCGAGCTGGCGGGTCGCGATGCCGACATCGATCGTGGATACCTTCTTGAAGAGCCCTGCGAAGTTGATGTCACGCGCGGTCTGCTTGGCGGCTTCGGACTGCTCGAGGATTTCGGTCGCCAAGACGCCGTCCCTCTTCAGGACGTTGCGAAGTGCCTTCACGCTATCGGCGTCGCGTACGCCCTTGACGGCCTTGCCCCGCGCGTCGAGCCCTTTGTATGCGTAGACCGCCACGGCGCTATACCTCCGCAGCTTGTGTCGCCGCGAGCACTTCTTCGACGCTGGTCACGCCCGCGATCACCTGGCGCGCACCATCGTCGCGCAAAAGACGCATGCCTTGCTGCTGTGCGACGCGCTGAATCGTCTTGGCGTCGCTGTTGTTGAGGATCTCACGACGGACTGGTTCGTCGATCAACATGAGCTCGAAGATCCCGATTCGACCACGATATCCGGTTCCGCTGCACGCGTCGCAGCCTCCAGGGTGGAAGAACTTGAGATCGCTGAGGTTGGTTGCGGCAGGCTCAGGCAAGTTGGTTGGGTCCTTGCTTCCGAGCACGGTGGTCGCGGCGACTTTCGTCAGTTCGTCGACCTTCTTCTTGGCTTCGGAGTCGTCTATCCCGAGTTCGAGGAGGTCCTGCGCGGTTGGGGTGTAGGGCTTACGGCAGAGTCCGCAGAGTCGACGGACGAGTCGTTGCGCGAGGACCGCCATGACCGAAGACGAAATCTGGTACGGCTGCACGTCCATGTCGACGAGTCGTGTGATTGCACTCGGAGCATCGTTGGTGTGGAGCGTCGACAGCACGAGGTGACCCGTCAGTGACGCGTGAATCGCGATCTCCGCAGTTTCGGTATCGCGAATCTCCCCGACCATGATGACGTCCGGGTCCTGACGAAGGAAGCTTCGAAGCCCTGAGGCAAACGTGAGGCCGATCTTGGCCTGCACCTGCATCTGCCCGATCCCACGAAGCTCGTACTCGACAGGATCCTCGGCGGTGAGAATGTTCTTGTCCGGTGTGTTGATCTTGTTGAGCGCGGCGTAGAGGGTCGTCGTTTTACCGGAACCGGTGGGCCCCGTGACCAAGATGATGCCGTTCGGACGAGTGATCAGGTGCTCGAGCTCGTCGAGCTCGCGCCGAGCGAAACCGAGGTCGATGAGATTGAGGAGCACCTGCTCCTTGTCGAGGAGTCGCATGACGACCCGCTCGCCTTTGGCGGTTGGAACAGTGGAGACACGCACGTCGACCACCTTGCCGGCGATCTTCTTGGTGATTCGACCGTCTTGCGGGAGACGCTTCTCGGCGATGTTCAGGCCGGCCTCGATCTTCACACGGCTCACGATCGACGCGAGGAACCCGCGGTTCGCTTCCTTGCGTGGAATGAGTCGTCCGTCGATTCGGTACCGAACCACCACTTTCTCGTCGGTGGGTTCGATGTGGATATCCGAAGCACGCTCCTTGACTGCAGTGTAGAAGAGGTTGTTGACCCACCGGATGACCGGCGCTTCGTCCGTCATGTCGATGAGGTCGCGGAGCTCCTCGACTTCTTCGCCTTCTTTGGCCTCAGCGAGGGCGGTCTCGTCCTTGCGTTCGTAGACGCGGTTGATCGCGTCGTCGATCGCCTCCTCGGACGCCGCGACCGGAACGATGGTCTTGCCGAGCAGGATTCGGAGATCGTCGATTGGGAACGGATCGAGCGGGTTGGCGACTGCCACGCGCACGGTCTCGCTCGCATCGCTGAGCGCCAAGACCCGGTTCTGGCGCGCGAAGTTGATCGGGACTGCGTCGATGAGTTCTTCGGGGATGTCTTCGGTCGAGATCTTCTCGACGAACTCCATGCCGACCTCGTCGGCCAATGCCCGTACCAGCTTATCGTCTTCGACCGTGCGGCTCGCGATGAGAAAGTCGCGTAGGTCGACCGCACGTTCCGCGGCGTTGTCGAGAGCTTCCTCGAGCAGATCGGGTTCAAGCGCTCCACGACGAACGAGGATCTCGCCGATGTATCGCTGCTCGAGGCTCATGGCTGCTCGTCTCCTGCCTCCGCGGGAGGTTCGTTCGCCGGCTCCTCGACGCCGTCGCTGTCTCCAGGTTCGGGCGAATGGACAGGCTCCGCATTCTCGTCGGTCCCCACTGAGTCCGCCTCGGTTTCGGGCTCGATGATCTCTGGAGCGTCGGATTCCCCTGCTTCCGGGGCGGGCTCCACGACCGACTGAGGCGGGATGTTGATCGGCGGCGGGGGCGCACCGCCTCCGGCCTGCACGTCCGCCGGGGTGGGCTCCTGAGCTCGCCTCTGGATGTCGAGCAGTGCCTCTTCACCGTTCGGCCCGATCACCAGAGTTTCCTCTTCGAGTTGCGGCTCGGTCGGGCGGTAGGCGCCGATGGGATCGCGGGGTACGTGGTCGGGTGGCGGTTCCAACTCTGCCGCGGCGGCGAGACGGAGCTCCTCCTCGACCGTGTCGATCTCGTTGATGATCTCCGAGACGACTCCACGGGTTCTCGTGTAGTCGATATGGGGTGTGAACTTGTCTTCGCCGAAAACGAAGTAGCGGTCGATCATTTGCTGCCGCTCCTGCATCTTGCGTTCGAATATCTCCCGCAGGTCGCCTGGGTCGCGGATGATGTACGGCGTCAGAATCAACAGCAGGTTGGTCTTCCGCTTCGACTTGTTGGTCTTGCGGAAAAGCGCGCCGAGAATAGGAATGTCACCCAGCACCGGCACCTTGTCTTCGGTGTTCTGAATCGCGTCTCGCATGAGTCCACCGATGACGATCGTCTGCTGGTCGCGTACCATCACTTCGGTCCGCGCCGTTCGACGGTTGATCGAGACCACACCGAGCGTGCCAGAGGTCGCACCCTGCTCGGAGATCTCTTCCTCGATCTCGAGCCGAACCTCGTTGTTGGCGTTGATGTGTGGAATGACGCGGATCGTCGTACCCACGTCCTGTCGCGCGACGCTGCCGATTCCACCCGCGAGCCCGGCGAGTGCACCGAGATCCTGCCCGCCCTGGTTCGCGGCGCCCAACGCGCCAAGCCCGCCGAGCCCCGCGAAGGTCCCCGGAGCCACACCGTTGGTCTGAAGCGGGATGTTCTCGCCCACGCTGATCTCGGCTTCGGTGTTGTCGATTGCAATGATGTGCGGCGTCGAAAGCACGTCCGCGTCACCGGTCGACGCCAGCGCGGTGACGACCACGCCGAAGCCCGGTACCGAGAACCCAACCAACTGTTGAGAGTTCTCGATGGTCGGCCCACGAACACCGAGGGCAAGCCCGGTCAGGTTGTTCTGGGTGATATCGATTGAAGAGGGTGCGTTGAAGCCCGCGACGGTGAGCGAACCGTCGGTCGGGAAGTTGCCGGCGCCACCGTGAAAGGCGAAACCCAACTCGGAGGTGCGCTCGACGCCGAGCTCCATCACCACCGCCTCAATGAACACTTGCTTTCGGGGCGCGTCGAGCCGCTGGATCACACGTCGGAGTGCAGTGTAGTCGTGTAGCGAAGACGTGATGACCAGCGCGTTTGAAGGCTCGTAGGCCGTGACACCGACCGCTCCTTCGAAGAGTGACGCCGTCGGTGTGCGAGCCGCAGTCCGTTGTTGGGCGGCACGGTTGCCTCCTCCGGCGGTGGGCCGGGGTGACGATGAGCCTCCCACGAGCGCGGTCAGGGCACCGGCGATGTCGGCCGCGGCCCCGTGCTGCACGTAGTGCACGTGGATTCGACCTTCGCCCTCGAGCGGGATGTCGAGCTGCCGAATCATCTCGAGAATTCGAAGGTAGGCGCGTTCCGTTGAGATGATGATCAGCGCGTTGGTGCGCTCGTCGGCGATGATGTTGCGGAGCGCTGTGTCCCCGGCCAGCTCCCCAATAACCGATGGCGGCGGCGATGCCTTCTTGTTCTTCGACGTCGCCGGCCTCTTCGTCGAACTCGTCTTCGCGGTGGAGCCTTCGGCCGGGAAGATCTCGAGAAGGCGCGCCGCGAGGTCGCTCGCATTCGCGTAGTGGACCGGCTCGATCCAGGTCTGCGTGCCGCTTCGCGGCAGGTCGATCGCCGCGATCAGCCGGAGCATTCGGCGAATGTTTGCTCCGGTGTCGGTGAGGATCAGCATGTTCGTCGGCCCGTACGATGTGAGGTTGGCCTCTCTCGATGCGAATCGGGCGAGCAACATGGTGACGTCTTCGGCGGAGACGTTTTCGAGGTGGTGGATGCGCGTGACGAACCGATCGGATGCGGGCACGCTTTGCCCATCTTGATAAAGCGGAATCGTCGTTCGCTCCACGCCGGTGAGTTCCTCGATCTTCAGGTATCGCCCCGACGGTACGACGGTGTATCCGTTGACTTCGAGGACCGACAGGAACGCCTGGTAGGCTTCGGCCACCGTGACCTTGGTCGGCGCAAACACGGTTGCTTTGATGGCTCGAAGCTTGCTCGGGAGGATGAAGCGCCGGCCGGTCATGTTCGAGATCAAGCGCACGAGATCGGGGAGTTCAGCTTCTTCGAGGTTGAAGGTCACCTTGGTCCGTGGCGACATGGCCTTGAACTCGACGCCGGTTTCGAACTGCGGCAACTCGAGGTCTTCGGTCCCTTCGACGAAGGTGTCGACTTCTTCTTCCGCAGCCGCGTCTTTCGTCTTGGGGGCCTCGCGGAGAGGCACCGGTTCGCTTGGCGCGCGTGCAGGCGGGGGCTTTGGCTTCTCCTCGTCGTCCTGCTGCGCGACCGCATCGTGCCCTGTCGTGAGCAACACCGACCCCACGACCAAACACACAAGCTGTTTTCGTATCTTCACGTTGTCTTCCCGTCCCGAGTTCCCACTACACCTTCATTGAATGTTGTATTCAATGGTCATTTCTTTGTTCTGCCGCTTCACCGCGAGGCTGAGCGCGTTCGCGGTGCGGAGGCTGGAGTACGCTTCGAGGGCGGTATCAGGGCTCGTCATGTCGAAGCCGTTGATCGTCCTCAGCATGTCGCCGTTGCGAATGCCTAACTTGCCGAGGAGGCTCGTCCTCCGGATGCCATAGAGCTTCATGCCCACGATTCGCCCGTCTTCTTCGTGAGGGATGACCCTGGCTGTCTTCATGATCGCGCCCTGGTTGGCGAGGACCTTGTCGACCATGCTTCGCTGAATGTTGAACTGCGTGTCGCTGATCTTCTCGATACCTTCGCTGAGGTCTTCGCTGGTCAACCCGGCGTTGCGATCGCTCGACTTCGGCTTGCTGGGGCTCTTCACTGGCGTCGGCAGTTTGGGTGGCGGCGCGGCCTCTTCTTCGGCGAACATCGAGAGTTCGCATGGGCCTCCGCCCGAGCTCATGACGACACTCATGTCGCGGACGGCGAGTACTTGGGCGCCGTCCACGCTCGAGCCCTTGCGGTAAAGCATCGTCTTGCCTTCTTGACCGGCGATTGCTGCGAACGACCAGTCCGGGTTGTTTGGGCTGACGACGCTGCCGACCAAGCGAAGACGACTATTGCAGACCGGCGCCGGCTGGCTTGGATCCCACTCGCCCTCGGTGGTCGGGGCGCTATCACCTTCGGCGACCGGCACCAACGTCAGGTCGCCTCGTTCAGAATCGAAGATGTTGCGCTTGAGGATGATCTTCGGATCCCGTCGGCGCATGAAATCGGGTTGGGACGCTCTGGCCACCCCTCGTCGCTTGGGCGCGTCCGCCGTGTCGGAGTCGAACAAAGCAGCTGCGAGAACGCGCGTCGCACCCTGCGCCAGGAAGAAGGCGCACAGGGTCAACGTGACGAGGATGATCGCCGCAGAAACGCGTTGTTCGGGTGAGGTGGCCACCGGTGGACTGTAGAGCAACCCCCGTGCCGACTTTGATCCCCAAAAAACTCAATGATCCCGGGGAAAAACGGGTGTGACCACCCCGCGCCTAGAGACAAGCTGACCGGCTTAGAAGCACAGGATTGACAAATTGGCAGGGAGCCCTGTTTCAGTGCTCAGGTGGGTTCTTCGCTCTTCTCGGCGCCGAGCTTGCGATAGATGGTTCGCGCAGAGATCCCGAGGAGTTGCGCGGCGAGCTGTTTGTCGCCTGCGGTGTGCTGCAGCGTTCCGTGGATCACCCGCCTCTCCACCTCGCTCAAGGGCGTCCCAACCGGGAAGTGGAAGGCATCGACTTGCGGTTCGGCGCGCGCGACTGGGTCCGGCAAGTCGCTCAGCTTGATCACGCCGCTCGTGTTGAGCACGACCGCACGCTCGATCACGTTTTGGAGTTCGCGGACGTTGCCAGGCCAGTCGTACGCAACGAGCTGTTGAAGTGCCTCTCGATCCACGGACAGCGGGCCTTTTTGGTTCTTCGCGCAGTACGTATCGACGAAATGCTCCGTAAGCATCGGAATGTCTTCGTGACGCGCGCGCAGGGGAGGGCTCGTGACCGCGATGACATTGAGTCGGTAGTAGAGGTCCTCTCGAAACTCGCCACTCTCGACCGCTGCCCGCAGGTCGCGGTTCGTAGCCGCGATCAAACGAAAGCTCGCTCGTTTGGTTTGTCCGCCGACGGGCTGGTACTCGCCTTCCTGCAAAACCCGAAGGAGCTTGACCTGCACCGCTGCCGATAGTTCGCCGATCTCATCGAGGAACAACGTTCCTCCTTCGGCCTCCGCGATGCGGCCATCACGTCGCGCTACCGCTCCGGTGAAAGCGCCTTTTTCGTGTCCGAACAGCTCGGACTCAACGATCGTCTCCGGAAGGGCTGAAAGGTTCACCCCGACGAACTTACCCCGACCACTTCGCTCGTGGATGAACCTCGCGAGTAGTTCCTTGCCGGTCCCGCTCTCACCCAGAATCAAGACGTTCGCGGAGGACGGAGCCGCTTGGGTTGCGATCTCGAGGGCGTGTCGAAGTGACGGCGCCGAGCCCACGATGCTCCGATCGCTCAGCTGGGAGAGCTGTTGTCGAAGATCCTTGTTCTCGACGACGAGCCGATGACGTTCCGCGGCTTTGCGGACGGTCTTCACCATCTGCATCCGCTTCAGCGGTTTCTCAACGAAGTCGTATGCCCCGGCGCGCATCGCGTCGACGGCCTTCTCGACCGTTCCGAAAGCCGTCATCAGGACGACCTCGGCGTCCGGGATCACCGTCTTGAGCGCTTTGACCAGCTCGATGCCGTTCATGCCGGGCATCATGAGATCACTCACGACGACGTGGACCGCGTGCTGTCGGCACACATCGAGTGCGTTCTTGCCGCTCGTCGCGGTCAGGACCGCGAAGCCCTCGCGCTCGAAGATGCGGCGAAGAGACTCGACGTTGGCGGCTTCGTCGTCGACGACCAGGACCGAGATGTTGGGATTGGCAGTCACGTCAGACTCTCTGGCAACTAACCTTGCCACTTTGTCATCAGATGACAAGTCGTCGACGGTTTCTGAGTACGCATAACTATTTGCAATCATTGACTTTCATTCCGATTCGCGGGCGTCTGTTCTTGCCGCTACAGTTCCAGTGCTGCAATCAACGGGCCAGATCGGCGCCGGGGCCCCAAGCCAGCGTGAATCCACCCTGGAGTCTCCGATCGCCCACCTCCCGTGGGGGGCACCTTCGGATCGGCAACGAATGACGAAGAGCACCCGCTCATCGTGCCGGAGGCTTCAGAACAAGAGCGGCAGCTGGCCCCGCCGTGCGGGTGGGGACTCGGGAAAGGCCTCTTCGTGCACGACCGCGAGCCCCAGGCGGCGACAATGGGTATTGAACAGTTGCTCCACCGCGGCCCAACGCGCCCCTTGGCCGACCATGCGCGCGCCGAATCGGCTTTCGTTGTGCTGGCCGCCGCGGACGTCGCGAATCGCGTTCATCACGCGTCCGTGCCGAAGGGGAAACGCCTCCGCCAACCGCTCTTCGAAGATCGGCGCGACCTCGCGCGGAAGCCGGACGAGTACCTTGAAGGCGCGCTTGGCGCCGGCCTCTGCCGCGCGCGAGAGGATCTCCGGGATCTGTTCGTCGTTCAAACCTGGAATGATCGGGGCGATGCCGACGCCGGTGTCGATGCCCGCCTCCGACAAGAGCCGTAGCGTTTCGAAGCGCTTGGACGGCGGGCTTGCAAACGGTTCGATCGCGCGTGCCTGTTGGTCGTCGGCAAACGGAATACTGAGCGTGACGCGCAACCGCGCCCTCGCGTGGAGTGCCTGCAGCACGTCGATGTCCCGGCGAATGAGCTTGCCTTTGGTGATAATCGCGACGGGGTTTGCGTGATCGACGCACGCTTGCAGGCATCCCCGTGTGAGTTCGTAGTGCGCTTCCAGCGGTTGGTAGCAATCGGTGTTTCCGGAGAACGCGATCACCTCGCCCTTCCACGACTTCTTTCGGAGCGTGGCGCGCAGCCGTTCCACGATGTTGACCTTGACGACGATCTCGCGATCGAAGTCAGTACCGGCGCCGAAGCCCAAGTACGGATGCGTCGGCCGGGCATAGCAATACGCGCAGGCGTGAAAGCAGCCCCGGTAAGGATTCACGCTCCAGCGAAAGCCTACGTCGGGGCTTCGGTTCTCGGAGAGTGCGCTCTTGGCCTGTTCCTCGTGCACACGAAGGTCCGCGGGTGGGGGCTCGTCACCCCATTCGATGTGGGCCTCTTCGTATCGGTTGGGCGGATTGCTGCGCGGCTTAGGCACTGAATGAGTGTATAGTACACGCGAAGCCGCGACGAGCCAGCACTTCGTGCCTAGTCCGCGTACGGAATCGCCTCGCAGGCTTGTTGCGCACCGTGCCAGCGCATCAACGTGGTCTCGGGCTTGCCGTCCTCGTCGTAGCTGATCACCGCGTAAGTCAGACCGCTGTCCTGGCCGAGGTACTGGAGGTCCAGGTTGATCATCTTCACCCACGTGCCGGTGTTCACGAGGATGCGGTCGTTTGGCAGCTGTAGGTAGCGGGGGCCGTGGCTGTGGCCGACGATGAGCGTGTGTGCGCCTCGAATCTTGTTGAGCGCCGCGATGGCTTGCTCGTCGTACCCGCCGCGGGTCACCTCGAAGACCTCCTCTCGGAGCAATCGCGGGAAGTTCATGATGCGCTCGCGCCACGCTTGAATCGTAAGGACTCGGTGGCGCAAGAAGTAGACCGTCGAACGCCACACGAACTTGAGAACGAAGCGAGGGTCGAGGAGCAGCGACGACCACAGGAACCGAGCGAGCGGCTGGATTCGATCCACATGACTCCGCACCTCCTTGAGCGGGTTCATCACCTCGAGGATCCACAGGCTGCCCCACGGGAGCGCCAGTACCTCCGTGCCGTCGCGGCGCGTGCGCGTCATCTGCGAGTAATCGACTCGATGGATCCTTTCAAACTGATGTCCGTGGCGGATCTGAATTCCTTCCGGCAGGTAGTAGGTGTCCGAGGATGTGACGAACGTCACGCGTTCGGCGGCGGCGCCGGGTGCGACGTACCGCCGGAAGAGCTCTTGGACGCTGGGAAACCAAAACTCGAGGTCGTGGTTCCCCGGAAGGTACGTCACTCGGTTGTTCGAGCTCTGGAGAAACTCTTTGATCGCAAGGACGAAGTTCGGGTGCCCGTCTAGGCACTGCTGGAGCTTTGCAACGGCGATCTCTTCGGTGACTTCGGTGGGCCACCGATCGGCGACCTTGACCTTCAGCAGGTCAAAAATGTCGCCGTTGAGGATGAGCTCGACGCTCCCGTCCTCCCCTGCCATGTCGTCGTAGTGCGCAAGTAGCTCGGCGAAGCGGTCGTCATGAATGAAGTCCTCGAGCGCGTTGAGTTGGCCACGCCGCGTTCCGGTCCCGAGGTGCAGGTCACTCAGCACGATTCGAAAGAGCTTCACGTGGTGGTACCCCTCGAGTTGGGTAACGCGAAGCGCGGGACCGCGCCAACTTCCTACAGGCCGCTAGACTTGAGGCTCTGGTCCTCTTCCTCGGTGAGCGGCAGGTGTAGGCCGCACTCACGCTTCTTGCCGAGGATGCGGCCGTCTCGGGGGTCCCTGTCGTCGGTCGTCGGGATCGTCGAATGGTGATCGCCAATTGAGCGATACCCCTGTGCAACCAATGGGTGGTGTGGCAAGTCGTGCTCGGCCATGTACGCCTCGACGTCCGCGGTGCTCCACTGGAGGATCGGGTGGATCTTGATGCGGCCATCTTGGCGGTCGATTCGCCGTAGGCCCGCGCGATGCTCGGTCTGCTCCGCTCGAAGGCCCGCCATCCATGCCTGGGCGCCGAGTTCCTCAAGGGCTCGCTGCATCGGTTCGACCTTGTTGATCTGGAGGTAGCGCTGGACGCCATCGTCTCCCTGTTCCCAGAGCTTCCCGAACATGGCTTCCTGTCGTGCACTCGACATCGTGGCCGAGTAGAACCGCACGTCGAGGTCGAGTTGCTTCGTGAGCTCTTCGGCGAACCGGTAGGTCTCCTCGAAGAGGTAACCGGTGTCGATGCAGATGATCGGGGTGTCGGGCGCGACCTCGTGAATGAGGTGCAGCATGACGGCGGAGGTCGCACCGAAGCTCGTCGAGGCAAGGAGGGCGTCTCCGTACTCACGCTTGGCCCAAGAGATCAGGTCCGCTGCGCTCGCGGCCTCGAGGGCTCGGTTCTGTCGCTCGAGGTCGGACTCGACGATCGCTGCGCTGACGGCTTCCATGGCGGGTAGGGAGTAACTTGACAAGTCTGGTGCAGATTTGCAATCCGTCGAGCGCACGAGGGCTCATCTAATCACAAGAAGCCCAAAAACGCAGCAGTTCCGTGAAGCGGCCGGCGAGAAATTTCTTGACCTTGAAGATCAAGAATAGTGAGTGAGCCGATCGTTATCGAAGGGTGACGAACTCTTCGGCCGATGTCGGATGGATCCCGATCGTGGCGTCGAACATCGCTTTGGTCGCCCCTGCCTTCATGGCGACGGCCAGGCCTTGCACGATCTCCGCGGCTCCGTGGCCTGCCATGTGGCACCCCACCACCCGGTCGTTGCTCGCATCGACGACCATCTTGATCATCGTGCGTTCTTTTCGGTCGCTCAGCGCGTTTTTGAGCGGGGTGAACACACTCTTGTACACGCGGACGTCCTGGCACCGATGCCAGGCCTCGGCTTCGGTGAGCCCGACGGTGGCGAGTTCCGGTTGGCAGAACACGGCGGTCGGTATCCCGAGGTAGTCGATGCGATGATCTCCCGCGCCGAAGTGGTGATGCGCGAAATGCATACCTTCAGCGATTGCGACCGGCGTGAGCTGGACGTGATCGGTTACGTCACCGACTGCGTGGATCGTCGGCACCGAGCTTGCGTAGTTCTCGTCGACCACGATGCCTCGCCGCGCCCCGAGCTCTACGCCCAAAGCCTCGAGGCCGAGCCCCTCCGTGTTTGGGCTTCGACCGATCGCGAACAACGGAAAGTCGGTCGTCAGCGTCTCCCCGTTGTCGAGCTGCGCGTCGATCGCGTCCCCGTTTTGCCGGAGCTCGGTGACCTGTGTGTTCAGAAGGATCCGAAGCCCCTTCTTTTCGAACTCCTCGTGGAGGTGACAGCGGATGTCCTTGTCGAACCCTCTCAGGATCTCTTCGCCCCGGTGCACTAGCGTGACGTCGACGCCAAGCGCGCAGAAGATCGAACCCATCTCGACCGCGATGTAGCCAGCGCCAACGACGAGCATTCGGTCGGGTAGCGATTCCAGCGTGAAGATGTCGTTCGAAATCTTGGCGAGCTCCGCTCCAGGGATCGCCGGCTCCAGTGGCCGCCCTCCGGTGGCGACGAGGATTCGGTCTGCGGTCTTTTCTTCGCCGCCAATCTGGATCGCGTTGGGCCCGGTGATGGTGGCGTGCCCGAGAAGCAGGTTCACGTTGGCTTTGGACAACAACCCCTCGTAGATCCCATTGAGCCTGGTGATCTCTTGGTCCTTGTGATTGAGCAGGGTCGTCCAGTCGAACGTGGGCTCGCCGGACCATCCGTAGCCTCTCGCGTCGACCAGGTCGTAGGCGAAGTGCGATCCGTAGACGAAGAGTTTCTTCGGGACGCAGCCGATGTTGACGCACGTGCCCCCGAGGCGGCCCGACTCGCAAACCGCGACTCTTGCACCGAGTTCGCTAGATATTCGTGCCGCCCTGACGCCGCCTGAGCCCGCGCCGATGACGATGAGGTCGAAGTCCCGGTTGGTCATGTCGGACACGTGTATGCGCCAAGAGGCGAAATGTCACCAGCTGGCGAACTCTCGAAGGGCCTGAACCGCGGAGATTTCGGTACACCCGCCCTGAAGCAGCGTCATCGCGCCTTCCTCGGTGACGCCCACGTAGAGCTCCCGAAGCTCGTCTGGCACCAACGGCACGAGACGCTCGCTGATGCTGACTTTCGCCAGCAGGGCGTTGAGCGCGCGGACCAGGGCACGGACGGCCACCGTTCCTTCTTCGCCGCCGTCGTCTTCCTCGTCCGTGACAGCGCTGAAGTGTTCGCCCGCCTTGAGCACTAGCGGGCCCCCGTCGGTCCCGATCCGCTGCAACGTCACATCGGACAGTTCCCGGTTGAGCACGGCCAGTTTCGCGACGATCTGATGGGCAGTCACCACAAAGGCATCGTGGTGGTGGAAGAAGCGGTCCGCAGCCCTTCGTCGCTCGGCGGCGTCGGAGTCGCCGTCTACGCCATAGTACCGTTCGAGAATGTCCATCCGCCGGGAGTCCACTCGGTCCTCCTCGACTTCCGCTGCGATTGCTTGGAGCTGAGGCATGTCGAGCTCGCAGGCCAGCCCGGCCGCGTTGAGAATCCTCACGAACTCCTCGTCGCGCTTGGCGTACGGGTTCGTTTCGCGATCGACTCGTACGTCGGTTGCAGGTGGATGCACCGACTCTTTCAGCGACGCCGTCATGAACCCCTGTATTAGTGTTCAACAAATGGAGACAAAGGTCGACCTTTGGCGCAATCCGGGTGCCGACCCCTCCGAAAAGAGCGAATTCGGCCCACTTCGACCCGCACAGCCGTTCACCCGGACGCGTCCCTACACAAGACGAACCAGGCGGAGAGCGCCTTGCCCCTTTTGTAGGCCCGGCCGATGGTCACATGCTCGGAGACGCCGCGCAGAATGTCCTGGGTTCCGTTGTAGACGAACGCGGAGAGCCGTGCCGAGTTTGGCAGAATCTCCGGCCATCCCGGAGGGTGTGCCGGCGGGACTTCGAGGTAGTCGACCAAGACCTCTCCTTCGTCGTCCGCCTCGCGCGCCACGAAGTAACCAGGGCCCACGACGGTTTCGACGAATCCACCAGCCCGGTTGTACCCCCAGAGCCGTTCGCTCGACTCCTCGTCCGGCCGAGCGAAGACCTTTGCAAACGTGGAGAACGCGGGGAGGGTGTTCTTGCCAAAGTGTACGACCTCTTGCATGGGCGGTGCAGACGTAGGAACGAGGTCGCGGAGCGAGACCGGTCGATGGCCCGCCGCCGCTTCGAAGAGCTTGGCCTGCTGCTTTCGGCCGAGGGACCGGATCTCGGCGACCCTCGACTCTGCACCGAGGCCGTCCAGGTGTGCCTCGATCGTCGACAGGTCGAGCGTACTGTCCTCGATTTGCGCGCGCAGCTCGGACATGGGGGTCGTATGTCCTAGCTCGGCGTACGTCGCAACTATCGCATCGGACGGTGGCTGTTGATGCCCGATATTCGTGTCGTATCGACGCGCAACGACAGAAGGAAGGTGAAGAGCTTGCGACAGGTGTCGTGATCGAAGCCGAACTCTCGAAGCTCTTTCTTCAAGACGCGCGCCGCGCGGTCGTGCGTCACCTTCTTGGCCATGTCGAGTGCCTCCATCTGGTTGAGGCCCTCCGCGGTGGCGATCTGGCGCACGATGTCAACGTACTCGTTCACGGTCGCCGCGAGGGTATCGTGATGGACGGCCCGCTCGAACAGAACCTCCTCTGCGGCGGACACCGCACGGACCAGAAAAGACTGTTCGGTGACGGAGATTTCCAAGGTGGCGTCGTACTCGATGATCCGATCCGCCGCCTCTCTGACCTCACGTCCCGTCGCCTCCCAGTCGGCCCGCTGAGCCTCCGAGCCGCGTGCCCGGGTTCGTTCATCGATCACCAGGTCGTGAACCGGCATGGGGCGGACTCTATCAGCTTCGGACCTGGCTGCATCTTTCGAGCCCAGGCTGCTATGGTCCCTCGATGCCCCCCGAGCTCAGTGATCGCCGAGGCGACGTCGTGTACCGCTGGGATCTCGACAAGACGTACCTCCGCACGGAGTTCGATACGCTGCGCGATCTCGTCCGCACGGCTTTCGAACCGGCGTCCCGCAAGCGGGCTTACCCGGGGGCGAGCACGCTCCTTCGCGAGATCCGTGGCACCGAGCCGGCCGCGATCTACATCCTTTCCGGAAGCCCCGAGCAGATGCGGAGCGTACTCGAGGCCAAGCTCCGCCTGGACGGTATCCGTTGGGACGGTTTCACGCTCAAGCCGAGCTTGCGCAACCTCGTTCGCGGGAGGTTCAGGTTTCTGCGCGACCAGTTGAGCTACAAGCTCACCGCGCTCCTGCGCTCACGAACCAATGTCGACCCCACCACCGACGAGGTCCTGTTCGGAGATGATGCAGAGGGGGATGCGTTCATCTATTCCCTCTATGCCGACATCGCCGCGGGCAGGGTAAGTCGTGAAGTCTTGATGGAGGTTGCCGAAGAGGCCCACGTCTATCCAGACGACATCCCTCAGATCGTACGCATCGCGGCCAGGGTCCCGCGACGCGACGCCGTGCGCCGGATCTTCATCCATCTCGAGCGAGTGTCTTCGACCGCGGGGTTCGAGGACTTTGGGCTGCGCGTCTGCCCGTTCTACAACTACTTTCAGCCAGCTCTGATCTTACTCGAGGACGGCGCACTCGATGCGGACGCGGTCCTTCGAGTCGGGGCCGACCTCGTGGTGGCACACACCTTCAACCCAGAGGTGTTGGGCGCCAGCTTCGACGACCTATGTCGTCGGGGGTACCTGAGCAAGCGCGTCGTTGACCGCATTTCGGTTGGCGCAGACAACATCGACCCCGCGACTTTCGGCCGCGCATCCGGTCCGCTTCGTGCCCTCGTTCGTTCCATGGAAGAGGCGAAGCCCCGCCTTCCCGAAGAGGTCCGCGTCGACCCGACGAGGGTGGAGTACCCGGCGCTGTTCCGGAAGGACCGAGCGCGTGCGCGCGCCGCCAAACGGCGTGCGGTCTGGACCCGCGACGGCGCCTAGCGCGCTACTTTCCCGCGGGGTCGAGGCCGAGCATCTCGAGCGCGTCTCGAGCGAGGTCTCCAATCCTCGTCTTCTCTTCCGTGTCGAGGTCTTCGAGAATGACGACGCGAGCGTCCCCGACGAAGCTGCGAAGGTCTGCCTCTGCATCGGGGTCGCCAAGCTGCGCGAGCGATTCGATCGCTGCAGCGGTGACGTCCGGGTCTTCGTGGACCAGGAATCGACGGATCAATGGAAGGGCGCTTGGCTCGCCTATCTCCGCCAAGACCCATGGCAGTTCCGACATGGCCGGGCCTCGCATGGACGCGTCGAGCGCGCGTTCGATTCCACGGGCGACTTCCGCGTACCGCTCGAACCCGACGTCACGAAGGGCTTCGCCTGCGGCAACGCGCACGCGGGGCTCCGAGTCGTTGAGGATGGCCATGAGCGCATCGACCATCTCGGGTCCCGGTACCTGAGCGCAGAGGTCGGCGAGCCGTTCAAGCCGCATCGTCGCTTCGTCGCGGTCGTCAAGCCTTAGTGCTTCCTGGGTCGCCTCCGAAAGGAGGTCCCCAAGCTCACCCGTGGGGCGACCGCGGAGCAGCCGGGACTCGGCTTCACGCATCGTTCGGTCCGCATCGAAAATGCGCTGCAGCTCGTCTTGCAGGGTCATGCTCGTTCCTCGCTCGGGGCGGTGCGATAGGCGTCCAGTTCTCGAAAGAGCGATCGCACGCGGTCGACCGCATCGAGGGGTTCATCGTCTCGATAGCGCCGCGTGAGCTTCATGTCAGGCGAAAGGCTCCACTCGGATCCGGCTTGCGCAACGAGAGGCATCAATTTCGCTGGATCGAGCCCCGTGTCCTCGCGCAGATGGAGTGTGACGCGACCGGCGTCAGCCTCACACCCGAGCGCACGCAGCTCACGCAAGCCTGGCTTCAGTCCCATCACACGGACGAAGTTCCGTGCTGGTTCTGGCGGGGCGCCAAATCGCTGTTCCATCTCGTCCGCGAGCTCTTCGATCGCCTCGTCGTCACCCGCGGTTGCGAAGCGGCGATAGAGGGACAATCGGAGACCGATGTCGTCGATGTAATCGTCCGGCAAGAAGTGCTCGAGGTCGATCGACAGTTCGGTGTCAACCTCGCGCTGCACAGGCTCGCCTCGCAGCTCGGAGACTGCTTCGTCAAGCATCTGCACGAACATGTCGAAGCCGACCAACGATGCGTTGCCGCTTTGTTCCGAGCCGAGAAGGTTTCCGGCTCCGCGAAGCTCCATGTCGAGGGTTGCCACGCGAAATCCGGCACCAAGTCCGGAGAATCGCTCGAGTGCCTCCATCCGCACCCGCGACTCCTCGGACATCTGGTTGGGAGGGGGGGTGATCAAGTAGCAATAGGCCCGCTGGTCGGAACGACCGACGCGACCACGCAGCTGGTAGAGCTGTGCGAGGCCGAGCGCGTCCGCGCGGTCGATGAGAATCGTGTTCGCGCGCGGGATGTCGAGCCCGCTTTCGACGATGGCGGTCGAGCACAGCACATCGTGGGCCCCCTCCACGAAGTCGGTCATCGTCTTGTCGAGCAGCGAGGGTCTCATCTGCCCGTGTGCCACTGCAATTCGTGCCGAAGGGAGCAGGTCCTGAAGCCTCTGCGCGCGTTCATAGAGGCCTTCGATACGGTTGTAGACGAAAAACACCTGGCCGCCTCGACTCAACTCTCGCTCGATCGCTTCTTTGATCAGGTGCTCGTCCCATCGGCAGACGAGCGTGCGGACCGCCCGCCTGTCCTGTGGCGCCGTGGCGATCAGCGAGAGATCGCGCATCCCGCCAACCGCGAGCTGAAGGGTGCGCGGGATCGGCGTGGCACTGAGCGTCACCACATCTACGTTGGTGCGTAACTTCTTGATGCGCTCTTTGTGTGTGACGCCGAATCGCTGCTCTTCATCGACGACGAGAAGCCCGAGGTCCTTGAAATGAACGTCCTTGGACAAGACACGGTGTGTCCCGACGACGAGGTCGACCGTTCCTTCTTTCAGTCCGGCGAGCGTCTCGGTTTGTTGGGCCTTCGTGACGAAGCGCGACAAAACCTCCACTCTCAGCGGGTAGTCGCCGAGCCTTGCAGCGAAGGTGCGGTAGTGCTGCTGCGCGAGGACGGTCGTCGGGCACAGGACCGCGACCTGGCGGCCTGCCATTGACACTTGGAAGGCCGCCCGGATGGCGACCTCTGTCTTTCCAAACCCGACGTCTCCACAGACTAGCCGGTCCATCGGCTGAGCCTGGAGAAGGTCGCTGAGGACTTCGTCGATCGCTTTGGCTTGGTCCCTGGTCTCCTCGAAAGGGAAAGTGGCCTCGAACTCGGCGTAGGCGTCGCCCGCCGCCGCGATCGGCTCCCTCCGCGCCGCGCTCCGTTCGGCGTACAGCTTGAGCAGCTCTTCAGCCATCTGCTTGACGGCCTTCTTGACCCGCTTCTTCTTCGTCGAAAACGTGCTGCCGCCGAGGCGATCTAGCTTTGGTTGATGCCCTTCCTGGCCTTTGAACTTCTGAATGACGTTGAGCCGTGTGACGGGCAGGAACAGTCGGTCGCCCCCGGCGTACTCGATGAGCATCACCTCGACCGTTTGTGGGCTTCGCCCGTGCAGTCGGTCGAGTGAGTTGAGGCTCAAAGCCTTGTGTTGAAGTCCGAGGTACTTGCCGACGCCGTGGTCGCCGTGCACCACGAAATCCCCCACCGCTAGCTCGCGGAGGTCCTCGAGGAAGCGCTGTTGCTGGCGTCGTGATGCTCTCTTGGTCTTCCGTTGATGGACACGCGTCCCGAAGATCTCTTCCTCGGTCACATAGGCGCGACCCTCGCTCCACAAGACGAAGCCGTCCTGGAGTTCTCCGAGCGCGATGTGCTCGGCCACCTGGGACGGAACCGAGTACCCCCGCAGCAGATCGACGAGTCGGTCTGCCTGATGCTGGGTCCTGCAGACGAGCACGATTCGAAGACCCTGCTCGTCCCATGCGCGCAGCTGGCGAGCCAGCGGCTGGAGCCCGCGCTCGCCTAACCCACGTTCGGCCCGGAGCTCGCCGACCAGCTCGGCTTGATCCGCGGCATCGATCCGAAGGACCTGGTCGCGCGGAGGGGAAGACCATGCAACCAGGGGACCCTCCTCGTCGTCGGCGCTTCCATGCACCGTCAACCGATGGGACACCGTGCACGGGCGCGATCGAATCCCGGCCAGGAGATCATCGGCGGTTTGATAGTACTGCGCGAGCGCGAACGTGGGTTTGTCGGCGCGCGCCGCGTGCTCTCTTTCGGCGTTGAGGAGCTCGGTGTCGACGGATTCCGCGATCGCGATCGGATCGGCCCAGACGACATGCGCGCGATCGGGAACGTAGTCGAGAAGGGTGTCGAGCTGTTCGTAGAACCCTGGTAGCAGCGCGGTCGAGATGAGAGCGCCCGACCCGCGATCGAGCTCCGATGTCAGCTCCCGGGCTTTGACCGTCGGCATGTTCATCTCGTCGCAGAGGTCGCGCACCTTGCCTTGGGCGCGCGCGATGGCGTGCGGGTCGTCGGGCACCTCTCGAACTGCCCCGAAGAAGAACGAATCCACGTCTTCGCCCGTCTTCTGCGTGTCTGGATCGAACGTGCGGATCCGCGAAACGCGGTCGTCGTCGAGCTCGATGCGATGCGGAAGGTCAGTCGTGGGTGTGTAGACGTCGATGATCGCGCCTCGGGCCGAGAACGTCCCTCGATCCTCGACGAGCGGCACGCGGAGGTAGCCGAAGTTCCGTAGCGTCTCGACCAAATCGTCGCGCTCGACCGCGTCTCCCGGTTGAACCCGGTGAACGCTCTGGGTGACGTAGGTCCTCGGCGGTAGTCGGCGCAATAGAGCAGGGACGGGGACGATCAGCGCCTTCCAGGGTGCATCCCCAACGAGTCGACCGAGCACGGCCATGCGCTGCATCTCGCTTCGTCGGTCGGGCACCACGTCGAGCAATGGGCTTGTGTCTGCGCCTGGAAAGACCATCACGACGTCATCCTCGCCGAACAAGAAGCGGAGGTTTGCCTCGTGCCGGTTGGCTTCGTCGAGGCTTGCCGTCACCACGACGAACCTCAGCGAGTCATCGGCCTCTGCGGCGCGCGCGAGCGCCCATGCCAGGGCGCCCGGGGGGACACTCGCGAGATCGGTCCTGTCGTCCTCGGTCAGTCGCGCAACGAGGTCCGCGATGGACGCGTTGGCGTTCTCGAGTGCCGCCTCAAGCGTCATCGGTGCGCGTGCGCATGACGGCCTTGAGGCGCTGCGCCAGCCATGGCGGAGTGACGACGGTGCTGGCCATCACCATGAGAACAATGGCGGCGTAGACGCCGGCAGCGATGAGTGGTTTGCCTTCGAACCGGATCCCTGCGCCGACGTTCGCGAAGATCAGCCCGACCTCGCCACGAGGGACCATGCCGATCCCGACGGTGAGTCGGTCGGCGGTTTTCCCACGGACGCCTAGCCCCGCGACCAGCTTGCCGACGACGGCGACTGCCGTGAGCGCGAGGGCCAGGAGCAGGGGCTCCATGCCAATGCCGGACAGCTGGACCATCATCCCGGTGCGAACGAAGAAGATCGGCGCCACCACAGCGACGATCGGCCCGATGATCTCCGATAGGTCGTGTGCGGACGAACGCCCGAACGGCCGCACATGCACCTCGTCGAGGATCAGTCCGGCAGCGAACGCCCCCACGATCGGTGCGAGCCCGGCCTCGCCCGACAGCCCTGCCAACAAGAGGCACAGCCCGATGGCGACCGCCCCGAGGACGTCGGGTGTGCGGAGCTTGGATGCGGCCCGAAACACCCCTGGCATGACGTAGGCTCCCAGCAACAGTGCCCCCACCAAGAACCCAGCGGCGAGGCCGATGATCTTGGAGAGGTCTGCGGGACCCGGAATCGCCCCGAACTCGGCGATGCTTGCCACGACGGCGAGGACGATGAGTCCAAGCACATCGTCGATGACGGCGGCACCGAGGATCACGCGCGTCTCGGGCTGAGCCATCGCGTTCAAGTCCTTGAGCACACGCGCCGTGATTCCCACGCTCGTCGCACACAACGTCGCGCCAATGAAGAGGTGGAGTGAGAAGGGTGCGTCTGGAAGGAGCCAGAGGCTCACGCCGTAGCCGAGGAGCATGGGCGCGACGACCCCGATGATCGCGACGAGCCCGGACGTGGGCGCGACAGCGCGCATTTCTTTGAGGGTCGACTCGAGCCCAACTTCGAACAAGAGAAGGACGACACCAAACTCCGCCAGGAACTCGATGGGGACGAGCTCGGCGGCGCCATCGAGGGTGTGGATCCCCATCATGCCGAGGTTGCCCAGGACAATTCCGACGCAGAGCTCGCCGAGGACCGCGGGCTGATTGAGGCGGACCGCCACCTCGCCACCGACCTTGGCGGCCAGGATCATCGCGGCCAGGATCAGCCAGATCGTCGCGTCCAGGCCGTGTCCGTTACCGCTTGCGTATGCGGTCGCCGGGATGGCGATGAAGAGGACGAGCAGTAGCGAGAAGCGAGCCGGACGGCGACGCATAGGGGGCGGACCATAGAGAGCAGGGGGCGTCGCTGCAAGGCCGCAGGATCCGAAATGCTTGCGGGCCGCGGAGCGCTCAGGTAATGAATGACCATTCAGTCAGGAGCCAGCATGGACCGATCGATCTTCTCAGAGGAACACGAAATTTTTCGCCGCAACTTCCGCCAGTTCGTCGAGACGAAGGTGATTCCAAACCAGCCCAAGTGGCGCAAGCAAGGGGCGGTCGACCGCGAGGTCTGGCTCGAGGCGGGCAAGTCTGGGTACTTGTGCACGTGGATGAGCGAAGAATACGGGGGTCCGGGCGGCGACTTCTTGCACTCGGTCATCGTGATGGAGGAACTCGCTCGGGCCTATGAGTCGGGATGGACCGCGAGTCTTCATTCCGACATCGTCGTCCCCTACATCGAGGAGTTCGGCTCCGAAGCCCAGAAGAAAGAATGGCTCCCCAAGTGCGCAAGCGGCGAGGTCGTGACCGCGCTGGCGATGACCGAACCAGGGACGGGTTCGGACGTCGCTGCGATCGCCACCACCGCGCGGAGAGATGGCGACGACTATGTGATCAACGGTGCCAAGACATTCATTTCGAACGGCATGACATGCGACCTCGTTGTGGTCGCTGCCAGGACGCCGAACTCTGACGACCCGCATCGCAGTGTGTCCCTCTTTCTGGTCGAGGCGGACCGCCCGGGGTTCATTCGAAGCCGCAAGCTCGAGAAGATGGGGATGGAGGCTCAGGACACGGCGGAGCTGGCGTTCGATGATTGCCGGATCCCGGCCAGCAATCTCATCGGTCAGGAAGGCTCCGGCTTCATGATGCTGATGCAGAAGCTCCAACAGGAGCGGCTCACCGTCGGCATCATGTCCCAGGCCAGTGCCGAGAAGGTCCTCGAGGACGCGATCGCGTACACCAAGGAGCGTGAAGCCTTCGGGCGACCGATCTCGAAGTTCCAGAACACCCAGTTCAAACTCGCCGAGTGCGCCACGGAGATCGAGATTGGGCGGGCGTTTCTGGACAAGCTCGTGGCGGAGCACGTCGCGGGGAAGTACCTCGTCAAAGAGTGCTCGATGGCGAAGTACTGGCTCTCCGAGATGCAGGGCCGCGTCACCGACACCTGCCTCCAGATGTACGGCGGCTACGGCTACATGCTCGAATACCCAATCAGCCGCGCCTTCATGGACGCCCGCGTACAGCGCATCTACGCGGGCACCAACGAGATCATGAAGGTGATCATCGCCAAGCAGATGGGGCTTTGAGCGGCGTTTTCCTGATGGCGCTTGACGGTAACCACCCAACTGGGTGAACCTCGGTGAGGGAACGATGGTGGAGCCCCGAGACCCGCAAGACGAAGAGAAGCCAATCGAACCGAAGGCCGACGCCGACGAAGCATCGGAGGCTGACGGCGGCCCGCGGGTGAGCCGAATTCGCGTCGGGAGCGAGGATATCTTGGTGCTGAGCGTCCCGCTGCCGACGCTACGCTACCCCGAGGGGACCACCGTGGCAGAACAAGAGATCATCGATTTGGTGCTCCAGGGGCTTACCGCGAAAGAGATCGCGGAGGTCCGAGGTGCTTCGCTTCGCACCGTCACCACGCAACTCGGCGCAATCTTTCGCAAGGCCGGGGTCAACTCGCAGCCAGAACTCATCGCCACCCTGACCGAGTGAGCTGGCGCGCCCGGCGCCCCCGCCTCCCAGCGGCCCCTCGACTCCAGAGGTTAATAGAGCGACGCGGCTGATCAGCCCGTTTCCGACCAGCCGCGTCGAGACCCAACTCGAAGAATTGGGCAGGTGGCGAAGCGCACGATTTGTTATAGAGCTTTGCCCCTTTCACGATACGTACGCCCTTTTCCGGACGAGATCCATACGTATTTATATACCTTTCCGCCTCTCGGATGCCGATTTGGGTGATCGGGTGAGCAGGGGCGGGCGACTCTCGTCACATGTCTGTCACAATCGAGTTACCGGAGGAGCCCTCGTGTAATCCCGGCTAGGACAGGGCTCGGCGCGGTCTGACGAGCGTCAACGCCCGGCGAAACGCGGTGGGCGTTTCTCGAGAAAGGCGTTCACACCCTCGCGGAAATCTTCACTCTGATAGCAGGCCTCGATCGACTGGTTCACCCTCGCCATGTCCCGTTCAGACTCGGGTCGTGAAAGCTCGTACAAGGTCGCTTTGGCGCTGCGCAACGTGAGCGGTGCATTGTTGGCGATCGTGTTCGCCACCTTGGCGACCGCGCCGTCGAGCTCAGCCTTCGGGAAGACTCGGTTGACGAGACCCATCTGGAAGGCGGCCTCGGCGTCGACGCGCCGTGCCGTAAATAGCAGCTCGGCGGTCGCGGGAGCACCGACCGTCCGTACCAGGGCTTCTATGCCTGCCGTGTGGTAGCCGAGCCCGAGCCTTGCGGGAGGCACCGCGAATACCGCGTCGTCAGCGGCGTATCGGAGGTCTGCGGTCAGCGATAGCGCCGCTCCGCCGCCGATGCAGAAACCGTGGACCAGAGCCACCAAAGGCTTGTCGAGCCGATGCAGTGCTTCGAACGCGCGGGCCGTCATCCGGTCGTACTCGCGCCCTGCGTTCCCGGTGCGGGTCTGCTCGAACTCCGAGATGTCGGCTCCAGAGACGAATGCCTCCTCGCCGACTCCACGCATCACCACCACGCGGACACTCGGATCTGCCTCGAGGCTCTGTACCGCGTCGGGAATCGCCTCCCACATCGCGACTGTGATCGCGTTGCGCTTCTTCTCGTGGTCGAACCCGAGCGTAGCGACCGCGCCGACTTTCTCGATTCGAACGGACCCCGTCATGGAGCCCCACCGTAGCAGCAAACCGGATCGGCGCTCGACGCCGCGGGCCGCCGATGGCACAATCGCCGGATGCAGTCGTGCCAGCCTCTCACCCTCGACGACTTCGATCGATTGAAAGACAGCTTCCGTTTCGAGACGATTCTCGATGCACCGCCCGAACGGGTGTTCGAAGTGTTCGAAGACCCGGACTCTTGGCCGGTCTGGGCGGGCGCGATCACCAAGGTGACATGGACCAGCCCGAAGCCGTTCGAAGTGGGTACGACGCGAGACGTCGACATCGTCGGCGGGCTCACCGTCCACGAGCGGTTCTTCATCTGGGAACCGAACCGCAAGATGGCGTTCTACTTCGAAGGTACGAACAAGCCGGCGGTGGTGTCGCTTGGGGAGTACTACGAGCTCGAACCGCTGCCGAACGGGCGCTCGCGTTTCGTATGGCGGTTCGCGTTCGAGCCGAGGCCTTTCATGCGCTTGTTCTCGCCGCTCATGCGTCCTTTGGTGCGCCTCGTGACTTCCAGGATCGTCAAAGGCTTGGAGAAGTACGTGCGGGAACTTCCCCCGGTTGCCGAGCCCGCGA
This sequence comes from Myxococcota bacterium, assembly GCA_039030295.1. Taxonomy (GTDB): domain Bacteria; phylum Myxococcota_A; class Polyangia; order Polyangiales; family Houyiibacteriaceae; genus SG8-38. The sequence goes on along the minus strand of JBCCEK010000007.1, from coordinate 13,043 downwards.
CTGTCGAAGCGAGGCCTACAGCAGCCGGTTGATGATCGCGTCGCGGCGAAGCTCTTCGATGAACACACGCTCCTGTCGGCGCATCTGGACATCGAGCATCTCTCGGAAGAGCTCGTCCTTCATTTCGTCGAACGACGGGAAGTCGGACCCCACCTCTCGCTCTTCGACATAGAAAATGTGAAACCCGCCGCTCCCTCGGATCGGAGCGCTGATCTCCCCGGCGGACAGGCCAAGCAGGGCGTCCCCAAGGCTGTCGGGAAGGTCGGTCTCCGCGATCCACCCGAGCTCTCCGCCCCCGAACTCTTGGGCGCGTTCTGCAAAGTTGTCGGGCGTGAGGCTCGCGCGCACGACGGTAGCCTTCTGTTTGGCCTCGGCCGTTGCTGTGGCCGACGCGTCTGGCTCAAGCACGATGACGAGATGCGAGACCTTGAAACGGAGTTCCTCGCCTTCGCCGCGAGCGCGCTGCTCGTACCGGCGCCGGACCTCGTCTTCGGTGATGTTGACTCGGGAGCGTACTCGCTCGTTGATCACCTTGAACCGGAGCAGCTGCTTCTTGAGGTCGGCCCGGTACTGAGCTTCTGTGAACCCCTGGGCCGAAACCGCTTCCATGAACTGCTCCTCGGTCATCCCGTTGCCAGTCCGTATATTGAAGATCGCCCTATCTAGATCGGCTTCGGTCACCACGGTGCCGTCTTCTGCGGCGATCTGCTTGAGGAGTTCTTCTTCGATCAAGAAGTTGAGCAGTTCGTTGTAGAGCTCCTTGAGCCGTGCGGCGCGTTCTGTGTCGGATCCAGCTTCGGCGATCCGAGGAAGAAAGGGCACAGCGCGCTTTCGAAGGTCGCTGAGGAAGATCGCCCGGTCGTTGACGGTGGCGACCACGCGTTCGACGACGTCTGCCCGCGCGATGGGGGCTAGCATCGAAGCAACCAGCAGGGTGAGGACGAGCCTGACCATGACTACTCTGGCAGATCCGGGATGTTCACTTGGACCTCGGCGAGAGCGTCGTAGTCGATCTCGACGGGAATGTCCTCGCGGAGTCGCTCGAGGAGTGACGCCATGGCTGCGTCTTTCTTCTCTCTGACCAGCTTGTGGCGAATCGCCCGCTTGGCTTGCTCGTAAGTTCGCTTTAGCGCGGCACGCTTTCCGGTCAGCATCACGATGTAGTAGCCCTCGGGCGACTTGACGAGCTTTGGAAACACCTGACCCACGCGGTTGAGGGTGAAGGCCGCATCCCGGACCTTTGGTGGCGGGTTGCCTTCGGCGTCGGCCGTGAAGAACTGAAGGTCGCCGCCGCCTTTGGCGGTTTGCGGGTCCTGCGATTCCTCTCGGGCGAGCCTCCGAAACTGGTTGATGTCGGATTCTCTGGCTTTCGCGAGAACTTTGTCGGCCTTGCTGCGATCCTTGATCAGGATCGCACTTGCACGGACCTGCGCGGGTCGGTCGTACTCCTCGGGATTCTCGTCGTACACGGCTTGGATCTCGGCGTCCGAGATCTCCGCCAGGTTTACCTGTTCGTCGATCTCTTGTTTGATCAGCTGCTGCGTCATCGCAGTCCGTCGCGCCCGCTGAATCTCGGGTCGGTCTTGGTAACCTCGACGCTTGGCCTCGTAGACCAGGAGCTCGAAACGAACGAGGTTGTCGAGGAACTCACGACGGCGTTCCGGGCTTTCGAACCGCGCCTGCAAGTAGGGCGACTGAGACGCGAGCCGGTCGGCGAACTCTCCAACCGTGATGGTCTTGTCGCCGACCTGGACGAGCACCTCGTTGGCTTGGGCTTCGGTGAGGCCATGCTCGGGCCCGTCCGTTGCGTCTTCGGCGGGCGCGGCCTCGTGCTTCTGGCAGCCTGCGAGTGCCAGCATGGCGACCAAACAGACAGGGCCCCAACTCGACCACGGGCGCACCCGGGTACTCGAGAGGACTGCGCACTTCCACGACATCATCGGCCGCCTAGCATATAGCGCGTTGTCCGCCACGGGCCAAAGTTCAGACGCTTCGTTTCTCGAGTACTTCCTGTACCTTGTCCGCCAAGTCATCAAGCTCGAAGGGCTTATCGAGAAACCCGTCGGCGCCGTAAAGCGGTGACGTCATTTCGTTGAGCCGTTCGCCGATTCCGGTCAGCATGATCACGCCGGTGTTGCCCAAGGACTCGTCCTCCCGGATTGCGCGGCAAACCTCCCAACCGCTCATGCCGGGCATCATGACGTCGAGGACCACGAGCGTAGGCTTCTCGCGACGGGCTAGCCGAAGGGCTTCCTCCCCGTCGGATGCCTCGACCACCTCTGCTGGAAGGGCGCTTAGGCGTCTCGCCACCAAGGCGAGTATCTCCAGATCGTCGTCAGCGACTAGGATCTTGGTTGCGGCTTCGGCAGTCATGGCGTGCTCCTGGGTTCCCCGATCGGGTCGCATCCTCGGTCTGTTGCGCGTCGATGTCAATCGGCACGAACGTTGGGCGCGATCGTCCCTACGGCCTGCGCGGCGACCCAGCCCTCTTCACCACCGATCACCCGCAATTTGACGAAGTCGCCGTCCTGGTCGAGCAGGACACCCCGATCCGCGCCACGGGCTTCGCCTCGGACGCTCGCTCTGGGATCAGGCCCTTCGAGAATGGGTACGCGGTCGCCAAGCACCACAACACGAGGGCCGTCCCGAAACAAATCGGATTTCACCCCGAGCCCGACGGCACTCCACAGCAGGACCAGGGCCGAGGCAGCGAGGAGCGAGTAGAAGAGCCGCCCCCGCCTCCGGCGGACCCAGGCCCAGCCAAGCACGGCAAACAACAAGAAGTTCGCGACGGCTACCGCCATCGCCAATCCATTGTCGGTAAACGGTTGGTAGATCGCGTCGCCGACCGCGCTGCTCCGTCTGATGGAGGCCTCCCCTTCGGCCTCGGCCCGGGATTCCTCGAGCGCGGCCTCGGCGTCGGCCAGGTTCTGCGCCGCCTTCGAGTCGCCAGGCCGCAAGACCAAGGCTCGTTCGAAGTTGAGGATCGCACCGGGGTAATCGCCCGCTTTGGCGAGGGCGGTCGCCAAGTTGAAGTAGACGTCCGGGTCGCGGACGCCCGCCTCGAGGAGCTCTGCGTACCGTTGTGTGGCTTCGGGTAGCATGCCGCGCTGGGCGGCCGTGTTCGCCTCGGAGAAGAGATCACTGAGGTTCGACGGCGTCGGCTCTTGAGGCTCCTGGGCGACCGCAGCGCCGGTCGAAGCGCAGAACAACAGCACGGCGATCAGCGGATGCTTCATGACGCGCGCCCTCCGAGGCGACGGATGCGCTCGAGGATCGTCTCGACTCGCTCGAGGCAGCGAGACATCTCTTGTCCGTCGACGCCAGATGCAGCGAAGCGGGCGAAGTCCGCGCCGTCGAGCTCGTTGATCACACGCCCGATCAAGTCTTCGTCAAAGCCCGCCTCGGCGAGCCGACTCCTGAGGTCGGTGTTGGGAAGCCCGCGAACCGGGTCGTTCGTCCGCGTCTCGACGGCGTGGATCAGGGTATCCACCACCGCGTCGTAGAACCCCCGGGGATCCTGATCGCGCAACGCCTTCTTGGCTGCCGCAAGCCGCTCTCGCTGCACGGCTTCCGCGCTCGAGCGGTCCCGGCCGCGCCTCCGCGAGAAGCCAACCGCGACTGTCAGCAGCAAGAAAGCGAACGGCGGAAAAGCGAGCAACCACGGAAACCACGCGCGCTTTCGGAGCGGCGCGGAACCTCGCGAAAGCGCGCTGTAGACACGAATGGGTCCGAACTGAGTTTCGTCAGGGCGCGGCGGTGCGACCGATGGCGACGAGGGCAGGGTTGGTTTCGGGGCTGCCGAACCTTCCGCCTTGAAGGCGACGAGGTTCGTCGTCGCGGTCCCGTACTTCTTGATCTTGGGGTCGAAGTACGGAATTGAGATTGGCGGGACGACGTGCTTGCCCGGTTGGTCGGCGATCAGAATCCACTCCCAGGTCCGAACGCCCCCCATCGTATCGCCCGAGAAGCGGCGCTGATCTTGGATCGCCGGTTGCAGGGCCCGCACACCTGGGATCGTTGGGAGCTCGATGCGCAGGTCCTGCGTGTTCCCGGCCCCCGCGGACTGGATGCGGAGTGTGACCGCATCCCCGGTGTCGACTTCCGGTCGGTCGATCGACGCGGTGAGCTCGATGTTGCCGACGTACGCATCTGACGGGCCGGGCGGCGGCAAAGGCTCAACTTCGACCTCAACGGCAACTCCACTCCGTTCGATGCGTCGCGCCGGGTCGAAGATACTCCTTCCGCCGCCGTCGAACGTCACCTTGGGCGCCCCGACCGTCAGGGTCCCCGTGCGCTGCGGAAAGGCCGCGGAGCGTTGAAGAAGAAACCGTTGAAAGCGGGTTCCATTGACCGTCACGACGTCGCTCTGAAGGTTCTGGACTTGCTCGTCGTAGACCCAAAACCCGTCCATCGACAGTTTGGTGGGGCTGACCGTCCGCGTCACCACGCCGACGCGCGCATAGAGGTAGACCGATACATCGACCTGTTGCCCCAAGAACGCCGTCGTCGGCTCGACGACGGTGCGTACAAAACTGTCAGGATCGTACCGCGCGCCCGTCAGCTCGTCGTCGTCCGGCGGCTCACCGCGCGGGTCGCCAAAGTCCACCGCGGCTCCTACGACTTCGATCGTCAGCCCTTGGCTCTCGTAGTCCTTGCCGTCGATCGTCGCCACCGCCGGGGAAAAGGTATAGGTACCGGGAGCGAGCGGACGCATGGCGTAGAGATGGGAGACGCTCGACTCGACCTGCATCCCCGAGCCAAAACCGAAGCTGATCTGCGTCGGGCGCGACGTCTGATGCGAGACCACCTCGAGCTCCGGGTACTTCCGGAGGTCCTCGAGGCGAACTGACTCAAGCCCACCGCCTTTGACGCTCGCGCGCACCTCGAGTGAGAACGTATCCCCAACGCGGACCTTTCTGGGCGTTGCTTCGAGGCTGACCGAGACCTCGGGCTCGGCGTCGGCGGTGTTGGCGTGCGCTGGCCACGCGAGCATCGCGACACACAGGACGATGCCGAGACGCTTCACCAATCCTTCTCCGGTCGACGTCGCCCTGCGCTCTGACGTCGCGCGCGTTCGACGGGCAAGCTCTCTTCGTTCTGTTCGAGCGCGTCGAGGAATCGACGTACCTCTTCCTGCTTTTCGGTCTCGGCTTCCGACGCGGACGATGGTTGCTGCTGCTGGTCTCGTTGCTGCTGATCCTGGCGCTGATCTTGCTGCTGCTGGTCTTGTTTCTGTTGCTGGTCCTTCTGTTGCTGGTCCTGCTGCTGCTGGTCCTGCTGTTGCTGGTCCTGCTGTTCTTGGTCCTGCTGTTGCTGGTCCTGCTGTTGCTGGTCCTGCTGTTGCTGGTCCTGCTGTTGCTGGTCCTGCTGTTGCTGGTCCTGCTGTTGTTGGTCCTGCTGTTGTTGGTCCTGCTGCTGCTGGTCCTGCTGCTGCTGGTCCTGCTGCTTCTCTTCCTGTTCGCGGATCCTCTGGAGCGCGTACTCGAGGTTCCAGGCGGCGTCTCGATTCCCAGGCTGAACGCGGAGCGACCTCTTGAAGGCGTCGACGGCCTCCCGGTAGTTCGCCATAGCCGGCTCGTATTCATCTTTGGCGGCAAGCGCGTCACCCTCGCGCGCGAAGGCGACGCCGAGATCGTAGTACGCATCGCCGCGCACTTCCTTGGGTGCCGCCGGGTCGGCCGCCGCGACGAATGCTTCCTTGGCTTGTTCCGTCGAGTCTTGGGCCAGCAGCGCGAGCCCACGGTTGAGTTGGACGCCTTTGGACTCGGGCAGCTCTGCGGCGGCCGTGTCGTAGGACATCAGCGCCTCCCCGTACTTCGCCTCGGACATCAGACGGTTGCCTCGCTCGACGTCTTTGTTCTCGCTCCGAAGCGGCTCCCACGCCCGCGCGCCGGGGGTGACGGCGAGCCAACAGAACACCGCAAGGGCGGCAGCGAGACCCCGGGTCACGAGACCCTCCTTCGTCGCCTCACGACCCATGCCTCCGGCAGCAAGCCCTCGAGGACGAGCAACAAGAACGCGGGTAGGAGCACCAGTGCGAACCGGTTCTCGTGGACCGTCACGCGCCTCGCCTTCTGCTCCGACTCCTGAAGGCGACCGATCGCGGCCCGAATCTGATCGACGCCGACGGTCCCCTCTCGCGCGCGAAGGTACTGCCCGCCCGTGATCGACGCGATCTCCTTCAGCGTATCCTCGTTTTCGGTCGTCAGCGCGGTCATCACCAGGTTGCCACTCGCGTCCTTGAGGTGGCCCGTGAGGGTGCCATCTGGAGTGTAGCTGGGGATCGGCTCTCCGTTACCCGAACCAATGCCAACCGTGTAGACCTGGATACCCGCTGCCTTCAGTTCTTCGGCTGCGGCCAGCGGATCTCCCTCGTGGTCCTCACCGTCTGTGAAGAGGATGACGACCCGGGAACGGCGCGTGGGGTTGTTTGCCTCGTTCTGCCCTTCATTCGACCGTTCGATGAGACGCTTTGAGGCGATCAGAGCCTTTCCGATCGCGGTACCGCCGACGGGCATGTCCATCGGGCCGAGGTCTCGAAGGAACAACCGGATCGCCGAGTAATCGACCGTCATGGGAAACGCCATCGCGTCGCCAGCGAATGCAACGAGCCCGACGCGGTCTCCATCGAGGTCGTTCAGCAACTGCTCGAGCTCCGCTTTGGCGCGCTCGATCCGACTCGGGTGAACGTCGCGTGCCAACATGCTCTTCGAGAAGTCGAGTGCGATGACGACGTCGATCCCTTGCTTCCGAAGGACTCGCGTTCGGCTCCCGTACTGCGGTCCGGACAAGGCGATGACGAGCAATGCGAGGCCGAGCATCATCACGATTGCACGCGCGAGCCGCCACCAGCGGCCGTCGCCGACGATTAGCGGCGCCACGGTGTCGGCGGCACCGAATGCCTCGGTGGTCCGCTCGCGGCGACGGGCCGCCCAGCCGTATGCGGCGAGCAGCGCCGGGACGAGGAGCAAGAGCCAGAGCAGCTTTTCGTCGGCCCAGGTCATGGCCACTTCCTCATCCAAAGCAGGAGGAGTACCTCGATCAGCAGGAAGAGAAGCGCTGGGGCCACGAACGCCGGGAAGAGCTCGGTGTACATCCGCCCCGCGTCCTCGATCTCGCTTTTCTCGAGCGCGTCCAAGATCTCGTGAAAGCTCCGCTCTAGGCCTTCCCGATCGTTCACCGCGAAGAACTCCCCGCCAGTCTTGTCGGCCATCGCCTCCAGCAGCTCCGGGTTGACCGAGTAGCCTCCCTGATTGAAGAGGGCACGACCGAAGAGACCGACTCCGTTCTGGACGGGCGCGGCATCGCTCACGCCCATCAAGATCGGGAAGATCTTCACCTTCATCGCCTCGGCCAGCTCGGCGGCCTGCGACGGCGATACGTTGCCCGCGTTCGATTCACCGTCCGTCAACAGAATCAAGACTTTGCTCTTGGCGCGCGATCGTTTGAGGCGGTTCAAGCTGACTCCGACCGCGTTACCGATCGCGGTTCCACGACCATCGATTTGCTCAAGATCGAGGCCGCGAAGGGCGGTGCGAAGGGCTTCTCGGTCTGTCGTTAGCGGGAGCAGGGTGTACGCGTCGACGCCGAAGACGACCGCGCCGATTCGATCGTTCGGTCGCCGGTTGATGAAGTCCCGTACGACGCTCTTCGTTGCCGTGAAGCGGGTAGGGCGAATGTCTGCTGCCTTCATCGACTGGGACATGTCGAGCGTCAGCATGATCTCGATGCCGTCGACGTCGGTCGTGTCGCGGGCGTGGATGCTCTGCGGGCCCATCAAGCCAAACACCAGCAGTGCGAGAGCAGTCGCGCGCAGCGCGTTCGGGAGGTCCCGGAGGCGTCCGCGCCAACTCACGTGTGGGCCCCGGAGTGCCCGCGCGCGGCTGAACTGCAGACGAGGCCGCGACCACCGCTGGAACCACTGCCGCGCAATCACCACGAGCGCGGCGCCCATCAACAACCAAGCGGCGTTCGGGCGTTCGAAACGAAACTGCGGGTCGGTGAAGAGCACCTGGTAGCGGGTTTCGAGGTACCGGGCGCTCAGGATCAACCCGAGGAGCCCGACCCCGATGAACCAGCTGATCGCCCAAGCTCGACGTGACGTGGCGCTCATGAGGCAACCCCCTGCGTCGGCGGCGGTGCCGGTCGCGTGCGGTCGACGAGCGCGATCGCCTCCGAGATCAGGTCATGCGAGGCCTCGTCGGCGAGAGAGGCGCGTGCGAACTTCACGAGGTCGCACTGGCTGAGGAAGCCCAACACGTCGGGCTCCATCTCGTGGCCCGTAAGCTCGCCGAGCGCCTGGATGATCTCGTCTGTCGTGCTTTCGAGTCCGTGAAAGCCGAATCGACGCCCGAGGTAGTTTCGAATCGAGTCGCTGACGGCGTCGACCCACTGCTCGGTACGCCCCTCGGCGATCGCTTCGCTTCGCCGTGTCTCGAGTGCGCGGAGCTCGGCGAGGGCTGACTCCCACGGCGGGGGAGGCGGTGGAGCGACGGGCTCGGGGCGGTCTCGCCGGCTCCACCAGCGCATAAGGAGCCAAGCGCCAATCGCGCCAAGGAGAACCGCCAAGAGGGCACTCAGCACGACCAACAGGGTGTAGTCATCCTGCTCGACGCTCACGGGCTCGGTCGGAGGTTTGAGCTCGGCGTTCGGTTCGTTTGCGAGAACCGACAGCACGTTGATGGTCTTCGTGCCGGTGTCCAGGTAGGCGAGGTCTCCGTCGTCGCCCGTAAGCCGGACGCGCATCGGCCCGAGCGTATGTTGCCCCACGTCGAAGCACTGAAGGGTCAGCTCGAAGTTGAAGGTCCGGGTGGCCTTGTCGGGCGAGAGCGTGACTGTGACGTCTTTGCCAAGCACCTCGAAGGGCTCGAGGGTCGCATCCGGGACGGCGGCGTCGGTGGTCGCGTCCGTTGTGATCGTCAGCAGGACAGGGATCGGATCTCCGAGGGTGGCCTCGAGCGGTGCCTCGAAGGTCACCGAGGGTGCGTCTGCGCTCGCCAAGGCCGGGGCGACGCACATGAGCGCCAGTATGAGCGTGGCGCGCTTCACCGGTATCCCGTGAGCCTCCGCTGTCGCATGCGGAACAGCTCAGTCAGAGGCCGTACGTAGTCGCGATCGGTCCCAACCGTGACGTGGTCTAGTTGCAGACGCTTGAACATGTGCTCCCGCGCCGCCCGATCTTTCAGAACCTCTCTCGCGAACTCGGCGCGCACATCGATGTTCGAGGTATCCACTTCGACGAGTTCTCCCGTTTCCAGGTCTTCGATCAACGCGAGCCCTACGTCCGGAAGCTCATCCTCGCGGGGGTCGACCACCTGAATCGGAATCAAGTCGTGCTTCGCGGCGACGACCTTCAGTGGTTTTTCGTAGCTTGCGGCGATGAAGTCGCTGATCAGGAAAGCGACCGAGCGACGCTTTCCGATGCCGCCGAGCAGGTCGAGCGCGCAGCCGAGGTCGGTTCCCTCGCCTTCGGGTTCGGCGTTGAGGATCTCCGTGACGACCCGCATGACGTGAGACCGCCCCTTCTTGGGTGGCACGAAGCGCTCGACGCGGTCGGTGAACAAAATGAGCCCGACGCGATCGTTGTTGCGGATGGCGCTGAATGCGAGGAGCGCGGCAACCTCGGCGACAGTCTCGATCTTGGGCTTGGCGACTGACCCGAAACGCTCGCTTGCTGAGAGATCGACCAGGAGCATGACGGTCATCTCTCGTTCCTCGGTAAACACCTTGACGTAGGTGTCGTTCATCCGGGCGCTCACGTTCCAGTCGATGAAACGCACGTCGTCGCCGGGCTGATACTGCCGAACTTCGCTGAACGCCATGCCTCGGCCTTTGAACACCGAATGGTAGCTCCCGGCGAGCTGATCGTTGGCGAGCCTAGACGTGTAGATCTCGATCTTCTTGAGTTTCTTGACGAGCTCACGAGAGATCACTGGAGACCTCGCCTACGGTACTTCGACCGTCTCGAAGATACGCCGCACGATCTGATCGCTGGTGATCTCTTCGGCTTCTGCTTCGTACGACCGAATGATGCGGTGCCGGAGCACATCGGGTCCGATGGCCTTGATGTCTTCTGGCGTGACGTAACCACGGTGCCGCATGAACGCGTGTGCGCGTGCTGCGACGTTGAGGGCGATGGACGCTCGCGGAGAGGCGCCATGCGCGATCATGTCGTTCAGGTCGCCCAGCCCCACCCTCGCGGGGTGGCGCGTCGCCGTGACCACTTGGACGATGTAGTCCTTGATCTTGGGGTCGATGTAGACGTGGCCGATGGTCTTGCGCGCTTCGAGAAGCTTGGCCGTCGTGGTGACTTGGGTGACCCCTCGGCCAGCGGCCGCGTCGGCTCCGAGCAGAATGTGGTCGGAGATCTGGTCCATGATCTTCCGTTCCTCTTCCTGGCTCGGGTAGTCGACTCGGACGTGAAGCATGAAGCGGTCGACCTGAGCCTCTGCGAGCGGGTACGTTCCCTCTTGCTCGATCGGGTTTTGCGTCGCCATGACCATGAACGGTTGGCCGAGCCGGTATGTGGTGTCGCCGATCGTCACCTGGAGTTCCTGCATGGCCTCGAGGAGCGCGCTCTGGACCTTGGCGGGCGCCCGGTTGATCTCGTCCGCGAGGACAAGGTTGGCGAAAATCGGCCCGTGCTTTGCCGTGAACTCACCGCTTTGCTGGTTGTAGATGACCGTGCCAACGACGTCGGCGGGGAGCAGATCCGGGGTGAACTGGATGCGCTGGAACTTGGCCGCGATCGTCTGGCACAGCGTGTTGACGGTCAGGGTCTTGGCAAGTCCCGGGACGCCCTCGAGCAGAATGTGGCCGCCCGTCAGCAGCCCGACCAAGATCCGCTCGATCATCACGTCTTGGCCGACGACTACTTTGTGGACCTCATGCAGAATCGTGTCGATGAATGCGCTTTCGCGCTGCACCATCTCATTGATGGCACGCACATCATTGGACATAGCTACGCCTTCCTCGGAGCGACCGCCTAGCACGCACGCCCACCCCCTACCAACACCGCGACCCGCCCACTTATTCGCTTGAAGGGGGCTTCGAGGGGGTTTCAGCCATCTCCGGAGCGGTCCCGTGCCTTGACTTTGCAGGACGCTGTTCCAACGCTCCGCATATGGCAGATTCCGTGTCGAAAGCCCTCTTCGAGCGCGCGTCGCTGGTGATGCCGGGGGGCGTCAACTCCCCGGTTCGCGCGTTCCTCGCGGTCGGTGGAGAGCCGGTGTTCATCCAGGCGGCCCACGGGGCAACTTTGGTCGGTGCCGATGGGCGAGAGTACGTCGACTATGTCGGGTCCTGGGGGCCGATGGTCCTCGGCCATGCCCATCCCGAGGTCGTGAGTGCCATCGAGCAAGCGGCGGCGCGCGGGACGAGTTACGGGGCTCCGACCGAGGCCGAGATCGACATGGCCGAGCGCATTCGCGATGCCTACCCGTCGATGGAGATGTCCCGCCTGGTCTCGAGCGGCACCGAAGCGACGATGGGGGCGTTGCGGGTCGCTCGAGGGTTCACCGGCCGTGACTTGATCGTCAAGTGCATCGGGGGTTACCACGGAGGCGCGGACTACCTCCTGGTCAAAGGCGGGAGCGGCCTTGCGACGCTCGGCGAGCCCGACAGCGCTGGCGTCCCGAAAGCCATCGCGAGCACCACGGCCGTGGTGCCGTACAACGATGGTTATGCCCTGGAGCAGCTCTTCGCAGAGCGAGGAGACGAGATCGCGGCGGTGATCATCGAGCCGGTTGCCGGGAACATGGGGTGCATCCCACCGGACCCGGTCTGGCTCGAAGCCCTTCGCACCCAGACCCAGAACCACGGTGCACTGTTGATCTGCGACGAAGTCATGACCGGGTTTCGGGTCGCTTGGGGAGGCGCCCAGGCACGCTACGACATACGCCCGGATCTCACGTGCCTCGGGAAGATCATCGGTGGCGGGCTTCCAGTCGGCGCCTATGGTGGCCGCGCCGACATCATGGAGAAGGTCGCTCCGGTCGGCCCCGTGTATCAAGCTGGAACCCTCAGCGGGAATCCACTCGCCGTCGCGGCGGGCCTGGCCACTCTCGAGATCTTGCTTCGACCCGGGGTGTACGAGGATCTCGAGCACAAAGGCGACCAAGTTCAGGCGATGCTCGAGCAGCATGCCGGGTCGGCCGGGGTCCCGATCACGGTTCAGCGGGTCGGTTCGATGCTCACCGCCTTCTTCCGCGACAAGCCGGTCCGGAACTGGGACGAGGCCGCGGACACCGACCGTGAACGATTTGCGAAATGGCATGCTGCCCTCCTCGATCACGGGGTGTATTGGCCGCCAAGTCCGTACGAGGCCGCGTTCATCTCGTTGGCCCACGATGCGGCTTCGCTCGAACAGACGGGGCGTGCGTTTGAGGCCGCTTTTCGGCAGCAATAGGTGGCCTTCGGCCAACCTTGACCCTACCTGCCTCCGTGCTATACGCCGCGCGCTCTTTGACCGTGAATCCTTGGAAAAGGTGGTTCCCCGATGGCTATGCTCGACCCCGAGCAACGCAAGCAGCTGTTGGCGGCCGGCCGTGTGTCGACCGTCGGGCTGGAGCTAGCCCTCTCGATGGCCCTGGGCGTGCTCGGCGGGCGCTGGCTCGACGGCAAGCTTGGCACCGAACCCTGGCTCCAATGGATTGGCTTCGCGTTTGGGCTTGCCGCCGGCGCGATGAGCCTCTACACGGTCACCCGCTCGATTCAGTCGGGACTTGACCAAGACGAAGATTCGCCGTGAACGAGAAGGTTGCCAAACAAGTCACAAAGTTCGTCGCCGTTGCCGCGGTCGTGCTGACGTTGCTGGCAGGCGTGATCGGCGGCCTCTCGGTGGGCATCGGCGCCGCCGTCGGTGGCGTCGTCGCTTGGCTCGATGTCGTGGTGCTGCTCAAGCTTGCCGCGCGCATCACGGGTGGACGCGTCGGGAGCCAACGGCTCGCGGCGGTGCTTCTCGGCGTCAAACTCGCTGTACTCGGGGCCGTCTGTTGGGGGCTTTTGGCGCGCTGGGGTGTGAATCCGCTCGGTTTCGGCGT
>JBCCEK010000006.1:0-55870 GCA_039030295.1 Myxococcota bacterium | reverse complement strand
CTGAACCCAAAGATCCGGTGCAAGCCGCTCAAGCTGCCGCCGCGACGGGACTCCAACGACATCGCGTGCCGCTGGGAATACACCTTGAGCGAAAGCGACTAGGAGCGAAGCGCACCGTGACGATCGCCGATACGGCAACCGTGGTCTGCCCATACTGCTTCGAGTCGCTCGAAGTCTATGTCGACCCGGAAACGAGCGGCGAGCTCGTTGAAGACTGTGAGGTCTGCTGTAGGCCTTGGAGGTTGTTGGTCGCACGCACCGAAGACGGCGAGCTCCGTGTGTTCGCAGATCGCGCCCAGTGAGCCGCGATCTTCTCGAGAAAAAGGCCGGGATTGCGCGGGAAACGCGGTAGACTCGCGCCGGATGCGACCGGGGAGAAGTATGCGACGGACAGTGTTCTTGTGCGCGGTCTTGGGTGTTTGGGGGCCGAGCTCCCTCTCCGAGGCGCAGGGCGACACCATGATCGACGAGACGGTGACCGAAGACGCCGAGCAGGTCGAGGCCGAGGCCGTCAACGCCGAGGACCCTGATATCGCCAGCGAGGACGACGAGGCGATCGCGGTATTCCACGACTACCCGACCCGTTTCGCGCGGAGACCCTTGGTGCTCCACAAAGGGATGACCCGCGCGGACGCTCGGCTCACCATCGGCGGCACGTTCGGTTCGGGAACGCTCTCGGCGCTCGACCTCGGAGGCGCGGTCAGCCCCATCGAAGGACTCGAGGTCGGGCTCAGCACCGAGCTGACGGGTGCGGTTCCGGCACCCGGAGGGATAGGGCTGATCTCGGTGTTGTTCTCACCCGACGCGGCGTACGGCGACATTCCGATCTACGGTCGCTACCAGTTCTACGAAGGTGACAAGGGGTTCTTGGCGGGTGTCGACCTCGTCCTCGTCCTTCCGAGTCGGACCGACTTCACCCTGACCGCCGGCATCCCCATGCGCGTGATTGAATTGTTCGGGCTCTTCACAATCGACATGAACTTGAACCTGATCTATCGCGCCGGGAACAAGTTCGACGGTCCCTCCGACAACACGATCGACTTCACCTTTGGCGGCGCATCGGCGATCAACATCACCGACCACGGCTATGTCGAGATCGGCGGTGGTGTCGGCGTCGTCAACATCAATGGGGGCGCCGGCTTCGACAACGTCGTCGAGCTCCCGTTCTTCCTCGGCGGCGGCTACACCATTCAGCGCAAAGTTCTCGTCGACGTCTTCACCCAGTTCGGCTGGATGCCCCTCATGACCGCCAACGCCCCCCCGGGCCGCGACACCTTCAACATCGGCGAAACCTGGTTCCTAACCCTAGGCGCCACCATCCACACCCGCCCCCTCTGGTAGCCGGGGTCACTCCGCCCCCCCAAAACCCCTGCAATCCCAGTCACTTACCGATCGCACCGCGAAAACCCAAATCGACGCGACCCTAGTCGCTCGAAGCCAGCCGATCGAGAAGGGCCTTGGCCATGTCGGCCACTTCATGCCGCTGGAGCTCTCGACTGCCTTCGCTCTGGTAATCGGTCGTGTCCTCCTCCGGCAAGCCTTCGAGGAACCGACTGGGTGTGAGTTTGGTGAGCCGCCCACGATGGACGCGTTCGCGCGCGCGGGTGAGGTACAAGAGGTCCCGCGCCCGCGTCACACCGACGTAGAATAGGCGCCGCTCCTCTTCGAGGTCACCGCTCGAGGCGTCGGTGATCTTCGGGTCCATGACCCGAGAATGAGGGAGCACCCCCTCGACGCATCCGATCAGGAACACCACGGAGAACTCGAGCCCCTTGGCCGAGTGAAGCGACGACAAGGTCACTTCGTCACCCGCCTCACTTGCTTCATCGTCGCCCGAGTCGAGGGCCATGTGATGCAGCAGATGCAGAAGCGCTTCCCGGTCGGAAGGGCCTCTCTGCTCGATGCGATGAATGCTCCCCAGCAAGAACTCGATGTTGGCTCGATGCTTCTTGGCTTCGTCTGATGTGTCCGCCGTCAGCAGTCCCGTCGCTCGAAAGAGCTCTTCGGCTGGCCCGCGAAACGAACCTTTGCGAAAAGCGGCGCCCGCTCGGTCGAGGTCTTTTGCCAACCGCTCGGCCGACGCGCGCGCTCGCGGCGACAGCGATGCCACTTCCGTGGCCCTGCGCAGGGACTGGTAGAGGGTGAGCCGCGCCGCCTCCCCGTAGGAAGCAAGCTGCGCAACGGACTGTACACCCAGGCCGCGCGCCGGCGTGTTGACGATTCGCCGAAGAGAGAGCTCATCACGTGGGTTGAGCGCGACCCGAAGATACGCGATCGCGTCCTTGATGACTCTACGGTCGAAGAACTTCGTACCCCCGAAAATCCGGTATGGAACGCCTGCAACACGCAGCTCCTCTTCGATCCGCTTCGCCTGGTTGTTGGACCGATAGAGTACCGCCACCTCGCTTAGGGAGGTCCCCGCCCGCTGAAGCGCACGAATCTCGCGAGCCACGAACTGCGCCTCTTCGTTGGGTTCCGGAAACGAGCACAGGCGAACGCGCTCTCCACCGGCACGGCTCGCCTTCAGCGACTTCGCGTATGGTCGCTTAGGTGACTTCGCGATCGCCGCGTTGGCCACGTTCAGGATCGGGGCGCGCGACCGATAGTTGTGCTCGAGTTTCGCGACTTTGGCCCCGGGAAAGTGGCTCTCGAAATCGAGGATGTTGTCCACGCACGCGCCGCGCCAACCGTAGATCGACTGGTCGTCGTCTCCCACGACACAGACGTTTCGATCTGCGTTCGCCAACAGCCGAATCAACGCCAGCTGCGCCTCGTTGGTATCCTGAAACTCGTCGACGAGGATATGGTCGAACCGGTCCGCCCACCGACGCCGGATCGCCGGGCGCTCAGACAAGAGCTTCACGGGCTTGACGACCAAGTCATCGAAGTCGACCGCGTGCATGGCCTCGAGCGTCGCCGAATACGCATCGTAGACCGCCGCCGCTGCGCGTGCGTACTCATCGCTCTTTGGGACTCTCGGCGGAGTGTGGCTAAGGGCGTTCTTCCATAGGGAGATCCGTGAGAGCACCGCTTGTGCATCGAGGCGACGATCGCCGTCCGCCTCGGTCTTTAAGAGCTCCCGGACGATGCCGAGCGAATCTCCTTGATCGAAGATCGTGAAGCGCCTTCCGAGCCCCAACGCATCCGCCTCCTGCCGCACGAACCGAACGCCGAAGCTGTGGAATGTTGAGAGCCAGATCGATTCCGCCGCCTGCCGGCCCACGCTCTCGCCGACGCGCTCGCGCATCTCCTGCGCCGCCTTGTTGGTGAACGTCACGGCCAGCACGCGGCCCGGATCCACACCCTTGCCGAGCAAACGCGCGATCCTCGAGGTGATGACCCGTGTCTTGCCACTCCCGGCGCCCGCCAGCACCAGAAGCGGCCCGCGCTCGTGCTCGACGGCCACGCGCTGCTGTGTGTTGAGACGCAAGGGAGCCGGGGGGTAGCGTGCGCCGCTCACGAGTCAAGTCGGCCGTGCACCCGACGCCAGGGCGCATGCTCCGCCCCCGCGTTCAACTAGCCAGAACGCGACTCAACCTCGACACTCATGACTCGCCCGAAGGTGGCTGGGGCACCGGCGCAGGGATCCGAACGCCTTCCACGCCGTCGATGTTGTAGCGTTCGCGCAGCTCACTGACAGGGACATCGACCACCGCCCAGTAGTCCCAATCCGCGATCAGATCGACGTTGCAGCGAAGCCCCCGCTCATAACCCCGAAGTGCCGCGTCGGGGTGGAAGTGGCCGACACCGGGTTCCACGAGGCCCGCGGTCGTGAACTTCAGGCCGAGATGGTAGTCGAGGATGATCTCCATGAGCATCTCCCACCCATACTCGGTTCGGCTCATCCCAGCCTGAAACGCCGCGATGTTCATCTCGCCGTCCATGTCGGTATTGAAACCGCTCAAGACGTGCGTCATGTCGTGCGACACGAAGAGCTCGCTGAACCCGCCCTTCTCGCCCGGCAGCGGAAACGCTCGGTCACGGTAAAAGTGAAAGAACGCGCGGCCCAAGGTCCCCTCGTCGCACCTTTCGAGCGCCTGATAGCGCGCCGCGATCTTCTCGTCACCGACGTACTGGTGCATGGCACTCACGATCCGTCGGATGCGCTGCCAAGTCGTGTCGTTGGGTAGGAAAGCCTTGAGGCCGCGACGCACATAGTCGAAGGCGAGCCACTTGAGCTTGTGATCCCGAACTCGGTGAAGGTCCTGGAGCATGTCCGTCGAAACTCCGAGCGCGGTGGCGAACGCATCGACCACGCCCACCTCGTCGGGGTCGACTTCGAGCGGCAGGTAAGACGTGAGAACGAGGAACTGAATGGCCCGCCGACGGATCTCGGTTCCCTCGAGTGCGGCGGCAAGATCCTGTGGAGTGATGTTGTCCAACGCATCGAGGTCGACGTCGCGATGAAGCACGTGGTCACGCGTTGCCATCAGCATCTCTCGGCTGACCGCATCGTAGGGCTTCTCGCCGTCGACCGTGGCAACTGTCCTCATCGCGCCTAGCACCGCGCGCGCCTCATCATTGTTCCAGTTCAGTGCTCTCATGCTGATCGGCCTCGACGGTAGATTGCGATACACTCCGACGATGGGCCAGGAGATCGAACGCAAGTTTCTGATCCGTGATGACGGGTGGCGTGCCAGCGCGACTGGGACACGGTTTCGGCAGGGCTTTCTCTCCACCGAACCCGAGCGTACCGTCCGAGTCCGTCTCGCTGGCATGGTCGGAACACTGACCATCAAGGGCAAGACGGTCGGCGCGACGCGCTCGGAGTTCGAGTACGAGATCCCAACGGGCGATGCCGAGTTCCTTCTCGACAACCTCTGCCGGCGACCCTTGATCGAGAAGGTGCGCTACGTCACGAGGGTCGGGTCTCACACCTGGGAGATCGACGTGTTCGAAGGCGAGAACGCCGGTTTGGTGGTCGCCGAGATCGAGCTTGCGACCGAAGACGAACCGTTCGAACGGCCGTCGTGGCTGGGCAACGAGGTCACCGACGATCCTCGCTACTTCAACGCGAACCTGGTGGAATCGCCATTCCGCGAGTGGGGTGGCTAGGTCGTACCCGGCCGCCTCCCCGATGACCCTACGCGACTAGGGGCACTCGATCGTGGCACAGCGGACCTGATCGCATTCGACGTCGCCATCAGTGGCCGTGACGCAGATCTCAGTCGGCCCGGGGAACGCGGGGTCGCAAGTATAGGTCGTCGACGTCGCGTTCGGATCGGCGAACGTGCCCTCTCCCGAGATGGTCGAGAACGTCGTCACCTGCCCGAGGTCTGGACCCGGTGTGCACACGGGAGGGTTCGACGAGAAGTCGCAAACCTGGGGGTCGCAATTGTTGCCACACGTGAGGTCGGGATCGAACGAATACACCTCGACCGCCGACACAGGGGGATCGCCGGGTGCGAACGTGCTGGGTACGGCGTTCATCCAGATCAGCTGCGGACACGAGTTCCCCACGACGAAGTCGAAGTCGCCATTGACGTCGATGTCCCCTGTTGGCGGGTTCACGCTGAGCGAGCACACCAGCACCAGGTTGAACTGATTGACAGTCAGCGGGTCGCCGTCTTCCATGATGGGAAGCGCCTCGGTCCCCGAGCAGATGATCTCATCATCGTTGAACACCCACATGGAGATCGAGCAGAACGAAATCGGCAGGTCCGCGACCATCTGCCAGATCGGTGGGTCGGTGTCATCGATGATCTCGAAGTTGCCGGAGATGTCGATCGAGTCGTCGTAGGGAACGTTCCCGCTCTCGGGGCAGACGATTCGGTAGCCGACCGTATCGACGTTGAAGGCCAGCTCGTCAGGGTCCGAGTTCGGATCGGCGATCAGAAGATTGACCTCCGTATTGCCCGTCGGGAGATCATCCGGGCCGTCGCTCTTCGACCCGTCGGGGCCGGCGTCACCGCACGCCGCGAGCCCAGCGGCACACGTCAGCAGAACCAATCGAATGAATGGCGTTGAGGGCATTGCAATTTCGAGGGCCCGGGCCGGCCCTTGGTCCACATTGGGAAGGCGACGACGGTACCCCGGCACAGGGGTTCTGATCAATCAGATCCGGCCCACTTTTGCGAGTCTCAATGCGCTTTGTGCGCCTTCTGTGAGCGCGATCACACACGCCTCGACATCCGCCCACAGTCCGGATCGATCCACCGAGATCGCCGGAAACGGTCATCGCTCGAGCCCTCAGCCGGCGGCAATCGGGGTCGCGGCGGCGATGACCGCCCTACAAGCCTCCTCACAAGCGCGACACTCGGCATGGTGGCCTGCGTGCTTGGCACATTCGGCACGACACGACTCGCAAACTTCAACACAAAGCGCGGCGGCGCGCGGAAGATGGCTCGACTCGGAAAGGGCCAGCGTCTCGACGGCAGGGCAAATCGCCAACATCTCCCGAACCCGCATCGCGCATGCACCGAGTGAACTATCGCCCGTGCTGAGCCTGCGGAGGCAGTGCGTGAGGCAGGCCTCTCCTGCCGCCACACACGCCCCGAGGGCGGCGACGAGATCGTCGCCCCCGACGTGCGCGGCGGGCGTCGTACCCCCTTCGGCTTTGCAGCCTGAAGCCGCGACTACGGTCTGTGTTACGGCGGCAGCAGCACCCGCCACGATGACGTCTCGTCGTTTCATGGGCTGGGCATAACCCGAGGGACAAGCCCTTGGCAATCGCGGCTTCCGCGTTTGCGGTCATCCGGACGGTGCGATACGGCTCGTATCATGGAGCTTCCGCCATGCGGCGTATACCGCACCACCACGAACATCGGTTCAATTCCAGCCGGGCGGCTCGTCTACTTTCACAACCACGGTGACCCGGGCCCCGGCGTGTACCTTCCAAAGGCCTGGCGCCACAACCGTGCCGAGTTCGACGCTCGGGGCCAAGTCCTCGAGGACTTGTCATTGGTGAAGGCCCTGGAGCCATTGCCGCCGGAGGGGTTCTACCGCGTACTCGAAGGGTTCCACTGCTGCGACAAGAAGTGCCGTAGGTTTGACGAAGACGCGATGCTTCAGCTTGGGTACAACGTCAACGCCGAGCCAATCCTGTTCGTTCCGGAGCTCGTCGACTCGATGCTCGCGATCCCCGCGCAAGGCTGGAAGACGACGCCGGAGGTCTTCGGGCGCGTGCGCCGGCTTCACGTTCCCATATCGAAACGCGACGCCCTTCCGCCCCAATAGGCGCTCGAAGCCTCCTAGATGGCCACTAGAGAACCAAGCAATCGTCGAGGATGGCCACGTCGATCGCGCAGTCCAAGGACTCGAGGTCGGAACACGCAGTGACCGCACCGTCACACTCGGTCTCGTTGCCAAAGCAAACAGCCCTCTGCCGCCAAAACTCAGTGAAGCACACGAGCTCATCATCCTCCGCGTCGAGTGCCATGACCATACAGTCCACGGTCGACGCTTCGCGTTCGGCGTTCACACACGAACCGAGGCAATCACATCGAGCCTCACGTGCATCGAGGAACGCGTCGACACCGTCCTCGACAACTGTTTTTGAGCACATCGCGGTCAATGGGATCACGTCGGCGAACGGGCTGGGACATGCTATTTTCGTTTCCGTCGTCGCGGCTTGGCACGCGGCGATGGCCGATTCGGAACAGTCCTCGACCTCTTCGAGACACGCGGCCCCGTCGATGTTCGCTGCAACGAGGCACTCGAGGCGGGTCTCGAGGGTCATAAGCTCCTCGTTGATCACGATGTCGTCGAAACATTGGTTTTGGCGATCTGAGAACGGGAGGCTCGGACCATTCGGGAGGCTCGGACCACTCGCGAGGCACGCGCTCTCGGACACCGGGTCCACCCCCTGGCATTGGCAGAGCGCGAGCTGGTAGACCAACTCGGACGCCTTCCATTCGAGCGACGAGGTGATCTCGCGCGGATCGCCGCCAACACCGCCGACGCCACCCGCGCCGCCGTCACCCCCAGCGCCTCCCATCCCAGCAAGGCCACCGGTTCCGCCGGCTCCACCGGACGCGGCGGTGCCACCCTCCCCGCCAGCGCCACCTGCGCCACCGGCGCCGGTGTCAGTGCCGCCGTCGTCGCCACACGCCGTGAATAGAAATGCGACCAAGCACGCGACTAAGGACAAGCGAGTCATCTACCTGAATTTCTCATCAGGCAGATCTACGCTGATCCTGAGTCGCCTTCCAGGGTTAAGGGTCGATTCCCTGGGCGCCTCTGTGCGGAATCGTGCGTCGGTGTAGCGCAACGGCGTTCGCCAACAACCGGCGCATGCTTCTGAGATCACTAACGAAACGCCATGGTCATCGTGTCCGTTGGAACCTGCTCGGGCGGGAGCGGGGTCGCGACCTCTTCTGGCGTCGGCCCCATCGTCTCGACCAACGGACGGAGCGCATCGAGGTCGAAGCCGTAAAGGTCGGCCGCGTTGGCGCCGATCATCTTCCGCACCGCGTCGGGGTGGACGTCGTGGAACGTGTATTGGAGCGCCTTGCGCGTGTGTGGATAGGTTCCTTCGTAGTGAGGGTAGTCCGTGCCCCAGCAGATTCGGTCGACACCAACGGTATCGCGATCGGCGATCTCTCCCGGCGATGCGGCGCTGGCCCCGTACCAACAGTTCCGCTTGGCGTAGAAACTCGGGGGCTCGGGCGGGACCGCATCGCGATCGAACTGAAACTCGCCTAGAGCCCCCGCAGTCACACGTTCCCAGACCCGATCGAGTTCCCGAAGCCGCGCGGGGACCCACGCGCACCCGGCCTCGGTAATGATGTAGCGCAGCTTTGGAAACCGATGGAAGACGCCGGCGAGAAGGAGGTGCCCGTAGCTGCGTGTGGAGAAGAACATCACCTCCTGAACGCGGATCGGAAGTGCGATTGGATAGTTGCCGTAGCCAGGAGAGCCCGTACCCCCGTGCTGATTGATCACAACATCGTAGTGCTGGCAGGCTGCCCAGAAGCGATCGTACTCCGGCGCGTAGAGCGGAAGAATGTGCGCGGCATCGTCCGGGGGAACCTGCGGTAAGAGAATCCCGCCTTTGAGACCGTGTTTGGCGATCCACTCGACGTCTGCGATCGCTTCGTCGATGTCGTTCAGGTAGACCATCCCGATGCCCGCGCGTCGCGCGGGGTGCGCGTTCTGAAAGTCGAGCAACCACCGATTGTGGGCCCTCATGCCCTCGAGCCGCAGCGGAAAGTCGGCGGGCGTAGGGTTCGGGGCAATGAGCGCGCTGGTTCGAAAGAACGGCGGCACCGTGTTCGGAAAGATCACTTCCCCCGCGACCCCTTCGGCGTCCATATCGGAGAGACGAACATCGTCGTCCCAGTTCTTCTGCTTCTTTGAACCGATGTGCTTCTTCTGCGGGTTTCGATAGGTGCCGCGCCATTCGTCGAACAAGGCTTGGTGCGTGGCATCCAAGTACTCGCGGTATGTTGCGATGCTCGCCCCCGCGTGGGCGTCGGCGGTAATGACGGTGTACGGAGTCGAGGTCATGTGATGACCTATCCCATCGCGCGTTTTGCCGCTAGACGTGAAACGTCGAGACGTGCCATACCGCTTCGCGAGATGAGCCTCATGAAGCCGATCTTGCCGGACTTCGACATCGAAGAATGGTCCCGCAAACCTTGGCCTGAACGACTCAAGATGGTCTGCCAGGACTGGGTGGTCCAGGGCTACGGCACACCGCCGCTTGTGTACCTCTTCTACCTCGTGAAGGTCGCCTTCTATGTGTGGATGTGGACGTGGTTCTGCTCGTTCACGCCGGGCATCGGCGACCTCTCCGACATCACGACTTGGTGGGCCGCCCCCATCGCATTTCAGAAAGCGGTGCTTTGGAGCGTCCTCTTCGAAGTGTGCGGCCTGGGGTGTGCCAGCGGTCCGTTGGCCGGTCGCTACAACCCGCCCTTCGGTGGCATTTTCTACTTCCTGCGTCCCGGCACCCTCAAGATGCCGTTCTTCAGGGGTGCACCGATCATCGGTGGCACCGTGCGAACGCCGCTCGACGCACTGCTGTTCCTCGTGTTGCTCGGCGCGCTCGTGCATGCCCTCGTTGCTCCAAGCCTGAGCCTGGAGGTGCTGCTGCCGATCGCGATCCTGATTCCCCTGCTTGGCCTGTCGGACACGACCGTCTTTCTGACGGCACGCTCAGAGCACTACTACTCGGCCTTGGTGTGCTTCCTGTTTGCAGCCGATTGGATCCCCGGGACCAAGTGGGTCTGGGCCGGCATCTGGTTCTGGGCAGCGGTATCGAAGCTCAACAAGCACTTCCCTTCGGTGATCGCGGTGATGCAAAGCACGAGCCCAATGACGGGGTACCTGCCGTGGGTGCGCCGCGCCATGTTCAAAGACTACCCCAACGATCTGCATCCGTCGGCGTTGGCACACGTCATGGCGCACCTTGGAACGGCAGTCGAACTCAGCCTGGCCGTGGCGTTGATCCTCAGCGACGGTGGCACCAGCACCTACGTCGCCCTCGGCGCGATGCTGGCGTTCCACCTCTTCATCACATCAAGCGTCCCACTCGGCGTGCCGATCGAATGGAACATCATGATGGTGTACGGCGGATTCGTGCTCTTCGGTGCCTACGCCGACGTCAGCGCGTTCAGCATCGGGAGCCCACTCCTGATCATCTATTTGGTCGCGGCGGTGTTCTTGCTTCAGCTCCTCGGCAACGTTTTCCCGTCGAAAGTCTCGTTCCTTCTCTCGATGCGCTACTACGCAGGCAACTGGGCGTATAGCGTCTGGCTCTTCCGAGGAAACGCCATCGAAAAGATGGACACGCACATCAAGAAGCCGGCCAAGACGGTGCGTGCGCAACTGCGGGAGGTCTACGATGAAACCACCGTCACAGGCATCCTCTCGAAGATCCCGGTGTTTCGCGCGATGCACGTCCAGGGACGTATCCTCCACGACCTCATTCCGAAGGCGGTCGACGACATCGACGGCTACGAGTACGCGGACGGTGAAGCCATCGCCGGGTTATTGCTCGGCTGGAACATGGGGGACGGTCATCTGCATCACGAGGGCTTGCTCGATGCCGTCCAACGAGAGTGTTCCTACGATCGAGGCGAGCTCCGCTGCATCTTCGTCGAATCGCAACCGATCTTCCGACCGTACTTTGACTGGCGGATCGTCGACGCGAAGGACGGAGTAATCGAGTCTGGACGGACTCCGGTCAGCGAACTGCTTCCTCGGCAGCCTTGGCCCGAGTAGCCCGTCGGCGCTGGATGGTGGCCTAAGGAAGGTAAGGAGGGGGCGCGATTCCCGGGCGAAGGTCTTCAGCAGGCACGGCGGCGCCCGGCACGGTGGCGAGCGGAACGACGCCCGCCCAGTAGTCGAGGGCATGGTCGGGCGCGTCATCAACGGGATCCCCAGTTCGAACTTTCGCCGACGCCTGGTCGATCGGCATACAAACCACGCGGGTCGTGGCGATCTCCTCGCTATTCGGAGGTCGCGAATCGGCCCATCGCCCTGGCACTAGTCGTTCGACGAGCGCCTCAAACGCGAGAAGCTTCTCGGCTGGGTCCTCTACGTTCCGCGCGTGACCAAAGGCGACCACGGATCGGTAGTTCATCGAGTGGTGAAATGCCGATCGGGCGAGTACCAGGCCGTCGACCAATGTGGCCGTTACCGAAACGGGCCCCCCACCTGCAAGGGCACCGAGCATCCGGTTTGCCATCGAGCCGTGCATGTAGAGGCGCGATTCGATCCGCGCGTGAATCGTGGGAAGCGCCATCGGCTGCCCGTCAACTTGAAAGGCCACGTGACAAATTCGGGCTTGATCGAAGATCGCGTTGACGGTTGCGTGATCGTAGCGACCGCGCTGGGAACGTCGCCGCAACCGGTTCCGCTGATCGATTGGAAAAGACTCTTCCATGGCGCGCAGCATGGACGATTCGACCCTGCGATCAACCTCGGCGCGGGGACGAACTGGGCCTCGATCGAGGGCGCCTACGACGTCGCGCGCAAGTAGTAGATGCGAGCAAGAGCGTAAAACACTGACGTCCAGATGGCGGCATGGACTGCGAACGAAAACGCTCCGAGTGCCATGCCGAGGCGAACCGCGACAGCGATCTGCAACGCATCGCCGAACAGGTACGCGCCGATGACTGGGCGCAGGAAACGATCGGTGCCCTCGCGCAGGGCAGACCACAGGACCAGGGACAGCACCACGAGCAGCACGGCATACCAACGGCCAAACTCAACGGCCGCAACGGGAAGAGGCTCACTCGAAAACTGCCCCAAGAACGCGGCTGGCGCGAGCAAGGCGAAACCCGCGCTACCAAGGTTGCTCAAGACCTCGAAATAGAAGACACCACGGACGAAACGCATCGCCGGAGCCTACTCGATCCCGCCGGCGACGTCTGTGCTAAGGAGGCGCGATGGCTTCACGGTCTCGACGACTTCGCGCGCAGGTTCTCAAGGCGCTGTTCAAAGCACACGCCGCGATCTATGAGCTAAGCGACGGGCGACTCGGCGCGTCGTTTCCCCTACCGATGCTGCTGCTCTCGGTAACCGGTCGAAAGTCGGGTCTCACGCGTACCACGCCGTTGGTCTACTTCGAGGATGGAGGACGTTACGTCGTAGTCGGCTCCGATGGTGCGGCGAAGCGCGACCCGCAGTGGTGGAAGAACCTCAAGGTCGACCCACGGGCCGAGATTCGTGTGGGGCGGCGCAAGCTCGCCGTGAACGCGACCCTCGCGACCGGCGCTGAGCGAGAGCGGCTCTGGAAGATGGGGACCGCGATGAACCGGATGTGGGAGACCTACCAGACGAGAACCAAGCGTGAGCTTCCGGTGGTGATCTTAACGCCGCAGTGAGTCGGGCGCCGCTCCGCGACTACAGTTCGTAGCCCGGCAACTGGCGGTCGAGCTTTCGAAGTAGCCCAGGCCACGCGAGCATGCCGCCAAGTCCATGGGTGACCGCTGCCTTCATCTGCTCGGCCCCTGCGAGGATCTCGTCTGGGATCGGTATCAACTCACGGCCACCGGCCAGCGCGCGAATCTGAACCATGCATGCGGCTTCGAAGATGTACATGGCGAGGAAGGCGTCCGCGATCGAACTCGCGACCGTGAGCAACCCATGATTGCGAAGCATGAGAAAGATGTTGTCGCTCAGGTCTGCAGCGAGACGGGGTCGCTCCGCGTCGTTCAATGCGACGCCTTCGTAGTCATGGTAGGCGAGTGACGCGAGGACGTAGAGCGACTGTTGTGAGATCGGCAGTACGCCGTTCTTTTGGCAGGACACTGCGACGCCGTTGATCGAGTGCGTATGCATCACGCACTTCGCGTCTTCACGGGCCTCATGCACACAGCTGTGGATCAGAAATCCGGCGGGATTGATCGGGAACGGCGAGTCCATCACCTTCTCGCCTTTGATGTTGATCTTCACCAGCGAGGAAGCGGAGATCTCCTCGAACATCTGACCGTAGGGGTTGATCAGAAAGGTCTCTTCTTCACCTTCCGCGGCAGGAACTTTCGCCGTGATGTGGGTGAAGACGATGTCGTCCCACCCGTAAAGCGCCACCAACCGATAGGCCGCGGCCAAGTCGACGCGGGTCTGCCACTCCTCAGGAGAGACTCTGTCTTTCACCGATTCAACGCTCATCTGAAGCCTCCTCCCAAGAACCCGCGATCCTACCCGCTTTCCAAGGGTCACTCCACCCCTCCAAAAACCAAACACTTCCAACCACTTCCACCCCGCACCGCGAAAACCCAAAACTGGACCTACAAACCAAGACACCAAAGCCTGCGAACGCGTGCCGCTCGGTGAAGCGCACGACTCTCGGGCGGGTGGCGGAAGGGGCGTCCGTCGGGTGGTTTTGGGTTTTCGCGGTGCGGGTTCTAAGTATTTGATGATGTTGGGTTTTGGGGGGGGCGGAGTGACCCTGCCCATTGCTGGGACCAGGTGTCGAGGGCTTTCATGGCCGGGCCTAGGGAGACGCCGAGGTCGGTCAACTGCCACGCGGCGTTGTCGTGTTGGGTCACGAGGCCTGCGACACGGAGTTCGCGTAGCCGGGTGCTCAGGGTGTCCGGCGACATTGCGTCGCAGAGGGCTCTTAGTTCGCGAAACCCGCGCGGCCCGGCACGAAGCTCCCACAGGATCCGGAGAACCCATCGACGGCTGAGCAAGTTGAGCGCCGCCATGATCGGGCGCCCGCTCGACGAACCTCGGACGGGTTTTCCGGGAAGCGGGACGTCGTCGCGGTCTTCGGTCATCCAGGCCTAGCCTCGCTCGGGAAAGCGAGCCGCCCAGGGTTCAAGCTCGGTGCCCGCTCCGTTCGCGAGAAACGAGATGGCGTGGTACCAGCCCGCAAGGACCAGAAGCTCCAGCAAGGCGTCCTCATCGAAGTGCGCCGAGAGCGCGTCCCACACCGAGTCCGGGACTCGCCCCGTGTCATGCAGGGCGTCGACCATCTCGATCACCGCGGCGTCCTTCGGCGACCAGCAACCGTCATGACTGCCGCCGTGGACCGTGGAGTAGATCTGATCGGCGGTCAGACCCGCCTTCGCAGCGAACCCTGCCACGTGCACGCCCCACTCGTACTCACAGTCGCAACGCGCGGTGACTCGATTGATCACGAGCTCCCGCGTCCGAAGATCGAAGGCTGCGCCGCCGGAGCTCCGCTTCGACAACACGAACCGCCCGATCGCACCCATGGCAGCGCCAAGCGGCAGGTCGCGAGCGATCGTCCGGAAGAGGCGAAGGGGCTCCACGCCGCGGTCCATCGGCATCATCATCTCTAGCGCCTGTTGTACGGAAGGTTCGAAGGGGGCCTCGAGGTGGGCTATCCGCGGGCTCCGGGGTGATTCGGTCATTGCGTTCCTCCGCTCGGAACCATGATACGATTTTCGTATCAGGCAAGGCAGAACCCCTTTTTCCTCGAATTTGCCTTGGTTTTCGAGAAACATGCATATACAAGCATCGCACATGGTCCTCCGCCTGGCTGCGCTGATGCTCGCCCCCTTTGCCTTTGGCACGGGGGCGTACGTCTTTGCGGGCTTGCTCGAACCGATGGCCTTCGACCTCGACGTGTCGGTCCCAGTCGTAGGCCAGCTGCAGTCGGCGTTCGCGATCGCGAGCGCACTCGGCGGCCCCCTGCTCGCCGTCCTGACCAACCACTACGAACGCAAGCGCCTGCTGGTCTTCAGCCTCACCGGGTTGGCGATCGCGAACGCGGCGTCAGCGATGGCCGGGGTGTTCTCGACACTCGTCGTCGCGAGGATCATCGCCGGCTTGGTGGGTGCCCTCACCCTGCCCGTCGCCTCCGCGGTGGCCGTCTCCCTCGTCGGCCCCGAGCGACGGGCCGCGGCTCTCGCCGCAGTCTTCTCCGGGATGTCGTTCGCCTTCTTGATCGGCATTCCCCTAGGGAGCTTCGTAGGCGCCGAGTATGGGTGGCCCGCATCGTTTTGGTTGGCGACCGGCCTTGCTGCGTTCGCTGTGGTCGCCATCACCGCATTGGTTCCCACCATCGGCGAACTTCCGCCACCCCCCGAGGGCGCCCTCCAAGCCGCCCTCCGCCCGCCGGCCAAGAGCCTTCTCGCCGTGACGTTTCTCTCCTTCCTCGCCACGTTCACCAGTGTCGCGTTCATCGGCCCTCTGATCACCGCACTCACCTCGCTCGTTGACGCGGACATCGGCCTCATGCAGCTCTTCATTGGAATCGGCAGCCTGGCGGGCCTCCCTCTTGGGGCGAAGCTCGCGCCACGCATGGGCCTCCGTGCACTCAGCCCGCTCATGGTGCTGGTCGTCCTCGCACAAGCCATGTTCACCATCGGGCTCTTGGTCGACTTCTCGGTGGCCGGTTCGATCGTATTCACAGCCATCGCCATCGCAACGGGGTCAGCGGCCCTCTTCGCCCTCGCACCCATCGTGCAGTCCACGCTCGCAGCCATCGCGGGACCCTCGGCGACCGTCGCGTTCGCGCTCAACGGCTCCGTCGTGTTTCTGGGACAGGGGCTCGGAGCGGTCGTCGGAGGCGGAGTCATCGCGGAAACCGACCTGACGTGGACCGGACTCGTCGGGGCCGCGATTGCGTTCGCCACGCTCAGCGTGACGCACCGCCTGCGTTCGGTTCAGATCGTAGGTCCGTAGCCGACGTCGCCTACTCGGCAACGCCGAAAGAGCCGCAAGGTTGTCAGGCCAGTGCGCCGAACTCGTCCACAGTCGCTTGTCGGACGGCCTCGGCGGTGGCCCCACGAAGTCGAACCTTGGTTTCTCGGTGCGCGGCCATATCGAGCTCCGAAAAAGCCCGCGCAGCCTCGAGGGCCGCGGGCACCACCTGGTCACTCGGAACGACGCGGTCGAGAAAGCCCATGCGAGCGGCCTCTTCAGGTCCAACCATCTCCGCGAGCAACGCCGCCCGGCTCAGCACGGAGACCGGCAACCGCTGACGTGCCACCTCGAGGGCGAAGTAAGGAACAGCAAGTCCGATGGCAACTTCGTTCATCCCAATCCTAAACGCGCCACTGGCGCCAATCCGGAGGTCCGACGACAAGAGCAAAAACGAGCCCATCGCGATCGCATGACCGGTGCATGCGGCTATCACCGGTGCTGGGAACGAGAGAATCCGGGCAACTAAGGTGCCACCTGCCCGCAGCATCTCGCCGGCGGGCCCAGGGCCCTGCTTGAACACACCGAGGTCGAAGCCCGCGGAGAACAGGCCTTCACGCCCCTCGATCACGACAACGACACCGTCGGCTTCGGCCTGATCGAGGGCTGAGTTGATCGCGGACATCGTGGGGACCGACATCACGTTGGCCTTGCCGTCGTCGATTCGGATGATGCCTACCCCGCCGTCGCGCTCGTAGCTTGCCACTGTGCCCATGCGTAACCTCCTGGTTGAGTGAGAACCTACCCCAATCGCGCGACATAGATTTGCAGGCACACGCGGCGACGAACCAGGATCGCGGGTGCGTTCCCTGAAGCGTGCCTACTCCGAGTCGTCTCGGTCGGCATCGAGGACAATACGGTAGAGCGCAGATTCCCCCTGCGCGTCTGTTCCCTTGGGCTCTAGAGGGTCAGGAGGCGCTTGCATGTAGGAGGTCACGTACACGAAGCCGTCCGGCCCTTGGCCCCAAGCAGTCGGCAAGTCCAAGTGCCCGAGATGCCAGCTGGCGCCGAGGTCGTCGAGCGAGGCCGCCCGCATGAACCCTAGGAACGCGTCCCCGAAAACCATCACGTCGTTCCAAAGACCAGCATACGGATCGTCGGCGACGGGCTGGTAAATCCACCCGACGTAGACCGATCGCAGGCCAGTCGGGTTCGCGTCGAGATCGTCACGCACGAAAGGTTCGCTGCTGCTGCGTCCGTAGGCGATGTCCGGGTCGGTGTAGAGCTCACAGTCAGGGTCGGAATCGAACACGTCGTCAGCGCAGAGACCTTCGACCACCGGCCAACCGAGGTTCGTGCCTGGGGCGCCAATGACGTTGACCTCTTCGAAGTCATCCAGGCCGACGTCGCCGTAGTACCAACGGCCCTCGTGGTACCGCCCTTTCCATGGCGAACGAATGCCAATCGAGTGCACGCTCGGGTCCGCCCCGGGCTCGTAAAGTGGTGCGTCGTCGGGGATGGTAAAGCCACCGACGCCGTCTTCGGTCGAGGGAATGATCCGAATGAGCGATCCGAGAATCCCGGTTGGGTCCTGTGCTGGATCGAACAGCCCCCGGTCGCCCACGAGGACCCACATGACGCCCTCGTCGTCGAATCCAAGCGAGCTGATGTTGTGCCAGCGCGGCGAGCCGGGCGTGGGGAGGTCGATGATGATCACTTCGCTGTTGCGCGTTCGTTCGAAGCTACTTCGATCGAGCGTGTACCGGCGAACCTGCACGTGATCCCGCGCGATGTTGGTCGCGATGTAGAAGAGGTCGTTGTCGATGAAGTTGGGGTCAAGCGCCAGTCCCAGCATGCCCGCATCGAACTCGGTGAACACATCGGTAAACCTGCCCGAAAGGAGCGGTGCCACACCTTGCTCCGGTTCGGCCGCAAGCCGAGCGAGCTCGAACTCCCCGGACAGCCCAATCGCGACGAACTCCCCGGAGCCGTCGGGTACGAATGCCATGTCGGTCACGTACTCGATGCTCGTCTCGAACGGGACTTGTTCGAACTCGACCTGGAGCACCTCGGGAGGAATCTCGGCCGGCCTAGAGTCGCCACAGCCGGCAAGAACCAATGATGCAACGCAAGTAAGCCGTTTCATAAGCCCTCGATCCAATCTCCCAACACCGCATCCGCCGAAGGATCCGTCGTATCGACGCCGATCGGCGGCATCACTTTGAAGGGTCCGCGATAGCTCGGATCGCCGGCCTCAACGACGGTGACGAAAAGTACGCTCTCGGCTGGGTCGCCCGGAACGACCCGGATCCCCTGCCCGGTCTCCGATGACGTCGGCCGGTCGACCGTGTTGTCGATCGCGTCCTCGGGATAGAGGCTGAAGGACGAGTTCAGCGCATCGCCGCCGTTGTGGCAGCTCGTACAGTTCCCGATGAAGTAGCTGAACGCCGCTGTCTCTTCGTCGGTCCTGCCCTCGGCCTCGTCTTGTTGTGGCTCGCTGGCAAAGACGCCTGCGTCGACCAGTCGATCGTCGGTCTGGTAGCGGCCGACCCCGAGTACAGGCGAATCGGTCACGGCTTCGTGGGTCTCGTGGCAGGTCCGGCAGTCGAGCCGCGAAGGAAGGGTGTGCGGTTGTCCTTCATCGCCGACCGACACTGTCTCCTCCGCCCAGTTCCCTTCTAGGCGCTCGGCGTCCGTAGCATCGTCTGTCCAACGATAGATCGTGTAATCCCAGTCGCCGCCGTTTCGAAAAATCAACCGAGTCTCGACTGGCGCCCCATCGAAGACGAACGTCTTGGCGAGGACCGTGCCCTCTGGGTAAACCCACCCGTCGTCGTCCTCGACGTCGATCGACGTGCCGTCCGGAAGGTACAGCTGCCGCTCTTTGTCGAGCCCATTGCTGTAAAGGACGTGCTTCGGCGAATAGGGAACAAGATCCTCGTAGGGCGCCCTTTCGGTCATGTCGGTAAACAGACCGACTTCCGAAAGCAGAGACGGAAGCGGATCGCTGGGCGCCAGAAGCCAACGCGCTGGCTCCGCATCTGCCCCACCATCACCGCACCCAGCAGCCATGGCCGAGACCAGGGCCACACGCAAGAGTCGAGAACTAAGCAAAGGGAACTCCCTCCAATGGGTAGACGTATTCCAGGAACGCCGTCATCGCAAACGATCGACCGTCGACCTCTCAACGGTTCTCCCGGAGCAGCATCGCCTGTGGTAGTTCGTGAACCGACATGTGCCGGCCGGATCCAAAGTTGGCGGTTGTTGTCCTGGTCATCGGGCTGACCTGGGGCGGGGTTGGGGGCAGCTCCCGGTCGAGCGCCCAGGCGGGGCTAAGCTTGGAGCCCGGCGGCAACGAAGTTGCACTCACGATCAGCGGGGGGGTCTCACTCGGCGCCTACGAAGCCGGCTACCTCTACCTGATGACGCAAACAATGCGGCATACGCGGGGGCGCTACAACTTGCGACTCGTGACCGGTGCATCCGCGGGAAGTGTGAACTCGCTGATCGCCGCGCTCAACTTCTGTCGGCCCGACAACAAGGATCCCACCCAGGACCTCGGCTGGTCGTTGTGGATGGATCTCGGTTTCGACCAGCTGTACGACAAGAAGCGAGTAGGCCCCACCAACGTGTTCACCCGGGACGCGCTACTCGAGGGCGTGGAGAAGGTGCGTGAGGTGTGGGACCAGGGCCTGCCGAACGACTGCGACGTGGTCATCGGGATCTCGGCGACGCGCGTCGAGAGCTATCCGGTCAAGCTGAACGACTCGTTGTCACTCCCGAGGCAAGAAGAGAAGTTTGTGATCCGCATGCAGGGCAGAGGGCCGGGCGTCCCAGGCATCTTCCGCAACTACGTGAACGTGAACTCTGGCGTCCCCGAGGCACTCCTGCCGCTCCACGGCGACGGCCGGCCCGAGGACTTCGATTCGATCCGCGATGTCATCTTCGCCTCGTCTGCGTTTCCGGTGGCGTTCAAACCTCAGCCCCTCGAGTATTGCCTGACCGACCCGCTCGACGCGTCCACGTGGGACTGTCCGGCGCCGACGGTAGAAGAGCCCTTCATCGATGGAGGCGTGTTCGACAACAACCCGCTCCGGCTGGCCGCCGAGATCATGGAGTACGGGCTCGTGACCGGACCCGAAGGTCGCGGCGTTTGGTCGGAGCTCGCCAAAGACGGGTTCCCGGACCTCCGACCGGTGTACGAGACCGCGATCTACGCATACCTCGACACCGACACCACGTCGTACCCGCAGCCACAAGCCATGACCGAGGAAGACCGCTCGAGCACCCTGAGCTTCATCCTCTCCATCCTCGACGAGTTCGTCAGTACGGCGCGCGCCAAAGAACTCTACACCTTGGCCGAAGAGAACCCGACCCTCCTTCGACAGCTGTTCGTCACCCACCGCAACTACCCGACGATGAGCGGGCTTCTCGGCGCGTTCCTCGGTTTCTTCGAACGCGACTTTCGCGAGTTCGACTACTTCCTCGGGATGTACGACGCGTACGCCGAAGCCGGCCACCGACTCGAACACTCCCGAGATGAGGCGACGTTGTTGGGTCTTCTCGACGCACTTGATCCTTCGTTCGCCGCAGGCGACCCCGAAGCGCTGCCGGATGCTTGGAAGCCCTTTGCCTGCATGCTCGGGTGGTACGAACCATCCTCCGCTCGTTTCCGCGCAGCCTGCGACGGCGATGACATGCAAGACTTCCGCATCCTCCTGCAGGTGTCGCTCGACCGCCTGTACTCGATATGCCGAGGGGCGACGATGTCGACCACGCATCAAAGCCACGAGCACCACCACTGTTCTCGCGCTGCGACCGGGGAGCATCCCCCAAGGGTCGCCGACCGGGCGGGCGAGACGGACTTTGCACGGCGGGAAGGCGAGGCCGAGTTCGACTACGTCATGCGGCTCCTTGCCGCCTATCGGTTTCATTTCGTCGACCTCGGTCTCGAGCGGGAGGAAGCCAAATACGCGACGATCAAAATCCGTCGTCACCTTCTTTCGGTCGCAACCAAGCTCTCGAATGCCCAACCCACACGCTTCGAACGAGCTGCCATGCTCACGGCAGGCCGGGTCGCGGTCAACACCATCGCGTACGAGCCGCCCCAGCATTGGGGGTACTTCACCCTTGGAACGGGGATCGAGGTGGGCGGTAGCGTCCTCCCCGTGAGCCTTCTACGCAGCTACTTCCGACTCAACATCGCCTTTCAGATGGGTAGCCTTCGAACCGTCACCGACCCAACGCCAGCTGCGATCACATTCAGCTTGGTCGCAGGCCCCGAACTCGAGATGCTCTGGTGGAGTAACCTCGCAGTCCAGCCGATGCTCGGAATACGGGGTGGGTACCAGTTTGGCACCGCCGATCGTTTCACGGCCAGGGAGTGCACGGTCGACAACTCGCGCGACGACGCGCGCAACTGCAGCCAACCGGTCTTTCAGACGTATGTCGCGATCGCCCTGATCGAGCGGATACGGACCCAGTTCACCTTCGTCTGGTATCCGCAAGACCAGAGCGTCGGCGACCAGCGTTTCGACCTCCTGGCTGGCTTCGGCTTTCAGTTCTTCTAGCCCCGACCGAAGTACGCCAAGCCGGTTCGTTCAATCCCGACCCAAGTGCTATTGGGTTCCACCATGGTTCGATTCTTAGTCTTGGTATTGAGTGTGGCTGCGTGTGCAGCCTTCGTAGCGGGATGCGACGACGGGTCGCCACCGGCGATTGGGGGAACTGGCGGATCGGCAGGCGCACCCGACCCTGGTGTGCCCGCCGGGGTTCTTGATATCGCTGAGTTCGACACGGAACCCGGGGGGATCTTTCGCGTGCTCGGCTCGACGGGAACCGGAGGGCTTGGCGCGCCCGTCGCCGCCGGTGGAGGCGATGCGGACGGCGATGGGTTCGCGGACCTCGCGCTCGCATCGTTCTTGGCCTCGCCGTTCGATCGCGACCGCGCGGGCGAAGTCTACCTGGCCTTCGGCAACGGCACGACGGCGGGAGAGGCCGACACTGCGGGTCTGACCGCAGCCGTCATGAAGATCGCAGGGGCCGGTCCGCAGGAAACCCTTGGCAACGAAGTTTGGATGGACGACGTCACGGGGGATGGCATCGCCGATCTTCTGGTCTGCCGTCAGAACTTCCAGCCCAACGAGACACGGCTCGGTGCGGGCGCGCTGACGATCATCGCGGGCGGGCCCGAGCTCAGGGAACAGGCTGAGTCGCTGAGCTATGTGGACCTCGCCTCACCGCCAGCCGCGCTCACGATCACCACACTCGTCGGGGCGAACCCCCTCGACCGGCTCGGCATTTGGGTGCGAACGGCCGATGTCACGGGCGACGGAACTCTCGATATCATCGTCGGGGCGGATCAGGAAGACGAACGCGGGACGAACTCCGGCGCAGTGTACGTGATTCGCGGCGGTCCTCACCTCGCGCAAACCCAGACGATCGATCTTGCGAACTTCGGCACGACGAGCGCCGCCGGCGACCTCGCACGGATTCTGCCCCCCGACGGGGCGGACCGGTATCATCTGGGTGCGACGTGCGACGGCGCCGACCTCGACGGGAACGGCCGCGCCGAAGTCTTGGTGTCGGCGGCGTTCAACCGGTCAGGGGGCGCCGTAGACCCGTTCGGAGCGCCGGGCGCCGCAGAAGCGTCGGGCGGAACCGAGCGCGGGACTGTGTTCATCCTGTGGGACGAAAACTTCAGCGCGAACCCCTGGCCCGATGGGTTCACGATCGACATCGACGACGCCCCCGGCGAAACGAGCACGATCAGCGGTTCCTCTTTGCACCGTTCGTTCGGCGAGGAGCTCGCTGGCGGCCTCGACTTCGACGACGATGGAACGGCCGACTTGTTCGTGGGGGACCTGATTGGCGACCTCGCACCGGACAACCGTCCGCAAGCTGGCGTGGGCCACCTGTTCTTCAGCGCATCCTCCTTGAAAGGAAGAACCTTCGACATGGGGAACGTCCCCGACGACCTCGTCGTGACCACGATCCTCGGGTCAGCCCGTGGCGTCCTCTCTTCCGATACATCGGTCATCGGAGACTTCGACGGCGACGGAATCGGTGATGTCGCCACCGGATCGCCCAAATCGAACCCTGCGGGGCGCGCGATCGCCGGAACGATCGACGTCGTCTTTGGCAACCCAGACGGTTGGCCTTCGGTGATCGACCTCCGGAGCCCTGGAGAGGTCGAAGACGTACGCATCGTCACGATCTACGGCGCCCAAGGAACCGTGGGCGGAGACCAAGGCGACATGATCTGCTACAGCGCGGCGGGCGGTGACATCGACGGTGACGGCCTAGACGACATCGTGACCAACGAGATGCTCGGCAACGGGAGCGACCCGGCGGCCATCGATGTCGGAAACCTCGTCGTGATCAGCGGCGCCCACCTCGCCGCGGCGACGGAGTAGTCGCCCCAGAAGGGTGCGCGCTCACGAACTGCAGATCAGTCCTCGGTGGCGTCGACTGCTGCCATCACGTCGAGCGTCGTGCTTCCGTCCGGCGCAGCGACTTCGACGACCGGATCGTCGACGTCGTCGTACTCGAGCCTTAGTGCACGCGATATGGTGGCGTGCATGTCATAGGTGCAGGTGATGTAGGTGAGCTCGAGGATCTCCGTGTCGTCGAGCCCCTCGCGAAGCGCATCGAAGGTCGCATCAGGAACACGACCTCCTTCGAGTACCAAGCAATCGGTATACGCCAACACCGCACGCTCGATCGCGGAGTAACAAGTCGCCACCGACCAAGACTTGATCGATTGTATCTTCTCTTCACTCAACCCGACGCTGCGCCCCGCCTTGCAATGCTGCGAGAACACGAATTGGCTGCCTCGAGCGTAGCCCGCGCGCAGCTGCCCGAGCTCTCTCAACTGCGGCGAGAGCTTTCGCTTCGAGCTCCGATAGAACGCGAACCCCTGTACGGTGTGGTCGAAACACTCGGGCACGCCCGCGAACACGGTCCACCAGTTCCCAGGCGTCCCGGTTGACGTTCCGGGCGAGCTGACCGGATCCCGCTCCCCGAACATCATCTTGTAAATGACGCGGGCAGTTGGATGCGCTTCGTCTTTGGTCACTTCGCGTAGTCGCGGCATCTCACGATTCCTTTCGTCAGGGCGTCGGGTCTTTTGCGCGATGAAATCGAACCCTGGGCAGACGCTCGGGCAACGGTGGCGTCGGATCCCGAAGCAGATCGATCGCCTGTTCGGCGTCGGCGTCCGAAAAAGGCCGCGTCAGCACGGCAAACTCGATGGTGATCCGGTCCGGATCCTCCGTGTAAACCGACTTGATCCATCCATGATCGATCTCGAGCACATCGCACCCTGCCTCGAGCCAGCGGCGCTTTCGAACCTCGAGGTCGTCGACGCTATCGGCCTGAAACGCGATGTGATTCGTGAGCGGGTCGAGCCCGAGGTCGCGGCTGATCGCGGTCTTGAGGTCGGACGCGTCCCTGACCGCGGAGAGGTCCCAGAACGCGATCAACTGGTCCTTGTCGGGGCCGGTCGAGTAGAACACGTGACGTGCGAAAGCGTCTCCCTGAGGCACGATCTCGACCTTGACCAACGAGAAGCCCATCACATCCGTGTAGAACCGGTGGGTCGCCTCGATGTCCTTCACCGCGAGTGCAATGTGGCTTATCCCCATCGGCGTGCCCCGTCGGTCATGATTCGTCCTCCTCGAAGCGTGCGAGTCGATCTTCGTACTCAGGCCACTTGAGGAACGCGCGGGCCTCGTCGAACGTCACGCGCATGGCCGTGCTGTCGTCACCTGCCTCCATCCGTGCCGCCGCGCGACGCATCGCGGCGATCGTATCGAGCAACATCGACACGGGGTAGATCACGAGCGAGTATCCGATCTCCTCGAGTTCGGCCGGCGATAGCCACGGAGTGCGTCCATCTTCGACGAGGTTCGCGGTCTTCCATCCTGGTACGACGTCGCAGTAGCGGCGCATCTCGGCGGTACTCCGGGGCGCCTCGAGGAACGTGAGATCGGCGCCAACGGCGTGAAACGCTTCAGCCCGCCACAAGGCCTCGTCGAAACCGTCTGTCGCGTTGGCATCGGTGCGCGCCATGATCAGCACGTCGAGCCCGTGGTCTTCGCGGGCGCGGACAGCCGCCTCGATCCGTTGCACCGCCTCGCGGCGGCCCACCACTTCCTTCCCATCGGTGTGCCCGCATCGTTTGGGCCAGCGCTGGTCTTCGATCATCACGCCCGCAAGGCCTGCCCGGGCGCCGCCGAGAACCGTTCGCTCCACATTGACCGCGTTGCCGTACCCCGTGTCCGCATCGCCGATGATGGGAAGCGACGTTGCAGCGCACACCTGGCGCGCTTGATCGACCATTTCGCCGTAACTCAGGAGTCCCACATCGGGAAGACCAAGGCGTGCAGCGGCGAGTGAGAAACCGCCGAGAAAGCCAAGCTCGAATCCGGCGTCCTCGATCACACGGGCCGAGAGGGCATCGAAACAGCCTGGCGCCCTGATGATCGAGCCAGCGGTGAGGCGAGCGCGGACGGCCGCAGCCCCGGGAGAGGCTTTGGGAAAGAGGTGATGCCGTGGGTCCGCGGGAGCCACGAAAGTGAGCATCCACTCACTGACCTAAATTGTCTAGCACTTTCGTGGTATTGGCATGGTACGCGAGCCGTTCTTTGTCGTGGACTTCGACGGTGAGTGAGCAGATACTCACTTTCGTGTCGGAGCCATCGCCCAGATTCGTCGGCCGAACCCGGCGCGCTGCCGCGACGCGAACCCGGCTCTTGGAGTCGGCGGCGACGCTGCTCGCCGAACGTGGCTACGGCAGGCTCGCAACAGCCGCCGTGTCGGAGGGTGCCGGCGTGGCGCACGGCACCCTGTTCAAGCACTTCGCCACCAAAACCGAACTCATGGCGGCCACCACCGAGCATGTGCTCGATGGCGCCATCGCGGAGTTCGTTTCGATGGCCAAAGACTTCGCCGGCGACCCCGAACCGATCGACAACGCCCTCCATGCACTGTGGGCGGTGTTTCGGTCCCCACGCATGCTGGCGACACTCGAACTCTACGTGGCCGCGCGGACAGACGAAGCCCTGCGTGAAGCGCTGCGACCGATCTTCACGCGACACCGCACTGCGTTTCTCGACGCCGCGCGCGCCCTCCTTCCAGACACCGAGGACGAAGCCACGTTCGAGTCGAACGTCACTGGCCTCCTGGCCACGTTGCTCGGGGGCGCGTTGCTTTGGTCGGTGGTCCCGGAGCAGGGTTTCCTTCAACCAGAACTCGCGTTCGTCGATCGGATCGCTCGCGTCGAATTCGCGCGCAGCCGCCATGGGGGAGGAGAGGAGTGACCAGCCTCGTCAGACCGCTGACGGCCTTGTGCGCAGGCCTGATGTTGGCTCAGGGTGTTGCCTCCGCGAACATTGAACCCTCCTCGTTCGATGCGAAGAGCATCGGTGCGGGGACCACCGGCATGGCTTTTTTGGAGAGCCCGTCCGCCCTGGCGATCAACCCCGCCAACCTTGCTCGGATTCCGAAGGGAGCTCTCAGCGCGAACCTCACCCCGGTGTTCACCGTGTCCGAAGCACCACTGGCAGGGCCGAACACCGTCGTCCGTTCGGACCTCGGTTTCGGCGCGATTCCAAGCCTCTTTGGTGCCGTCCGACTGGGCGACCGCGTCGTGCTCGGCCTTGGTGCCTACGCCCTCGGCTTGTTCGGCGCCAGTTACTCCGACGTCGACAACATCTACGGATCAGGCCTCACCGGAGACTTCGAACTCACCTTCGTCTCGGGCGAAGCGGCGATCGGAATCGGCGTCGAGATCCTCCCCACACTAGACCTCGGCGTCACCTTGCGCGTCCCATTCGCTTTTCAGGACGCGACCATCGCCGCAGATCTCGGGGTGGCGATCGTCCCCGTGACCGCCACCCTCGGCGGCGCCGGCTGGCCAGGCGCACGGATCGGCCTCACCTGGCGCGCCCATCGAAAAGTCGCGGCCTCGATCATGTACCGAACCGAGGCCACGAATCGCCTGAGCGGAGATCTTCGAACGCTCGACGGCCCCGAACTGAGCTCCAACGTGACGGCGAAGTTCTCGACGCCCAACGTCCTCTCGGGTGGCGTGGCGGTGTTCTTGGCCGGACAGGCGCTCACGCTCGCGAGCGAGCTCCACGTTCTCTTCTACGAGGCTTCGAACCAAGCGCAGACCCTCGAGTTCGACGACGGGTTCATCTTGGAGACCGTCGATATTCCACTCCTCTGGCAGAACGCGTTCAGTCTCCGGTTTGGCGCCGACTACGACATCAACGCGCTGTGGTCGGTCCGGGGCGGCTACGTCGCCAGCTCCTCCGCCACGACGAAGGCCGGCGCACAACCGGTGACGCCGCCTCCAGCGTGGGGTCACTCCTTCGCCGTCGGTTTCGGCGCACACTGGAAGTCGTTTGCCGTCGACCTGGCGCTCCAGAGCGCCTTCTCGAAAGGCCGCGTCGGGTCCAACATCGACCAGGATTCATGCGAGGCGGGGTTCTTTCGCGTGGGTTGCGAAGGCGAGTACAAAACGGTCAACGGCTCGGTCTCCGTCCAGTTCGTCTACCAAAGATAGGGGCTGCGCCGATGTTGACGCCGTCCGACGAACACTGGCACCCCTCGACGGGGCAAGCCCATTGGAACGAGTCGTTCTACTTCAACGGTTTCGACGAGGCCGGTGGTTGGGGGCTCGCTACCCGGATCGGCGCGACCCCAGGGGCGCACGAACAAGATGGCTTCGTTTGTCTCTACCTACCCGGAGGCGAAACGGCCTTCGTCGAGCTCGCTCAATCCCTCGAACCCGAAGCAGCCGACGTCGCGTGCGAGGGGCTCGAGTTTACGTGCGTCGAACCATTTCGACGTTGGCGTCTTCGATACGAAGGCCTGGTCCGCGTATTCGATCGGCCCGCACACGAAGACGACCTTCGGCGGTCCCTCGACCTCGGTCGCCCGGCGCGCAAGCTCGAACTCGACTTGGAGGTCGCCCCGCTCCATGACGCGGTGGACTACGACAAGCGGTCAGTGCGCCCGCGGCCCGCAGGCGATGTCCTCAAGAGCACCGTCTCCCGTTCGCCACTCCAAACGATTGCTCGGACGGCTCGAGCAGCTCGGATGCTCCCGTCAATGACGGGGGCGCATCACTACGAACAAGCCACGCGAGTCCGAGGCACCGTTCGGCTCGACGGCGAGCTTTCGACCCTCGATGGTTCGGGGCAGCGAGATCACTCGTGGGGGGTCCGCGACATGCGCGTGCCTGCGAGGTGGCGTTGGCTGTCTTGCCAGTTCGGGGACGCGCTTTGCTTCAACGCGGTCCAGGTCGATGTGCTCGCCATGCGCGTACAGAGCGGGTTCGTGCTTCACGACGATCGCCTAGAGCCGATCATGCGACTCGACCTGCGCGAAACGCAGCAGCCCGGCGGACTGTGGCCCACCGACGTGGGCGCGACGCTTACGACGGACAGCGAGCGTGAGTTTGAAGTCCGTGCGCGGATCCTCGCCCCTCTGCCGGTGGTCGCCCGGTCCCCCGACCGAAGCACCCTCGTAACCGCATCCCGCGCGCAGTTCGAATGGGACGGCCACGTTGCCGAGGGGATGGTCGAGGCGATGGAGCAGCTCCGGTGAACGTCCTCGATCTCGTCACCGAGGAAGCTCGGTCCCGCGAGACCGCAGGCAGCAAAGGCGCGGCACTGGCCCAACTGATCCACGAGGGGTTCGCCGTCCCCACAGGTTTCGTGGTCACGACACATGCGTTCGACGCGCTCGCGAGGGCTACTTCAGGCCGCGAAGGATCGTCGCCGTCGCCTCTACGGCTGGGTAGCGCGCAACTTCCAAGCGGCATCCGGAACGACATCGCACAGCGACGCACCATACTCGAGGACGCGACCCCTGGTCTGCGGTTCGCCGTGAGATCCTCGGCTGTCGCAGAGGACACCAGCGAAGCCAGCTTCGCGGGCCAGTACCAGACCCTCCTCGGCGTCAAACCGGAAGAACTCGACAAAGCCATCGTCGAGGTGTGGGCGTCTGCGTTTGGCGAGCGAGCCACTGACTACCGTGCGCATCGAGGGGTTGGCGACACGAGGATGGCCGTCGTCGTTCAGCGGATGATCGAGACGGACACGGCCGGGGTGTGCTTCACGTCGAACCCGATCACCCGAGTGCCTGAGATCGTGATCAACGCCAACTTTGGCCTGGGCGAGTCCGTCGTGGGGGGGCACGCCACGCCCGACACGTACCTCGTCGATCGGGGACTCGAGCGGGTACACTCCGCGGTTCCGGGCGACAAGACGACCGAGACGGTCACCGGGCCCTTGGGTGTCGAACAGGTCAGCGTCGATCCGAAGAGACGACAAACGCTTTGCCTTTCCGATGCCGACGCGATCGAGGTCGCTCGCCTGGCGCTGGCGGTCGAGGCGCGAAGAGGCAGTCCGGTCGACATCGAGTGGGGTCGCGAAGGCGATCGCCTGTGGTTGCTGCAGGCACGCCCCATCACGACAGCGACTGCGCCCGACCCGGAACCGCCAGCGGGCTGGGTCCCGGCGACCAATACCGCGATCGACCCGAGGTACCCCAAGTACTCGAACGGCAACATCAGCGAGGTTCTCCCGGGGTGCGTCACGCCACTGTCGTGGGATCACACCGGCCAGCTGATCGAACGCGCTTTTCTCAGCCAGCTCCGATCCCTAGGGGCCATCGATCGAACGGCGTCGCCCACGGCCCTCGGGTTCTTCTTCCATCGACCCTACGTGAACGTTTCTCTTTTACTGGAAGCGGCGGACAAGACACCCGGCATGACACCTGACACCGTTCTAGAGGAGTTCGTGGGCAAACCCGAAACACGCACTCCGGCCGTTGTCGCCTCGGATCTTCTGCCGCATCGACTTCCGCGTCTCGTCCGCTTGGTCGGCGCCGTGCTGCTTCACTCGGCGTCACTAGGACGCGCGATCGCAGATTCACGTCGGACCGCCGAAGAGGACGCCGGCCGCGTCACAGCCGACTGGCTGGCCGACGCAACCGATCGCTCGCTCATCGACCACGTGCGAGTGGACGACAACCTCGCTGCCCCTTCCGTGGTTCACGTATGGGCATCGACCCTTGCGTCGGTCAGCTTCGCTCAGCTCAGGAGTACGATCGCTCGCTGGCTCGGTGAGGCAGAAGTGTCGCTGGCCTCCGAACTCGTGTCGGGCATCGAAGACTTGCCGAGCGCGAAACCGGGACACGCCC
This sequence comes from Myxococcota bacterium, assembly GCA_039030295.1. GTDB lineage: Bacteria > Myxococcota_A > Polyangia > Polyangiales > Houyiibacteriaceae > SG8-38. The sequence continues at coordinate 25,648 of JBCCEK010000006.1, read as the reverse complement.
TCCACGCCCTCTCGGCCGAGATCCAACAGGACCCGGTGCTCGGGGCGCTTTTTCGCGAGGAGCCCGACCGCGACGTCCTCCTTCAGGCAATGCGCAGCCACCGCCTCGGTCCGTCGTTGGACCGGTTCCTCGACGCGTTTGGCCATCGCGGGGTCGCCGAAGCGGAGCTAAGCCGACCCTGCTGGCGACAGGATCCGCGCCAGGTAATCTCACTCTTGCAGAACCACGTCCGGCAAGGCGCTGTCACCCCTGCCGAGGCGCTCGAGCGGCAGCGGCGCGCGCGGCGGCGATCGACCGAGCGGCTCGCATCTCTGTCTTGGTGGCGCAGAACGTGGCTGAAGGTCCTGACCCGCCGAGCACGCGCGGGGCTGCTCAATCGGGAAACGATGAAAGACGTGGTCATTCGTCGTCTTGATCGTTCCCGGCGCGTCTACGACGAGATCAATCGCCGGATGATGGCACGAGGGCTCGTTCAGAGGTCCGACGACATGTTCTTTCTCACGGGGCAGGAAGTCGATTCGCTCCTCAGCGCGCGCGTGCCTCCGAACGACATGGTCCGGGTCATCGAGGAACGCCGTCGCGACTACCGCTGGTCCAAACGCGTGGCTGTCCCAAAGATCCAAGATGGCCGGGCTCGGGTCCTGCGGGCGACCGAGGATCCATCCGCAGAGCTCCTTCGGGGAATGGGCGTGAGCCCCGGGCGAATCACGGGCTTGGCCCGGGTCATCCTCGACCCGAGGAACGACGCCCTGATCGAACCGGGCGAGATCCTGGTAGCCCCCGTGACCGACGTGGCGTGGACGCCGCTTTTCGCACAAGCGTCGGGGCTCGTCGTCGAGGTCGGCGGCCTTCTGTCGCACGGGTCGATCGTGGCTCGGGAGTATGGCATTCCCGCAGTCGTTGCGGTCCCGGGTGCCACGCGCATGATTCGGACCGGTGACGAGATCACCCTCGACGGTGCCGAGGGCTTCGTCCTCCGGGGCGAGGCCTGAGGCCCTTTTCGAATTGCGGGTCAGTCCCTGGGAGGCGGACCGACTCCCGTTGCGCGAACGTGGGACCAAGGGAGCGACGAATGCACTGCAATACCACCCCAACCTTGGACATACCCAAAGCACGCTTGACGCACGAACGCGCCACGGCTGGTGGCGCCGTCGAGCACCTCCACTATCGTAGCCACGGCCGCACCGAACGCGAGGAACCATGAACGCCCCATCGCAGCTCCACGATCACGACGCCGCTCGGTGGGACGCGGTCTCTGAGCGCGCGGCTCATGCCGATGGCAACTTCTTCTACGCCGTCCGGACGACGGGTGTGTTCTGCCGACCCACCTGCCCCGCCCGAAGGCCACGGCGGGAGAACGTCGAGTTCTTCGATACGGTCGCGTTGGCGCAACTTGCCGGGTACCGTCCGTGCAAGCGCTGCCGCCCTGAAATGTCGCCCTCGCGCACCCCTCGCACCACGGCCATCGTCGAAGCCTGCCGCCTCTTGTCTTCGAACGCAGCTGCACGGACCCGCGACGTGGCCAGCGCGGTGGGTCTCAGCGACTCGTACTTTCAGCGTACGTTCAAGAAAGAACTTGGCGTCACCCCGCAACAATACCGTCGACGGATCCTCGCGCAGCGCGGGCGCGACACCCTTTCGCGAACCAACAGCGTCACCGAAGCCGTGTACCGCGCGGGGTACTCCTCGAGCAGCCGCTTCTACGAAGGCGTCGGTCGCGAGCTCGGGATGAAGCCTTCCACGGCTCGCCTGCGAGGTGAAGGCCAGGCGATCCGGTACACGGTCGCCGTATGCTCACTCGGGCACGTGTTGGTGGGGTGGACAGCACAAGGCGTATGCGAGGTGGCGCTCGGCGACAGTCGGGAAGCACTCGTGTCGCAGTTGGCGACACGCTTCTCGGGCGCATATCTCGAGGAGTCGGCCGAGACCGACTGGACGCGAGCAGTTATCGAGGCGGTCGAGATGCCCACGACCGCAGACATCCCACTCGATATCCAAGGCACTGCGTTTCAGGAACGAGTGTGGCGGGAACTCCGCAGAATTCCGCTGGGCGAGACTCGCACGTACGCGGAAGTGGCCGCCGCGCTCGGGAAGCCCGACGGGGCGCGAGCCGTGGCGCGCGCCTGCGCCGCCAACCCTATCGCCATCGTCGTCCCATGCCACCGCGTCGTCCGAAAGGACGGGAAGCCTTCCGGGTACCGGTGGGGCCTAGCGCGAAAACGAAAGTTGCTCGCGCGCGAGCAATCCTGATTTCAGGGCTGCTCGAAGCAGTACAAACGAAGGCTGGTGCCGCACGCGGGCGTGATGTTCTCCGTCCACTGCGACGCGGCGGTCGCGGTCGAGCCACATAGGCCAAAGCCCGCTGACGCGCTGGTGAAGCCGGCGCAGTCGTTGTCCGTGAAAGACCCGCCGGTCGCGAGGGTTCCCGTCCACACGTCCCCGCCCCGCGGGGTCCCGCTCGCATCCAGATTGATTCGAGCGAGAATCGAGCCGTCGACCAAATCCGCCCAGTCTTCCGCGATCAGGGTCCCGTCGACCAACACGTAGGGATCGCTCGACTGCACCAGCCGGTCGGCGACGGAAGATCCAATCGTCGACAACCAAGCGACGAAATCGCCCTCGAGCCCTGCGGCGGTCGCCTGGCCGCGGCAAATGGCATCGGCTCCCGCCGTCCCGCCGAGCTCCGCGGTGTGCAAGGTCTCGGTCACGAACACGATCGAGGCTGTGTCGGGGCTGCCGCCCGATCCACCCGTCGCGCCACCCCCAGACCCGCCCGGGGCACCACCCCCTGAGCCCCCGGTTACCCCCGAGTCCATCGTGCCCCCAGTTCCTCCGTCGGGACCCCCGTCCATTCCGCCGTCCGTTGGCCCGTTGCCACCGTTGTCACCGCATCCGATCACGACCAGGCTGACCAACAGAAGTACGAGACGGGTGCATGAGAGGCTCGAGTGTTCGCGTTTCATCGGGCTCGGTTGTGCCTTGGGACGAGCCATCGAACAAGCCGACGACCGCGGTGAGCGTTCGAGGGCCATTCGTGTGGAACGCCAACTCGGCTTCGCAGCCGACCAGCGGGAACGAGTCGGTGGCGACGTCGCTCCGAACAAAAAGCGTTGTCGGTCCGCCTATCCTGTGAGAGTTTCGCCCGATGTCTCGGTTGGATGACCTCAGAAACGCCTACGAGGATGCCAAGGCGCAGCAGGCGGAGATCAGCGCCAATCCCGAGGGTGCGGCGGCCAAGAAGACCGCCCGTGGGGCCGGCGCGGGCATGTTCGTGCTCGGCCTCATCGGGGCGGGGATCGCGTACTACCTGTACGCGTATCAAGGCATCATCTCGGGGCTCGTCACCGCTGGGACGCTCACCTTCCTGGGTCTCGGCCTGTACGTGATGGTGACGGGCAAGATGCCGAAGAAGCACTGACGATCGGTCGCATCGAGAGTGTCTAACCCGGACGGCACGCCGCGTAGGCAGGTCGGCCCAGCAAGGTGACTGCTCCGAGAGGTCGACTTGGGACGGCCTTGACACGCGACATCGCCTTGGGCCTAATCCGCACGATGGATGGTAACGCAGTCTTGACGCTGGGCGTCCTGGGCTTCTTGGCGTTCTTCGGAATCCTCTTCGCAGTCACGAACAGCATCAAGAAGAAACGTAGAGCCGCCCTCGAATCGTTCGCCCATCGCTATGGGCTGAGCATCGACCCCCAGGGTTGGCGATGGCCGGTATTGAGCGGCGAGATCGACGGAAGGGACTTTGCGATCGGTTACGACCGAGCAAGGCACGCAAGTGGGCGAGTCGATTCCAAGCAGCGGGCTCTCGCCCTTTTCTTCGTGAGGCTCGATCTGAAGGGCGCCCTCCCCGACGGGCTTCGCGTCATGAAGCGGGGCCTGCTCGGCAAAGCGATGACGAGCGACGTCGAAACCGGCGATCGCGACTTCGACTCAGGGGCGCTGGTCCGGTGCACCAACCCAGAGGCGGCCAAAGCATACCTCACCCCCGAACGGCGGGCTGCACTCCTCCGCCTGCTGCCAAGAGACATCTCACTCGAAGATGGGCGTCTCATGTACGGGCCCGATACAGGCAAGAACGCGACGCTCGAGTACCTCGAAGGGATGAGCAAACCTCTCCGGGACGAAGCGCCGACGCTGGACGTCGACACGGCTCTCCCCGAGGGCAACCTCGATATGCCGGTCACGAACGGAGAACCCAGCGCCGCGCCCATGTCGACCACGGAAAGTGAAGGAGCGCCGTCTGGCCGCCACCTCTTTGCCGCCATCTGGATGGGTGCTTCGGCGGTCATCATCCCCCTCATCCAGCCACTTCTGTCCGACTACTACGAGTTCTGGTTTGACTTCGGCGCCATGTTCAAGGACTTCCTCGCGACCGGTATCGTCGCGTTCGGCCTTTCCATCGTGACGGCGTCCCGCGTTTCATCCGCGGCCGTCCGAGGGGCGGTGATCGGCGCTGGCTCTTGGATGGTGACGGGCCTCTTGTTCGGTCTCTTTGGCGGGAGCATCGTCGGCACCATCCGGTTCTGGTTCTCGCTTTGGGGCATCGTGTTGATCGCCCTGAGCGCGGTATCGGGTGTCATCATGAGCAAGGTCCGCGGCGGATAGGGGTTTCTAGGTACCCCTCGCGGCATTCCTCCGATGCGTCGGCTTCGACCTACGACCTCCCGCACAGCCCTTCTGGCTTGCTTGCTCGCCATCGGGAACGGCTGCGGCGCGGTCGACGCCGGAAGCACCACCACGACGGGACCCCCGAAGTCGAAACAGCCGCGGCTCGAAGGCACGATGTCGTTCGTGGGTAGAGCCCGAAACACCAACGCGGGGGCGTCGATTCTGACCGACGACGGCATGGTCTCATGCGCGAACCACGAAGCCTGGCCGAACCGTATCGTAGGAACCCGGGTGGTTGCCGAAGGCCCGCTCGGCGCCGCGGGCCCAAGCGAAGTGGCCGGAACCCCGCACGCTGCACCCGTCCTCGAGCCATGCCGAGCCTGGGTGCTGGCACCGGCAACGCTCAGAACCGCGGACCTCGAGGCTTGGGTCCGACAACGCAGCGAGTCTGAAGGGGGTCAACGAAGACGACTCCGTGTGCCTGTGATAGTCGAGTTCGCAGACAGCAACCGACTGGCGCTCGGAGATTCTAAGCTCGCGTTCTCCTCAAGCGAGGAGGGCGGAACGGTCATCGAACTCGACGACTCCGCACTCGGTATTCCGCTGCTTTCGCGAGCCAGGAGCCTTTGCCCGCCCGCAGAACGCCGGTGTTTGCTCGAAGTAGAAGGCATGTGGGGTCCGCTGATTGCAAGACGAGAGTCTTCTCGCCCGTCGTTTGCGATCCTCGAACCTCCAACGCGCTACCGCTCTGCCGACAAGCCAACTGCTGCTTGGCAGCTTTGGTAGCGTTCGGGAGCAGGGCCGCCGCGCAGACCACGTCGAGTGTCGCTAGATCGCCCGCTACGCTTGGCCACCGGTCGCCTTGGCGATCTCGTCGGCCAGCTTCTGAACGTCTGCTCCACGCAGCATCGCACCCGGAACCACACGCTCGCCTTTCACCAAGATGTTCTTGCCGTCGACGCTGACGTCGGAGAGAGCATCGAACGGGTGCCGCTTGACCGTGCCTCCCAAGAAATTCTTGACGCGGACCTCGCGCTCAGTGACGACCGCAGCCTCGCCGCGAAGAAACAGAAACCCAGCAACGGCGAAGCCCACGGTGAGTAGCAACTGCACGACCTTCGGATTCAACACCGCCGCGAACCCGTTGATGGCGCCGATCGCGAGAAAGCCGGCTGCCATCACTTTGTTGTAACCGATCCGAATCTCCATGAAGGTGAAAGTACCAAACCTGCGGCCTCGCAACGACCCGCGCGTACAGCCGTGGACCCTGGGCGAACCGGAGCACCGCTGGCGGGCGCCGGTGACTGCATCTTGTATCCCTTCGCCAATTAGATTGGAGCTGTATCCACACACGAGGAAGGTCCCTGGTGACAGTCACGCCAGTTCTCTTCAGGACCATTTCAAGTACCTAAAATCAAAACACTTTTTGATTCTCGTAGTGTTCATACCCCACTCTGATGCGCTCCACGTGGTAAGCGACTAGCTGAACGTGACCGAAGACTCCCGAACGACCGGCACCGGTGAATCGCCCGAACCACCACTGCCGACCCGAGAACGCCTGATGGACTCCACACTGCGGGTCATCGCACGGGTCGGCTACGCCGAGGCCACCGTTGCGGAGATCGAACGCGAGGCGGGGCTCTCGCCGGGCGCAGGTGGCTTGTATCGACACTTCGAATCGAAGGAAGAGTTGCTCGTCGCGGCCGTGCAACGCTACCGGAAAGAGATCGACGGTTGGCGGACCGTCGTCGACGAGATCGTCCTCGCCGATCGAAGCCAAGCATGGGAGGCCGTGCCTCGCGCACTGATCGCCTTCGGAGACTCGCAGCAGACGGCGATCATGGCGCTCGCACTCGAGGGCCTCAAATTTCCGGGCCAGGCTCGGGAGCAAGTGAAGGCAGCCTACGACGACGCCCACGGGTTGTTCGCGGAGGGGCTGGCGAAGTTCACGGGGCCGATCGAACGAGACGTCGACTTTGAAGCTGCGGCGATCCAGCTGTTCGCTGGCCTCGTCCACTTCGTGACCCAAACGCTGGCCTTTGGATCGCCACCGTCCGGGGTCAGTCTTGATCGATACATGGAATCGTGGCTACGTAACTGGGCGGTCATCATCGAGAACTGGCGCGGCCACCGACCGGGCGGGCCGCGGAAGAAAGTCACCTAGTCGAAGACACGCGGGAAGGCCGGCAGCGGACCGACGCATGAACTTGGACGGACGAAAGATCGCGCTCTTCGGCGCATGCCTCGTGCATGCAATCCTGATCGGCGGGACGTTCCTCAGCATCCCTCCGCTTTTCGATCGGATCTCCGTGGTCGAAGGTTGGTCCCTCCAACAACTGCAACAGGCGTGGGCCTACCTCCCGCTCGGATCGGGTGCCGCAGCGCTCGCGACCGGTGCTCTTGTCCAAAAGCGCTCGGACCGAAGCGTTCTCGCGATCGCAGGAGCCATCGCCGTCCTCGGGACCCTTTGGCGTGGGTCGGCGACGGGACCGTGGACGTTCGGCGCATCGCTCTTCACATTTGGCGTCGGGAGCGGCGCCGCGTTCGTGGTTCTGGCGAACCGCGTGACCCGCCTCTTCGATACGAGGTCCGCGGGAATGGCGCAGGCCGCGTTCTTCGGCGCTTACACGATCGGCTCGGCGACCGGAATGGCGACCGCAGAATCGTTGGCGACGGCGCTCGGTGGGTGGCGAAGTGTGGCAATGGTGTGGGCCGCGCTCTCAGCGATCTCGCTCTTCCCTGCGCTGGCGACCACGTTGGCGCCCGACACGCACACGAGGAGCACCCCGCCACAACCAGGCTGGTGGCGGAGGGTGTCCCGCTACGCATTCTCTTACGGGGCTTACCTCGGGGCCTACCTTGGGCTCGTCGGTTTGCTTCCGTATCAGCTGCGGGAGTGGGGGTGGAACGGGAGCGACGCCGATGGTGCATTGGCGCTCTCGACGCTCGGGTTCATGTTGGGATCGTTTTGGTGGGCGTCGGTGACCGACCGACTGGGCCATCGACGTGCGGTCTACGCGAGCTGCATGGCCGTCATGGCAGCCCTCGTGCTCGTCGTTCCTTTACTTGCACAACGAGGTTCGGATGCGTGGACGGCGGTCGTGATCACAGCGATCGGTTTCTTCTCTGGAGCGCTCGTCCTCTTCTTCCCGATCGTCGCGAGCGACCCGCGGACAGGCGGCGACCAGACCGCTCGGAGCGTGGGCTTCACGTCAGCGGCTTCGTATGTGGGTGGTTTCGCGGTGCCCTTCTCACTCGCTCCATTCGCGGAGGACCGCCCCGTGCTGGCGATTACCGCGTGTGCGGCCGCCTTCGCGGCGTGTGGCGGAGTGATGGTCTTCAGGCAAGACCCCCGAGCGACCGGTGCGTGATGGGGGGGGGTTCCGCGCAGGGTGTTCGGTGGTTCGAACGCGGCTACCAAACCGGGAATCAACGCGTGTGACACGTTCGGCGCTCGCGAACTATAGCTGGCGGGCGACTCCTACTTGGTCGCCTCGACGACGTAGGTCGCGAGGTCCTTGATTTGCTCTGGGGTGAGCGTCGTCCGATAGGCTGGCATCGCGCCAACACCGGTCGTGACTGCAGCCTCCACGGTGGCGGTATCGGGTTTCAGATCATCGAGGTTGGGGCCGACCGCCCCTTGAGTCCCCGCTTCGGCAACGGTGTGGCAGATCCCACATGGAGGTTGCGCCTCTTGCGAGAACACCTGCTTTCCGGCTTGGCCGGCTTCGGAAAGGGCCACCTCCGTGGGCGGTGGCGGTTGATCGATCGTTGCGACTGAGGGGTCTGTGACGATGGGAACCGGTTCGGGCAGAACCGCCACGAAATTCACGCTCAGGGCGGCGTCGAGCCACCCGTTGTGCCCATAGCCGCGTTCATTCTCCTCGCGGTCGCGAGGCTGGGTGGCGCCCTTGGTGTCGGTCGCGCGGGACACGATGGTCTGGGGACCTGGCGGCAAGTTGGTGGTGTACGAGAATACACGCCACGCGTTGGGTCCGAGGTCCGGTCCCTCGAGCTCCGCTCTCTCCCAGTGCCTTCCCTCGTCCAGAGAGACGTGAACCGAGCGGACGCCGCGCTCGCCGGAAAGCGCAACCCCGTAGAACGTGACTTCGCCGGCGAGGACCGGCGTGTCGTCGGCGCCTGGACCGTTCACCCAAGACTTGACGGGCATGCGCCACATCGATGGGTACTTGGGGCTCCCATGCTCTCCGATCGGGCGAAACCTGTACCCGGTTTGGTGGATCTTGGCCGGCGATTCCTCGGCGGTACACGCAATGCGCCGCACGTACTTGATGTTGTTGCAACCATAGTAACCCGGCACGATGAGCCGTAGCGGACCGCCGTGCGTCAGGGGAATCGGCGCACCGTTCATCTCCCAAGCAAGCAGCGCGTCATCAAGAGCCTTGCGAATCGGAACGGAGCGTTCGACCACGAGCTCGTTCCTATCCATTCCCTTCGGAAGCACCTCCCCACCGGTTGACGTGAAGAACTTCGCCGACGCGTCGACTCCACCAAGGTGGTCGAGCAAGGTGCGCACGCGCACTCCGGTCCATAGGGCGCAACCGGCGGCGCCCGTCCCCCACTCGGACCCCGACGGTCCGTGCTCGAAGAAAGCCCGGCCGTTGCCCGAGCATTGGATGACGGAGCCCTCTGTTTCGAGGCCGAGGCCCCTTAGCTCCGGTAGACTGATAGAGCCGGGGCGGGCGACGCCGTCGACTTCGAGCTCCCACGCGTCGGCGCGCGAGACGATCTCTTGGGACGGCATCGGAAGGTTGTTGCGTACGAAGAAGCGCGACACGGGCGTGACGACGCCACTACCGACGTCCGACCTGCGCACTTCGAGCGCAAGTGGCGACTTTCCGTGCATGATGAAGTTGTTGGGGTTGAGTCCGTCCGGAAGGAGCGGTGTGTCGGGAGCCCCAGGCTCTTCGCCGACCGGAGCCGACGCGGATTCCTTCGTGCACGATGGAAGGAGCAGCGTGCCCCCGGTAGCGGCAACCGTGCGCAAGAACCCGCGCCGGCCAGCGATCAATGCGTCTTCGTCCATCTTCTCCTCCGCTCGTGACTCTACACAGCTACTGCGCAGCGCCCTGGATCACAAGACTGAAGTCGCGGAGACCTTGCGACCTCACTGGGCTCGGCACGCTACCCTCGCCGACGGCCTACGAACACGACTTGGTCTGGGGCTAGACCGTGTCGTTCTTGAAGCTCTCGGGGGAAGCCCGACTCGACAAGAATCGTATCCACATCGAACCCAGCGCTCGTCATGCGATCAACCAGATCCGAGCCGTAGAGCCGGAGGTGATCGAGCTCGCCCCAGCGACGTAGTCGCTCTTCAGGGTCAGTGACCGATGGATCCTCATCGGTGAGGCCATGATGGTTGAACGGAACTTGAACGAGAAGGTGTCCTCCAGGCCTGAGTACGCGAGCGAGCTCAGAGAGCGCCCCCCGGTCATCCGGGATGTGTTCGAGCACGTGGCTGCAGACTATCGTGCCAAAGCTACCGTCGGCGAAGGTCATACGAGTGATATCTTGCTGCGTTGTCACGTCGGTGCGGCGAAGATCAGTCGTGACATACCCCTCGCCGAGAAGAGGCGCGATCCGCCTTCGAAGGCACTCCTCGGGGGCAAAGTGAAGACAGCGTTGATCGGTTGGTAGTAGCTCGGGACGCCGTTCGAGCAGGTCGGAAAGAACGCGACTACGGGTCGCTGCACCGCAACGCGGACAGCGCCCGAAAGGTCGCTCGTCAACCCAACCGCGAAAGGTGCCCTGACAAAGCGGGCAGGACACCTGATCCCCGCGGTAGGCGAAACCGCGCACGCCGTTCCGAAGCTCTCGCGCGGAGCGCCGCAGTCGATCGCGAATCGGTGTCCGCCTCATCAGAGGCCTCGAACTAGCAGCTCGATCACGCGGGGGCTACTCGCTGTCGGAGGCTGTGCGACCACTTGGACTTCAGCTTGAGCGCGGGGCGCTCGAGGAACGCGAACGACAACGACGCCACGACGATGGTCGCGACAACCTTGACGAGCGCGAGGGCAGCGAAGATCGCGTAGCTATTCCCGAGGTCGACGCTGAAGTGCGCGACAATGAAGTACACCGGCATGTGATAGAGATAGACCCCGTAGCTGATGCGCCCGAGATAGGTGAGCGGACGCCATTCTAGCCCCGCCATGATCCACGACCCTGGCGGCGCATGCAGTCCAACCAGAAAGAGCGTGACCGAAGCCAGAGCAAACCGCGACTGCGTGACCAGTGGATGAAAACGCGGGTCCGCGAGCCCCGCGGCCACCAGCACCACGAGCAAGAACCCATAAATCCCGCCAATCGTCCTTTTGTAGACGCGGTCGTCGCCCTGCATTCGCACGATGGCGATCAAGCAACCGATACCGAGCGACAGGCAGCGCGCATGAGTTCCCTTATAGGTGAGCATCTTGAGATGCTCGACATCGAGGAGACCGAGAACGACCGTCGAGAGGATCGAGAACGGGAGCACACCGAGTATCAGGATCTTCTTTGCTCGCTCCGCCGGCTGAGTCAGTGCCACCAGGGGCCACAACAGGTAGAAGTGCTCTTCGACCGCAAGGGACCACGTCGGGCTCAGAGGTTCGTTCTCCCCGAAGAACACGAAGTAGTAGTTCGACAAGTATGCCGCCGCCCACTTGATCGAGTCGGTCGGGTAGACGAACAAGAGAACGACAAGGAGCGCGTAGTACGGCGGAAAGATCCTGAGAAAGCGCCGCACCCAGAAAACACGGAGGGCCGCGGGCTTTCCTCGCTCGGCGAGGAGGATCGTCGTAATCAGGAAGCCGCTTAGGACGAAGAACACATCCACGCCGCTGCCCACCGCAGAACCGAGTGGCAACGCGACGAGGTTTGGCAGTTTCCGTGGGAGATGGGGGTTCTGCTGTACGATGTGACCGACGAGCACGAGCGAGACCGCAATCCCACGGAGGCCGTCGAAGCCTCGGAAGTATTCACGAGAAGGCGCGAGCTCTTGCTGAGACGGCATTGGCGATCCGGCCCCCCGGTTGCGGCCGCCTCGTGCGGCTATCACGGGGTCATGCCTCGAGGCAACCCGACGATCTCACCGTGGTGGAGGGTTCCGGGGTTCACCCTGGGGCGCTCGATCGACTTCGAGCGTCTTTCGGATGGACTGAGCAACCTGTTCCCCGAGAGCCGCGTAGCCCTCGTCGGTGAAGTGGAGGTCACGGGGCCGCTGATATTCGGGATGTGCGACCGCCAGGGCATGCAGGTCGTTGATCTCCACGCCACCCGCACGCGACATCACGCGAAGGGCCACCTGGTTGTAGGGCTCCGAGCTACGCCCATCGAAGCGCGGCGTACCCTCGAGGACCGGGGTCGACGTCGCGAAGACGAGCTTGGCGCCCGTCTGCTGGAGCCGTTTCACGATCCGCTCGAGGTTCTGCTCGTATTGCTCGAGGGACGAACGGTGAATGTCGTGGAGACCAAAGTTGAAATGAACCACGTCCCACGACGGCCCTTCGAGCCACTCGTCGAGATGCGCGAGACCCTCCCACGTCGCGCTGTGGTTGCCGGGGGGCCGATGGGGCGTCGCGATGTCCTTCAAGCTCGCTTCGACATACGGGTAGTATCCGCGAGAGATCGAGTCCCCGATGAAGACGACGTTCGGCAAGGACGACGAGCCCGACGGTGGAGGTTCCCGCTTTCGCTCGCAGCCGAGTGAGTACGGCAGGATGCTGAGCAGGAGCAGTAGCGGTACGATGCGCTCGCGAATCGGCACGGCGAAGACCCTACGGGAAGTCCGATCTCGAGGGCAAGGGCGATTCGAAGACCTCGATGCAACGCATCGGTTCCGGTCCGCGCGCAAGGGCCATGAAGTCCTGGTTGGACCTCAGCTGAGCTTCTCGAGCTCTTTGATCAACTCGGCGCGCGAACGGGCGCCTTGCGAACGCTTGGTGGGGCCTCCGACGTAGGGCCAGAGCTTGGTCCTCACGGTATCGGGCAGCACGTTCTCGAGGTACTCGAGGGCGGTTCCACGAAGCCTGGGGTCGCCTCCGGCGAGGGCGCGGCGAGCACGGCGAAGCACTTCCCGGTCGACGACGAAGCCGAGGAGCTTGAACACGTGATCGAGACCACGCTGTGTCGGATCGATAACGAGTTCTTGGTCCTGCGAGACGAGGACTCGTTCGCTCGGGCGAGTCCTGGTGTCCCACGTGCGCACGCCGGCATCGATCTCCTGTTCGATCAAGTCAAACACCCGCGGGGTCGAGAGGTCGACATCGAGCCCCTCGCGAACGAACACATCGAGCGCAGTCGCAGCCGCGACACGGATACGGAAATCCCGATCCTCGAGCGCCTGAACCAAGCCTTCGGCGGCACGCTTGGGCTCTCCCGCCGTGAGGATCGGGGGAATCTGCTGGCGAATGACTTGTTGCTCTTCCTGGTTGAGCAGCGTATCGACGAGCTGACCCGTAACCTTGGGCGCGACGCCTCGAAGCGCGTCCACCACGAGTGCGGCGAGTTCTGGATCGGCGAGGAGCTCGATGTACTCACGAAGCCTCTTGATGTCGACCGAGCCGTCACCGAGCTCGCGGCGAACGCGCGCTCGTTTGTGCGAATCGTTGGGTCGGTTCATCTCCGCAACACGGGCGAGCAAGGCGTTTCGATCGATCATCAGAGTCTCGGTCACGAGCCGTCGTGTGGTAGGGTCGAGGGGCGCGCTCGCCTCGTCGATCGATCCCGCCGCGAGGCCCGCAGCCAGTTGGGCCACGTAGCCGCGGTAGACACTTCGGACCGAACGCCACACGAAGAACGACAGAACGCCGGCTGCCACCACAACGAAACCAATCGCTTGTTTGGGCACGACAGCGACCACGAAGAGGACGGCACTGCTTCCGAACAAGTCGCCCGCACGTCGAAACCCAACGTCGATGATCACCTTGGTAGATCGCTTCTCGATGGCGGGAACCGGTACGTACAGGAGTTCATACCCCGAACGAAAGAGGGAACTCTCAAGCGCCCACTCCGCGCCTCGGAGGAGGGCAAGCGTCCACAACCGAGCGAACCCCGCACCGAGAAAGCTCAGCGCCATAACGCACCACGGAAGCACGGCCAAGGTTCTCTCGAGCCCGAGTCGATCGAGGGCTCGCGAGGACACCGTCGCTTGCAAGACAAACCCGCCGACTGAGGTCACGGTGTAGAAGATCGCGAAGAACGAAGCGAGCGCGGCTTCGGAGCCGAGCTGAGCGCTGGCCTCGGCTTTGAAAGCGAAATCGAGCATCGTGCCGACGACCGACACGACGACCACCAGCCAAGCGATCCGCTGGAGATATGGGTTGCCTTGAAGCGTCTCGACAGGTGGCCGGGTCTCCCCCTCCTTGGTTCGCGGAGCATGTGAGCCGCGACCCACGATCTTGACCAGCACGGCACACCCACCGTTGAGAACGGCCAGCGCGAACAGCACAGCGTTGACGTCGAACACGGCGGACACGCGTTCGGTCAGTGCGGCACCGAGCACGCCCCCAAGCGTGGCGCCGGCGGCGATTCTCGCGACCGCCTTCTTCGCAGCATGGGGATCATACCGTTCATTGACGACGGACCAGAACCCGCTGATCACCGCTGCTCCCAGCATCGCCACATGCAAGTAGAGGACGACGGCAACCGCCGCTGGGAGCTTCTCTCCGAGTGCCCACTCCACGAAGAAGAGCAAGGCATTGAGGCCGAACGCCCAGGGCACCAGTCTCGCGGGCGACCATCGTTCGTACGCACGCGCCAGAGCGAACACGGAGGCACCTCCGAGAACGGCCGCTGCAATCATGACCTTGGGCAGATCGCTCGACGGGAAGTTCCCGAGGAAGAGGGCGTCCCTCGTAGCTTTGGCGCCGACCTGCTGGGCGATCATGACGACAGCGGCGGCGATCGCGATCGAGGTTCTCGGGGTGTCAGCGGCGGGGGCCACCCGCGGACCCTACCCCAGAAGTGGCGGCACGGAGAACGAGGTGCGGCGCGCTTGCCACGGACTCAATGTTTCGCCGTCGTAAACACGGCCGTCGCAACGAAATCGATGCGCATTCGGCCTTTACCCGCCGCCACCCGGTGTGCATGGTTGAAAGAACCGGGGAGCAGAGAGGCAAGAAGGTACGCCGTGGGAAAGAAGCACAAGAAAGAGTCGAAGGCAGATGGCCAGAGCAACGGACACGAGGAAGTGACCACCAACGGCCACGGCGTATGGACGTCACCCGAAGTCCCACACTGCGACAAGCGAAAGAACCGGCTTTCGAAGAAGCTCTACGAATCCGAATTAACACGCCTCCACATCGAGCTCGTCAAGCTGCAAGAGTGGATTCGGCATGAGAAACTGAAGGTCGTCGTGATCTTCGAAGGACGCGACGCGGCCGGAAAAGGCGGGACGATCAAGCGTATCACCGAATGCTTGAGCCCTCGGGTGTGTCGCGTCGTAGCGCTCGGCACGCCCACTGAGCGAGAGAAGACTCAGTGGTACTTCCAGCGCTACGTGCCGCACCTTCCGGCGGGAGGCGAGATGGTTCTGTTCGACCGCAGCTGGTACAACCGCGCCGGGGTCGAGCGTGTGATGGACTTCTGCTCGGAAGACGAGTACCGCGAGTTCCTGAGAAGCTGCCCAGAGTTCGAGCGGATGATCGTGCGGAGCGGAGTCAAGCTGATCAAGTACTGGTTCAGCGTCAGCAACGAGGAACAGGAGCGGCGCTTTCAAGCGCGGATCGACGATCCGACGCGCCGATGGAAACTGAGTCCGATGGACCTCGAGTCACGTGGACGGTGGGTCGACTACTCGAAGGCCAAAGACCAGATGTTTAGCTATACCGACATCAAGCAGGCTCCTTGGTACGTCGTCGATGCAGACAACAAGAAGCGTGCACGCCTCAACTGCATCTCGCACTTGCTGAGTGAGATCCCATACCGAGATCTGACGCCTTCCAAGGTCGAGCTACCGCCCCGGCAGACCAACGTGTCGTACGTCCGTCCACCGATGGACGATCAGACGTTCGTGCCCGAGGTGTTCTAGTCGTCGCCGACCGAGCTCTTCGTCGGTTCGAACCGACGATCGGCTACTTGATGAAGAGCATCTCCCGGTACTTTGGCAGCGGCCAGTACTCGTCGGCAACCATCGTCTCGAGCGCATCGGCGTGAAGTCGCACGGCGTCCATCTGCTCGCGTAGGGCGCCCGCACAGTGGCGCATATGGGCCTCGGTAGACTCGAAGTGCTCTTGCTCAAGCCCGGCTTCGAGCGAGGCTACCGCCGCCATCATCGCATTGGTCTCTTTCGCAATGGCCTTCACAGCCTCGCTGTCGAACTCGACTCCCAGCGCCGCAGTGCTGTTGAGCGTGCCCGCGAGTTTCGCCACATAGGACATGGTTGCCGGGTAGAGCACGGTCTTGGCCAGCTCGACCACGAGTTTCGCTTCTACGCCAATCGATAGGATGTACTGCTCTGCATAGACCTCGTATCGACTCTCCAGCTCGACCGGGGAAAGCACACCGGTTCGTTCGAACAGATCGATCACCGACTGCTCTTGCAGAACAGGAAGCGCGTCGGCCGTGGTCGGGATGTTTCTTAGTCCCCGCTCTTCGACGGCTGAGACGTGCCACTCTCTGGCGTACCCGTCTCCCCCGAACACGACGTTGCCGTGCTCTTGCATCAGTTCTTGAAGGACCGCGGCGACTGCGGCAGGCTCGTCCTTTCCATCAGAGAGCTCCGCCTCGAGTTTGTCCGCGATCCAGTTGAGCGAGTCGGCGAGCATGGTGTTCATCGCAACGAGGGGCCCCGACACCGACTGAGATGAACCCACGGCGCGAAACTCGAAACGGTTGCCTGTGAACGCGAATGGAGAAGTGCGGTTGCGATCGCCCGGGTCGCGCTTGAAGGGGAGAATCTGAGACAGGCCGAGGTCCATGAGTCCCCCATCGCTCGAGATCGAGACCTTCCCTTCTTTGATGTTGTTGAACACGCCTTCGAGTTGATCTCCCAGGTATACCGAGAGGATCGCCGGGGGGGCCTCGTTCGCGCCCAAACGGTGGTCGTTTCCTGCTGTCGCGATTACGGCCCTCAAGAGTGGACCGAAAAGGTGTACACCCCGGATGACCGCACCGCAGAACAACAGGAAGTTGAGGTTCTCGTGCGGGCTGGTGCCGGGGTCGAGCAGATTACCCTGGGTCGCGTTCCCGACGGACCAGTTGACGTGCTTGCCGGAGCCGTTGATGCCCGCGAAGGGTTTCTCGTGAAGAAGGCACACGAACCCGTGTTCGAGGGCTGTTGCTTTCATGGTCGTCATCATCAACTGCTGGTGGTCCGCCGCGACGTTCGCGGCCTCGAAGTACGGCGCGAGCTCGAACTGTCCCGGGGCGACTTCGTTGTGATGAGTCTTGGCCGGAATCCCGAGTCGGAAGAGTTTGTCTTCGAAGTCTTGCATGAAGACCTGGACCCGTTCGGGGATCGCACCGAAGTAGTGGTCGTCGAACTCCTGGCCCTTTGGCGACGGTGCCCCGAACAACGTTCGGCCAGCGAGGAGCAGGTCAGGACGGCTGTGTGCGAAATGAGCGTCCACCAAGAAGTACTCTTGCTCAGCGCCGCAACTGGAGTTCAGCGGAGCGATGTCGGTCTCTCCCATGAGCCGCAGAACGCGCTGCGCGGCCGCATCCATGGCGGCGTTCGACCGGAGGAGCGGGATCTTCTTGTCGAGTGCCTCACCGGTCCAAGACATGAAGACACTCGGGATCATGAGGGTGGCCCCGTTGGGCGTGTTCATGACATACGCCGGGCTCGTCGGATCCCAGGCGGTGTACCCGCGCGCAGCAGCGGTCATTCGAAGGCTACCGTTGGGAAACGACGACCCGTCGGGTTCGCCCTTGATGAGGAGGCTCCCGGTGAACTCGGTAATCGCGTTGCCGTCGGAGTTCGTGACGATGAAGCCATCGTGCTTCTCTGCAGTGATGTTCGTCATGGGGTAAAAGATGTGGGAGAAGAACTTCACGCCTTTGGCGAGCGCCCAATCCTTCATCGCTGCCGCAACGACGTCAGCCGTCGCAGGATCCAGCGGTGCGCCCGTCTGTACCGTCTTCTTCATCGCCTTGAAGGCGCTCTTCGAGAGCGCGTCCTCCATCGTCGCCAGGTTGAAGACATCGGCGCCCCAGATCTCGCTCAACGGTCCGGGTTTGCTTCCGTTTGAAACCTCACCACGATTGGTGACCTCGTTGATCGCTTGCAGACGAATCTCGTTTCCGCTCATGGCCGCTCTTTTCTGGGTGCACGACGGGGGTTGTCCTCGGGAGGGCCGTCGGGGGTTCGACTTTAGGGCGCGGACATTTCGCCGGGGTGGACGCGTTGTTTCCATCGCGTGAATCCAGTGCCGAAGAGCGGTCGAAGGGGCCTCGGAGTTCGCTATTCCCACTCGAGCCAGATGCGCCCGTCGTCGAACAGAAGGCCTGCGTCGCCGAGCGCAGTCGTTCCGTTGCCCTCGATGAACTCAAAGACTTGAGTCGCAGGTTCCGGGACCGGGTCGCGCCCAAGCTCGAAGTCTTGGTCCGCCACAAGCGCCATATAGGCCTTGTTGAGTGCGATGGCGCGTTCGCGTGAAGGTGCGACCAGGAACCGGATGTCGAGCTCGCCACCAGGAGCCGCGCGGCGAACCTCGTCTTCGTCCACCTCACCATCGACGAAGAACTTAACCAGTGCTTCGTTGTTGGCGCGAAACTCGTCCGCGCCGCGCACTCGCTGAAAGTACTCGAGAATCTCCGGGGTATCGCGTCCCGCCTGCGGCACGTCCTTGATCCCTGCGAGGCTCTGATATCCCCACCCGCGGGTTCCGGGAACTTTGCGGGGGAATGAGAAGCTCTGATCGGCGGTTACGCCGATCGTCGAGTGGCAACCCATGCAGAAGAGAGTCTCCTCGTTGGTCTGGGAGCGGAGGTGACCGTCGGCGTTCTCGATGAACGCCTGGTAGCGCCAGCCGAAGTCGTTGACCATTCCGGTTTCGCCAGCACCCGCGAAGACGGGGAGGTTCCCCTGGTCCTTCGCTTCATGCTCGTCGGCGTAGACCCGCCGAAGCTTGTCGAGCGACAACGGTAGCTCGCGCTTCGCATACCGTACCTCTTTCATTCGAGCCGACATGAGGTCGACGCTGTCCGGGTCGACGTACCGGACTGTATGCAGGAACTCGGTTCCTTTCGGGTAGATGAACCGTTGAACGGGGACATCAGCAGCGCCCCCGACGTAGTAGTCAGGGAGCGCTTGGATTCGGGTGATCTCGGTCTCGAGCGCACCGCTCCCGTCGAGGTCCACGCCCGCGATGAGCTCGTTGACCGGTTCGACTTCCCGATTGAGCGCCGTGAGCGGGACCGTGTTCGGCGTTGCCAAAGCCGCTTCGAGGATCGCGAGGTTGATCTTGTAGATGTCCTTCGACTCGTTGCCGTCAGCGTCTTGGTAGAAGACCGGCGCGAGGCGGATCATGACGTCATCTGTCGAACCATTCGTTGGCCAGAACGTTCCGAGAAAGGGCTTGTAGCGGAATGCGCGCCACCAGGACCCATCACGGGCGAACCCTTCGAAGTCGAAGGCAACCCGCCGGGCCGCCAGGCTCTCGATCTCCGGAACCCAACCCGCGTAGTCGTCTCGCCCCTCGAGGTTCTTGCGCAAGGCGCGATAGTTGTCTTCACGGACATAGTCGAGCGCCTCTTGGTCAGAGATGGCCGCGATCGCCGCACTCCGATCCTCGAAGAGGTTCTTCCAGTGGTTCTCGAGCCCGACGTCGCTGAACGCGTACTCTCGCTGAAGGTCGTCGTCGCCCATCTCGTTTCGCGCGTTCAGCGAGGTGTGACACGTGTAGCAAGGGTTCGAGATGCCGTCGGTGCGCGTGTAGCATTGCGACGGGATGACCGCCTCTCGGTTCAGGATCTCCGTCTGTGTCCGGGCTCGTTCGAGCGGGTCGAACCCTGCCGGCAGGTTCACGATAGGCGGCCTCTCACAGTCCGTTTGACCTCCTAGGAGAACCAACAGGGCGCCTGCAACGATCACCAGACCAACGGTAAGCTTCATGGGCATCTCGGCTCCGGAGGGAAGTCATGGGCGCGGCCGACCACCATGCGGACAGCCGCGTGACCATGACCGTTGGGAGAGTTCACTCGATCTCGGGCTGACTCGAAGGCCATTCAGACGCTCGAAACTCACCAGGGTGCTGTGCGTTGTAGAAGATCGTGTCCATCGTGGAGTTCCACGCTGGCCCGGTAGCCTCCGCGTCGTTGGCGGAGTGCAAGATACGGAACCCAAGACCATAGGTCGGGTTGACGACGCCCGGTGCGCCAGCCTTGTGTGCCGGATCAAGATCTAGGTAGTGGATGCCGTCCGCGGAGGCGTTCGTGCTTCCGCTGGTGTTGCCGTCCGTTCCGAACCACACGCCGCCGTCGGCGTCGATCGAGAGGTTGTCGGGGCGCGCCGTATCGAGGGCGCTGTCGCCTTGGCTCCCGAAGAACACGGGGTAGAAGTCGAACGTCAGCGACGTGGCCGGGTCGCCTCCGGTCTCCTTCACCGCGAAGATCGAGCCGAAGTTGTCGGCACGCTCAAAGGTATGAAGGTTCGCAATCCCGCGTTCCGCGAGCGGTTCGCCTGGGTCGAGGACCGTGCCGTCCATGCTGACCGGCTCTCCGTTGGTGTTGCGGTAGATGAGCGTGCCGTCCTGCTTCATTCCGATCGTTCGCCCGTGATAGGTGAATGCGACGTAGAGGGTCTCGTCGACGGGGTTCCATTCGACGTCCTCTGGACGGTTGAGCTCGCGAACGCCGAGCTTCGTCGATGCGGTGAAGAGGGCACTGAGAATGTCGTTGTCGCTCGCGAAGCCTCCAATGCCGTTCCAGTCGACATCCTTGAGTGCATCCCCGACGGTAGTGCTCGAGCCATTCGCGTCCGCATTGGGAGCGAGCTGCGCCGCGTTGTCGACGCTGAGCTCGATCCAGATGCCAGTCCCGGGGCTTTCCTCGGTGATGGCCGGACAGTTCTCACGCACCGTCACGGCGCTTCCGTCATCGTCCCCGTTCAGCGTGGCGTCGCTCGCGCAGTTTTCCCATGGCGGATCGGTGGACGCGGGGTCGTACTTCGTCAGCCCCGTGAGCGCGTCGAGATCGGCCCAGTGCCCGACGTAGAGCTTGCCCTGATCAAGGAGGGCTCGTACTTCTGCGCGAGTCATTCCCGTCATGTAAGGGCTCTCGGACACCCACTTGTAGACGCGCCCAGCTCGTCGGTCGTTGGCCGCGTAGAAGACGATCGGTTGGCCCGGGATCAAGCCCTGGTCGGCGTCCGTCACGGTGTCCATGTTCTCCCAGCGAGCGCGACCCATGGAGCCGAGCTTTCGGTGACCAATGCCGTCGCCACCGTCGCTGAGACTCTCGTAGTACTCGTTCGCGGGTTGCCCGGGGTCGATTTCGACCAGGAACCCGTACACATCGCGGTTGTGCTTGGTGTTGGGGTCCGAGTGCCGGCCGAACTCCGAGTCTTCGGACGGGCTTGGGTCCGGACTAATGTTCATCCCAGCGCGGAAGTTCGCGTTGTCGAGGACGAACTGCCGGGAACTCACGTATGTGGCCTCGAGGTCGCCCCATTGAGATTGGGCGTTCTCCTCGGCGGTGAAGACAGTACCCCAAGGCGTCTGGCCGCCCGAGCAATCGGCGGTGATGCCGACCACTACGTCTTGCGGCAGCGGCTGACCGCTGTCGTCGGTGTCTTGCTCGGCGAGCGTGTAGCCGGTGATCCGCGTCAGCGTCGCATCGGTCGAATCGTAGCGCTTGGCGTCCGGGTGGCGGATGAGTCGCCAGCTACCGTCCGCCTGCCGCTCGACGCGCAGCCAGCTTCCGCCGTGCTGAACTTTCTCCCAGAGGATGTGGTCATCGACCACGTCTTGGGTCCATGACGCGGCGTTGGTCGGATCGACAATCGAGAGCAACGAGTTCGAGGTCAGGAACGTGGCCAGAGTCAGGTACTGACCGACCGGTGCCACGGTGGGCAGCGGTTCGTCGTTCGAGATGTACTCGTGGTTCGACCACATCCAAGCGGCGTCGGCGGACCCGTTGAACATGGGGCCGCTTCCGACCACCCCGTCTTGCCAGTCGGCGTCCCAGTCGTCGCCAAAGTACGCGAGGTAGTCGGCGTTGGACCCGAAACGCGGTGCGTCAGCGGCAAGGTCAGGCGTAATCGCGTCGAACCACTTGACGACCAGGTTCTGGGTGAGGCCATCGAGCACGCCAGCCACATCAGCGTCGCGTGGGGGCACGCTCAGTGGAAAGCCTGCGATCTCCTCGCCTTTGGCATACCGATCGACGAGGCTCTTGGTGTAGTCCGGGATGTTGTCGAAATCGCCCCCCGGGATGAGGGAAACCGCCATCATCGATGACAGAGGACGGGTCGCAATCGAGTCGGTCGTTGGATCGTCGCTCGCGCTGCCACCCGCCCCCGAGGCTCCCCCTGAACCGCCGGAGCCACCAGTGCCGCCCCCATCACCGACGCAGGTGACGGCGACGGTCCAACCGCTCGCGTCGCAGTAGTCGAACCCATCGTCGGAAACACTGACGGCGACGAAGCCCTCGCCTTCGGCGGTGCATGTGAACGTCGTTGTGGGTGCGGTGTCGTCAGCGATGTCGCCCCCCTGTGCGGTCCACATGAAGGCGATGTCGTCACCCTCGGTGTCCTCCGCGGCCGCCGAGAGGTCGATTGTGCTCCCAACCGAAGTCTGAAGGGGGGACACCACCATCTTGGTGAGCTCGGCGCATACGTTGAGCTTCCCGTTCACCCGGACGGCACCGAAGCGAGGCGGTGTCTTGCACTTCAACACGACCATGATGTCCGTCGCTTCGCCTACGGTCACTGCGAAGTCGGTCGCCCCCGTACACTGGGTCTGCTCGTCGGTGGCCTGGGCCGTCATCGTGACGCGGTAGCCGTCGCCGGGCTCGAGCCCGAATACCTCGACCGAGGCGGTCGCCCCAGGTGCACTGGTATCGATCGTTCCGCTCATCGGTTCCATCCCACCGCGCGTGATCACGTATTCAACGACGTTGATCTCGGCGCCGTTGGCGAGTTGGATCTGCAGGTTCAGCGAGCCGGTCTCGCCTGGGTCTGTGGCGAGCGACTGGGTTCCACTCGAGCAACCGAATATCATCGTGCCGAGCAAGATCATCGTCCAGGGAAGCTGCGATCGCGTTGTCATCAAGCACTCCTTTGTGATCGCCGGATGTGTGCGCGGCGATGCGTTCAGTGAGAGCGAGACGAGTATTCGGACGGGATGGACCCCCGGTGCCGACCTCATGGCATCGGCGTGACGCACGCAATTGACACAGTGAGCCTCGTCGGTTCACGGCTCCGTTCGATCGGTCCCCCGAACCGTCGAGGACGCGCTACTCTATCCTCATATGCTGCGCGGACGGTCACGATGGCATAGGCAGGCAATCCTGTCGCTGATGGTACTAGCGGCGTTGACGCTGATCTCGAGCCAGTGGCTGGCCTGGGCGGGAGTGAGTCGGGCCGCGGAGGTGGCCGAACGCGGCGAGGCGGAGGTCCTCGGGGAAGCCCTTGCGTCGTACCTTCGAGGCCTCGGAGCCCCGATTGATACACAGGACCTCGAAGACTTTGTCGAAGCACATCGGGAACTCGGACTTCGATACGTGGCGGTCGCGCACCCGCGAGGAAGAGTCGAGGGCGGAGAGGGTCAACTCGCCGACCCGCGACCACCTGAGCGCTTCGTCCAAGGGGGTGACCGACTTCGCGCAACCATCCACGCGCCACCACCGCGACCGATGGGCCACGGCCCGAGACATCGGCGTGACGGCCCGGTAGACATGGGTCCCGACAGAAGGCTCGACGCCCCTCGACCGGGCCCCGAGGGTCCACCAAGACGAGCGCACGATCGCGGGCGCCCCCCTCCCCCCGCGATGCTCACACTCGAGATCGAGCCACGTCTCGGCAAACAGCTACGCGAGGACGCGCTGCGCGCCCTGATCGCCGCGAGTGTGATCGCGGTGCTCTTTTTGTTGGCGGGGTTGGCTCTCATGCGTGCGATCGAACAGCGGGAAGCGATGGCGCGCAGGGCGGAACGCGACCGCCACCTCGCGGCGCTCGGCGAGATGAGCGCAGTGTTGAGTCACGAGATTCGCAACCCGCTGGCCTCGTTGAAGGGACACGCGCAGCTCTTGATGGAAACCCTCGGCAACGACGAGAGGGCACACGCCAAGGCCGAGCGCATCGTGGGGGAAGCGCTGAGGCTCGAGGAGCTGACCTCGAACCTGCTCGAGTTCGTGCGGTCCGGCGAGCTTCGACTTGCGCCCACGGACGTCGCCGACTTGGTGCGAGAAGCGATCGACGGGGTCGGGCCCGACCGATTCGAACTCGTCGTTGGACAAGGCCGCACAGATGCGGTGGTCGACCGGGCCAGGCTTCACCAGACGCTGACCAACCTCCTCGTGAACGCCACCCAGGCGTCTAATCGCAGGTCCGAGGTCGCCGTCGAGCCGAAGCGCCGCCATGTGACGGTCCGCGTCTCGGATCATGGCGAGGGAATCGAGGATGGGCAGGAAGAGGCGATCTTCGAGCCGTTCCATACGACCCGCGTTCGAGGCACGGGCCTTGGGCTGGCCATCGCCCGGCGAATTGTCGAAGCCCACCAGGGCACACTTCGCGCCGAGAACCGGCAAGAAGGAGGGGCGACGTTCACAATCGTATTGCCGCGCAGCATGCAGGGAGGGCACTGATGGCACGGATCCTCGTCGTCGACGACGAAGAGGGGGTTCGTAGCTTCCTCGGAGAAGCCCTCGAACTCGACGGACACGAGGTCGAGCGGGCAGCCGACGGCTCGGGTGCGTGGATGCGGCTCTGCCAACGAAGCTTCGACGTGCTGCTGACCGACCTGCGGATGCCCGAGGTCGACGGGATGACTCTTCTCGCGCGTGTGCGGGAGGCCATACCCGAAACCGAGGTGATCGTCCTGACCGCTCACGGATCAGTGAGCACGGCGGTCGATGCGATGCGCAAGGGTGCGTACGACTTCCTCGAGAAACCCGTCGGAAGCCCCGCGGAGCTCCGTCTAGTGGTCCGTCGAGCCCTGGAGCGGCGCGAGCTGAAATCGCGAGTCGAGGTGGCGACGCGCGGGCAGACGGGCCCGCTGCAACTGACCTACCGGGATCCGACGATGGCCGCGGTGGTCGAAGCGCTCGACAAAGTCGCCAAAACCGATGCCACCGTGCTCCTCGTCGGGGAAAGCGGCACGGGCAAGGAGGTCGTCGCCCGGGCATTGCACGACCGAAGCGAGCGCAGAGATGGCCCTTTTGTCGCAGTGAACTGCGCGGCCCTCTCCGACACCCTGCTCGAGAGTGAACTGTTTGGGCATGAGAAGGGCGCATTCACGGGGGCGCATGCACGAAGGCGAGGTCGGCTCGAGCTTGCCGAGGGCGGCACGTTCTTTTTGGACGAAATTGGCGAACTCAAGCCCTCGCTCCAGGCCAAGCTGCTGCGTGCGCTCGAACAGCGGGAGTTCGAGCGCGTCGGCGGCACCAGAACCTTGCGGGTCGACACGAGGTGGGTCGCGGCCACGAATCGCGACCTCGCATCGATGATGGCACGTGGCGTATTTCGCGAGGACCTATACCACCGGGTCGCTGTATTTCCGATCCGGCTGCCGCCCCTTCGGGAACGCAGAGGCGACATCGGACCCTTGGCCGACGCCCTCCTCTCCAGGATCGGCGGGGAACTCGGCAAGACCGAGATGTCTCTCGGCGATGCAGCGAGGGCACAGCTCGAAGCGGGAGACTGGCCAGGCAACGTGCGCCAACTCCGAAACGCGCTCGAGCGAGCGGTGATCTTGTCAGACAGCCCGGTGGTCGAACCGTCTCATCTTTGGACGGATGTCGTGATCGACCAAGCAAAAGCCGAAGAAGAGCAGCCGCGCACGCTCGAGGCGATCGAGAGGCGCGCGATCGAAGCCGCCCTCGACGCGGTTGGCGGAAATCGGAAGCAGGCTGCGAGTCGGCTCGGCATCGGTGAGCG
>JBCCEK010000005.1:0-61549 GCA_039030295.1 Myxococcota bacterium | reverse complement strand
CGTCACGAGCGCGGACGCACCACGCGATCGAGCTCGGAATCGCAAACCCAACGAAGGATGTTTCCATGTCACAATCAGTCCATCTCTGGCTCGAAGCGAACGGCGAGGCCGTCGAGGGCGAGTCGTCCGTCAACACCATGGAGCGCGAGAATACCATCGAGTGCTTCAGCTTCGAGTACGGCATCACCGCCGGATCGGAAGCGTTCTCCGGATCGCCGTCGGGTGTCCGCAACTACGAGCCGATTCGAATCACCAAGCGAGTCGACAAGTCGACTCCGTTGCTCTGGCGGGCGCTTTGCAACAACGAAGCGATCAACGCGACCTTCAAGTTCTACCGACCCGACACAGGGGCCGGCGCGCTGACCGAACACTTCTACACGGTCGAGATCAGCGAAGGACGAATTGCTGGAATCGATTTCGTCTCTCCCGACTCGATGATGGGTTCGAACGAACCACCAACCGAGACGATCAGCTTCGTCTACAACAACATGGTGCAGACGTACGAGACGACAGGCGCTGGGCACCAGGACAGCTTCCGCGATCAAGGCTGACGGATCACTCTGGCAGCGTGACCGACGAGAAGAGTTCCCACATCGCGTCGTTCGCTTGAATGTCGGTCGTGCCGATCCCGAGGTCTACTGGGAGGTCCGCCGTGCCCGCATCGGGGCACGGGGGCCCCGGCCAGCAGTGTCCGCCACCGTCGATCGTGCAAAGAGTCACCGAAACCGCCTCGTCGCAATCTGACGCGGTTTCACAGGTGACCATCCCTTCGTCGAACGTCACGACCGGCTCGTCGGTGCAGCCATTGCGAGCCAGCCAGCGGTCGGTCGAGTCGATCACACTGATCGAGTCGACCAGCCCACCCCCTTCGTAGAAGATGATGTTGTCGGCGGTACCGTGGAAGTGGATGACCGGAACGGGCCGCACGGGATCGCACGACTCGAGCCCAAGGACCCCCGCGACCGGCGCGATGGCGGCGATCACATCGGCGGCCTCGCAGGCCAACCGATGCGACATGAAGCCGCCGTTGGACAGGCCGGTGGCGTAAACGCGGCGAAGGTCGATGCAGCCTCGAGCGCCGAGGTCGTCGATGAGGGCTCGGGTGAACCCGACATCGTCGAACCCTTCCGCCGCGGCCAACCCGCAGCAGTCGCCGCCGTTCCACGAGTTCGAAAGGCCGTTCGGGTAGGCGACGACGAAACCGTTGGCGTCAGCGGTCTCATCCATGCCGCTCGCTGCGCGCTGCCCGGATCCACTCGACGTGAACCCGTGAAAGTTGAGAACCAGTGGGAGGGGAGCGGAGCCATCGTAGGCCGTCGGGACGTGGAGTTCGTAGCTGCGCATCCTCCCGTCGTACTCGAAATCGACGTGCTCGATGGTCCCGTCGAGCGTGCCCTCGAGGCATCCGATGCTGGCGGAAGATGACGAAGGTGCCTTGTCGCCGCCGTCCCCGCAGGACCCTGCGACCGCGCTCAGGATGAGCCAAGCACCAACCTGAAGACTTGTGGCGAAACGTCTCATCTCGCCGGGGACCCTAGCACGGCGCGCCCCGACACCGGGCTACTCGTAGCGGAGGCCCTCGACCGGCAGCATTCTCGCCGCCCACCACGAGGGGGCGATGGTCGACACCGTGCAGATCAACAACGCGATGGCGATCGTGACCAAGAACACCCCTGGGCTGATGACGACCGGAAGGTGATCGATCAGATACACCTTGGGATCGAGCGGGAATTGAACCCGGTCGAGGTACGCGATGATGCCTCCCCCAACGAGGACGCCGATCAGCGTCCCCACGACCCCCACGACGACCCCTTGCACCATGAAAACGGTCAGGATGGTCGCGTCGGTCGCGCCCATCGCCTTGAGGATGGCAATCTCCCGCTTCTTCTCGAGTACGATCATGATCAGGGTGGCGATCACGTTGAACGCGGCAACGAAGATGATCGTCGCAATGACCAACGTCAGGGCGATCTTCTGGACTTCAAGCGCGGTGAAGAGGTTGCGGTTGAGCTCCGACCAATCGAGGGTGTGAAACGCACCGCCAAGCTCCTGCTCAATGCGCCGGGCGAGCGCGGCGGACGTATCCAGGTCCGCGACGCGGAGCTCGACCCCGGTGACATTGTCCCCCTCGTTGAAGAGGCGCTGCGCCTCGTAGAGATCCGTATAGACGAGCCCCGAGTCGTACTCTTGAAACCCGGCTTGGAAGATGCCGATCACCCGAAATTCGCGCGACCGGGTGGCGCCGTTGCCCGCGGTCCCGAGCGACAGGCCAAGCGCGGCCAAAGGGGAGATCATCCTGACGCGATCCCCAACGGTGACGTCGAGGTCCTCCGCAAGGGTCTTGCCGACGACGATCCCTGGAAGCGCCTCGAGTGGTTCGCGCGCGGCTCCCGTCGATAGGCTCGCCTCCCAAGTGGGGTCGTCGGGCAAGCCAAGCGCGTCGTCGTCGAACGCGTCGAGAACTGCCTCGATGTCTGAGGGGGCAGCGACCTCGGGCCCGGCGGCCCGCTCCCTCTCTTCTTCACGCGTGCGATCCTGATCCCAGATGGTCGGCCGCCGAGGAGCGCCAAACCCGTCGTCTTCGGGAGACTCCTCATCGACCGAGCTCGTACCTTGGCTGCCGGGCGCGTCCGCGGGCGCTTCGCCCTCAGTGTCCTTGGCGAGGTCTCGAAGCCAGGTCCAGTCGTCTTCGGGGATGACGCCGCGATCGGGGCTTGGAGCCGCACCCGTACGTCGCAGGCTCTCGAGGCCGCCGGCGATGATCTGTTGCGGCAAGTCGAGGACCGAATGGACGCCTTCTGGAGTGACCCCTTTGGCCAGAACGACCGCTCGTCGCTCACCCTTGGTGAGCATCATCTCGTGGATCGAAAAGGGGGCGATCCCTTCGACCTCGGGCATCTCCCCAACCGTGCTCAGAACCTCTGGGTAGTCCTTGAACTCGCGCCCGTACTTGAGAACTAAGACGTGGGCGTTGACGCCGAGTACTTTGTCCTTGAAAGACTGCTCGAACCCGGTGGTGATCGACAGCACGGCCAGGAGCGCGGCGACCCCGAGCGCCACCCCGATGATCGAGATCAACGTGATCATCGAGACCGTGGCCCGCTTCTTGGAGCGGAGGTAGCGAAGGCCAATCTGAAGGCTGTAGCTCACGCTTCCGAGCCTTATCACGCGTTTCTAGAGAAGAAAGGGAATCGGTCCTCGCCGGCCAAGCGGGGGGAACTGACCCCGAAAGGTCGACTTTGGAAGGGGGACTCACTAGGGTGCCACAGATGAAGCGGGTTTGGCCCTTGGCGTGTTGCTTCGGGTTGCTGATGGGCTGCCACCAGCAGCAGCACGCGCGCCCAGAGATGTGGCCGCCTCAGAAGGCCCCCGAGCCGGTCGTGGCTCACGCGCCCGCACCGCCGCCCAAGGTTCTCGACCCGACCATCGTCGAGATCTCGGATCGCTCCCCGGTGATGCAAGCCAGGCGCGCGCTCGAGAAGGGGAACCCGACCAAGGCCCGAGAGATCGCCGAGGCGGCGGTCGGCCAAGCGGATGCCCTAGACAAGGGCCGGCTCCATTGGCTCGCGGGCCAAGCCGCCGCGAAGGATGGCTACCCGCAGCTGGCGTTGGCGCACTTTGATACGCTGAGTGGCTTCAACCATCCGCTGTCGCAATGGGCCAAGCTCCGACGCGCGGTGCTCCTCGAGCGACGGGATCCGGAGGCCGCAAACGCCATCGCGGCCGAACTCACCGACGAGTGGGGCGGCCGTGAGCGCGCGGCCGCGATCGTCGAACGCCTCAGCCGAAGCACGGATGCGCCGGCCGAGGTCGAAACGTCGTCGCCCGTGCGTGGTGCGACGGCGAAAGGACGTGCCAAGCAGACTCAGGCCAAGGCCGAGTCTTTCTATCGCACCAAACGATACCGCGAAGCCGAACGCCTTTTCGGGCGCGTTGCCCGAAGCGCGAAGCCCGGATCCCGCGTGTGGTGTGACGCGCGGTACAAGCAGGCGCGAGCGCTCCTCCAAGACCGAGAGCGCACCCGCGGGGCCCCGATCATGCGCGAGGTCGCCGATCGCTGCCCCAAACTCGACTCGGATACGCGGGCGTGGGCCCGGTACTACGCGGCTCGTGCCTACGGTCGGATCGGCCAATGGGACGAGGCGATCCGACAGTTCGAGCAGCTCGAGAAGGAAGCGCCCGGTCACCGGCTCGCCGACGACGCCAGCTATCGGGCGGCCCTTGCGGAGCTCGAGAACGGACGCGAGGACGCTGCACGGTCTCGCCTCGCGACGATCGCGGCTCGCTATCCGGAGGGTGACATGTGGCCTCGTGCGATGTTCCGCCTCGGCTGGCTTGACCTGCGCGCGGGACGGTCTCAGGCGGCATTCGAGCACTTCGACGCGCTCGTGGCTAAGGGCGGGGACGAGGACGAAGAAGGAATCACTGGCCGGGCCGAGTATTGGCGCGCCCGGGCCTTGTTCCAGATGGGGCGGCGACTCGACGCGGTCGAAGGCTACGCCGAAATCGCGGAACGCTGGCCGCTTCGCTACTACGCGCAGCAAGCCATGCGCCGACTGGGCGAGATCGTCCCCGACACGGCCAACGGCATCCTCGAGGAGATGCGAGCGGGCAGCGAGCCGTCACGCATGGTGTTCGTGTGGCGAGACGAGTTTGACGACCCTGGGTTCGAGCGCATGACAGAACTCCTGGTCGTGGGCGACACGACGTACGCGACCGAGGAGATGAAAGCGCTCCACATGGTCGGCCGCGGAGTCGACCCTGAGATGGCCGTCGTCGGCGCTGTCCTTCTCCAGCACGCTGGCGCGGACGCCAAGCTGAGCCGCGTGATTCGCGATCACTTCGAGGACTTCGAGGGCTTGCTGCCGAAGGGTGAGGGTCGACTGATCTGGGAGGCCACCTACCCGATGGCCTTCTCGCCGTTGATCGAGGACGTCGCCGAAGCCCAAGGGGTCCCACCCGCATTTGTCCGAGCAATCGCGAGGGAAGAGAGCTCATTCGATCCCGAGGCGGTCTCGTGGGCCAAGGCCTACGGTCTCGTGCAGTTGATCATGCCCACAGCACGGAGATTCGCACCAGAGGTCGGCGAGAAGGCCACGCCGCGAACGCTGCGGCGACCGGAAGTCAACCTCAAGATCGGGACGGCGTACATGGCTTGGCTTTGGGACCGACTCGAGCCCAACCCGGCCCTCGTACCATCGGCCTATAATGCAGGCGAAGGCGCCGTGCGGCGATGGCTCGAGGAAGACTCGTCGCGACCCCTCGACGTGTTCGTCGAAGAGATCCCCTACGACGAGACTCGGCGATACACGCGTCGTGTGCTCCAGACGTACGGGGTCTATCAATGGTTGGCCGACGAGCAGCTTCCTCCGCTAAGGAGCGCACTGCCACAATCGACGGCGCAGCGTTTTAGCGCCGCACCCCGCTAGCGCTGGCGGCACTTGCTCGTATAGACCGCTCTCACCTGAGAGTGAGCGGTCTAGTCTCGCTCCTACGCCCCTGCTTCTGCCGGCAGGAGTACTCCGAACTCGAGGGCTTTGTTGACGTCGCCGTCAACACGAAGCTTGCCTTGCACGTAGGCGATCTGCGGGTCGAGCTCTCCTTGCAGGATCTGGCTTAGGTGATCTCCGCGAATCGTGAGCGTGGCGTCGCTTTCGGCGTCAGTGTCCTCGGTGACGCTTCTCCCGTCGAAGTCGACCATCCAGCTCTGATCGCCCGAACCCGTCACGCGAAGTTGGAAGCGACCCGAACCGAGCCGGTCATCCGGCGTGTCGCGCAATGTCGAGCGAATGTGCTCGACGAACGACGCCACCTCTCGTTCGACGTGGCCGTTCGTCTCCTCGAGCGCCTGCTTCGGGACGGCGGCCGCTTCCAAGGCGTTGGCCTCCTCCCGGAGGTACCGCGTGAATTTGTCGAGGTCGGGCATCACCGCTGGGGACGACGTCGGACTG
The DNA here is from genome assembly GCA_039030295.1 of Myxococcota bacterium. GTDB lineage: Bacteria > Myxococcota_A > Polyangia > Polyangiales > Houyiibacteriaceae > SG8-38. Next base: position 55,598 of record JBCCEK010000005.1, on the reverse strand, counting down.
ATCGAGAGCACCCCGTTGTAGCTGAGGACCGTGATGAGGAGGCCCATCCCATCCATCACCGGGGCCATCCCCATGGTCGCCAGGAGCTTGTGGCCGGCCATGTACAGGTTCACCTGAGGGCCCGGAACGTTGGTGATCACGAGATTGAAGAACGGATTGTGGAGCTCCGACACATGAAAACGCGAGTAGAGCCGGGTCATCCGATTGGCGAGTCCGAACGGAATGAACTCCGCCAGGTCGGATGCGGCACGAGCGGCACCAGCCTTTTCGACCGCCTTGCCCTTCTTCGACCTCGACTTCAGGGCATCGAGTCGCTCGAGGGGGTCTTCGACGTCGGTGGCGAGTTCCACGAGCATCGCCGATACCATGTTGCCCATCTCGCCATGCTGGTCTTTGCCTCGCGTGGAAACAGGGCACATCGCGACCAGGCGCTTCGGTGGTAACGCTCCTCGATCGATCAGGTATCGGCGTAACGCCCCCGCACAGACCGCCAAGACGACATCGTTGAGCGTGCAACCGCGCGCCTCCTTGATCGCTTTGACCCGATCGAGGTCGAGGAGCGCCGTGTTCCAGATGCGCTGGCCAGAGATCAGGTGATTGAATGGAGTGACTGGCGCACTCATCGGATTCGGCGGTGCCTCCGAGCCGGCCTGCTTCTGGGTCTCGGATGTCGCCTTGGCGGCACCCATGGCCTCCTTGGCAACACGGATGATCTCCCGAGGCTTGCCTGCGATCTTCTGGCCTGTGTACCGCAACACCTCGAGCTCGTTTGGAATCGGTGGCACCCGGCGTGGCTTCTCTTGCGGGAACTCCCGAGGCTCGCGGGTCATGTCGAGCAGGATGCCGAGCATGTCGGCACCGGAGACGCCGTCTATCGCCGCGTGATGCATCTTGCTCACCAGCGCTACCGATCCGGGAGGAGCCTGAGGAATGTTCTCGAGCCCCTCGATGAAGGTCATCTCCCAAAGTGGCCGCGTGCGGTCGAGCGGAACGCTAAAGAGTCGACTCGCAAGGCCCCGAAGCTCTTTCCAGTCACCTGGGCTCGGCAGCGCGACGTGCTGCAGGTGCATGTCGATGTTGAAGTCTGGGTCTTCAGCCCAGTACGGCTTCCCGATCCCGAGCGGCACCATGACGAGCCTCTCACGCATCCGAGGCACCATGTGCAGGCGCGCGTTCATCATGTCTCGAAAATCACTGAACCGAATCGTGCCCTCGAAGACCAACACGCTGCCAACGTGCATCGGTTGCCGAGGAGTCTCGAGGAACAGGAACGACGAATCGAGTCCGGTAAGCGGCTTGAGCATAGACTCCAAGGCTACACACTCGGCAGGGAAGATCTACCGTGTTCGTCAGGAGCTGCCGAAAGTCTTGTCGAGGTCCTTCAAAAGGCGCTTCTGTTCGCGGGAGAGCTTCTTCGGAACCACGACTTCGACGACGCACGCCATGTCCCCGCGGCCACGCCCGTTGAGCCGAGGAACGCCCTCCCCTCGCATGATCAGGGTGTCCCCAGGTTGGGTGCCCGACGGGATCTTGAGCGTCTGTGACGCCGACTCGTCTTCGTCGAGCACAGGCACCTCGACCTTGGCGCCCATCGCCGCCTGAGGATAGGTGACCTCGACGCGCTGAATCAGGTCGAAGCCTTCGCGTTGGAAGTCCTCGTCCGGGGCGATCCGAACCGTGACGTAAAGATCGCCGGCGGGCCCTCCTCGAGACCCTGCTTGGCCTTGCCCTGTCAACCGAAGCGTCTGCCCGGAATCGACCCCCGCCGGAACGTTGACCTTCACGACGCGTTCCAGGTCTTGCTGCCCGGTTCCATCGCATTCGTCGCACATGGCCTTGGGCAGGCTTCCGCGACCCCGGCATGTGGGGCACGTCGTCGTCATGACAAACGCTCCTTGCGCACGCGCAACTTGCCCGCGGCCACCGCAGGTCTCGCAGGCGACGAGTTCGCCGTCGAGGGCACCTGTCCCATGGCAGGCTTCGCAAGGAGACGGGTGCGACAAGTCGACTTCGCTCTTGGTGCCAAAGGCCGCCTCGCGGAGCGTCAGGACGATGTCGGTCCGAACGTCTGCGCCGCGTTGCGGCCCGTTTGGATCGCGCCGGCGTCGACCGAACCCTCCGAAGCCGAAACCACCTCCGAAGATGTCGGCGAAAATGTCTTGGAACTGACTGAAGACATCGCCGATGTCACCGAAGCCAGGCGCGCCACCTCCGCCAAGACCCGCATGACCGAACCTGTCGTACGTCTCGCGCTTGTTGGGGTCGCTCAAGACGGCGTAGGCCTCGGCACAGAGCTTGAACCGTTCCTCGGCTTCGGGGTTGTCAGGGTTGCGGTCCGGGTGGAACTCGAGGGCCTTCTGTCGGTAGGCTTTCTTGAGCTCGGTCACCGTCACTTGGCGCGAGACCTCGAGCACCTCGTAGTAGTCCGGCTTGTCCATCACTCCCCGTCGTCAAGAACCGCGGCGGCAACATAAGTACGCGTTTGCCCCGGTCAAGGTCCAGTTAGGCTGGAAAAAATGGGCCTAGGACCCGACTTCGGCGGCGTTGGTCCCTCGCGTCAAGATGTCTTGGACGAGGGCTTCGGGGAGCTCCCCTGCGCGCTGGAAGCCGCGCATGTGGAGGATTGGCTCGCCTCCGAGGTCCGCTGCCGTGCGCCCGCGGATCTGCTGGACGTACTTCTTCGGCTCGAACGGGACGAGCTTCGAGTCGGGGTCGACATCGATGCGCGCGAGGAGGTCCATCAACGCCCTCAGCGAGTTCATCTTCATGTAGGGGCACGTCGCGCAGCCACCCGCGGTCGAGCATCCTTCGCCCGCGGCGACCCCAGGGACGACGCGCAGGTCGCTCTCGGGGGCGGCGGCGATCGCCTCGCTCGCGACCGGAAAGATGATCTCGGCCGAGATGTCGCGGCCCCCTTCAGATGCGTAGTCGCAGAGCTTGTCCTGAACCTGGCGAACGATGGGCGTGATCATGCCGGCTTCAGTACCGAGGACGAATCGAAGGTCGGCTTCGTCGCCTCGGGCAATGGCCTCGTCGACCTTCCCGAGAACGAACGAGAGAATGTTGGAAGTCGACCCGACGACGCCTTCGCCCTCTCTCTGCGCTCGAAGGCCGAGGGCGAACATCTCGCCTGGCACTTCGAGATGCGCCGTGACGAACGCGTCCGGATACTCTTCGCGAACGGTGTCGACGACCTCTTGACCGAACATGTGGTGGACGATGCACGTCCCTTGCTCGAAGTAGTGGAACCTCTCTCGAAGCGCGCGGATGGTCTGACGGTCGTGGGCGGGATGAACTTCGCGGATCTGTCGGTCGGACATCTGGCCCATGGTCTCGAACATGGCGGCCAAGTTCTCGCCCATGTACGTGTCCGGCCCGAACCAGATGTGGCCATCGGGAACCTGCGCAGCGGCTTGGAGTACGGTCTGCACGACGTTCGACGACGTACAAGTGATCGTCGGGACGAGCGCGTGTGCCTTGGCCTTGGTCACGAGACTCGTGTTGATGTAAACGACGTGTAAGGAACGTGGCGTCTCGGCTGCCTCGGCGAGGTACGCACCGTAGGCCTGTGCCTCGGCGGATTCCGCGAGCGAGCATCCGATGGGATCGGTCGAGACCCGATACACCGGCACGTGCTCGAAACCCGATGCATCGAGCATCGCGCGGACGTTCTCGCTCATGAAGTCGACGCCCAGGACCGCAATCGTTCTGGCGCCACGCTCGGCCATCGCGATGGCGCGATCCGCCATCGCGAGGGAGTCGGATACGTGAATGTGCGGCCAATCGCTGGCCGCGAGTACTCCCTGGAGCTCGGGGTCCATGTAGAAGTGAGCCACCACGCCGGCGTTCTTCTCGCGAAGCAACTTGGTGAGCTCGAGGACGAGCTCGGGCTGCGGCCGAAGGTACGCCGCTTGCGCCTCAGCAAACGAGCCCTGCGGGATGAGGGCGTCCGCGGTGATGCGAAGGGATGGGAACGCTTGGGAGGTCATCTGCGACGTACTCGGAATTGAGAGTATACCTCCGGCCGAGCGGGCCTCATGTCAAGCGAACCCATACCGACGTCGGTCTACGTGCACTTCCCGTGGTGCGCTCGAAAATGTCCCTATTGCGACTTCGCGACCGAACCCGTCAAGACGAACACGATCGCGCACGGCGCCTACGCGGATGCACTCCTGCGTGAATTGGATTCGCGCGCTGCCGATCTGCAGGAAAGGATGCTCGTGTCGGTGTTCTTCGGAGGTGGGACTCCCTCGTTGTGGAACCCGTCAGCGTTGGCACGAACGCTCTCCGCGATCCGAGGTGCGTTCGACGTCGAATCGAACGATCTCGAGGTCACCGTCGAATGCAACCCGAGCTCGCTTTCGCGCGCGCATGCAGCCGCACTGGTGAACGGCGGCGTCAATCGCGTTTCGATTGGTGTCCAGTCCCTCCGCGACGTGCACCTCGGATTCCTTGGAAGGCTGCACGACGCCGCGCAAGCGGTCCGCGCGGTCGAAGATGCGTTCGCCGAGGTGCCACGCGTGAGTGCAGACCTCATGTTCGGGATGCCGGAACAATCCAAGAGCGAGTTCGCCGAGGACATCCGGCGTCTGTTGGAGGTCGGCGTCCGCCATGTCTCTGCGTACGCCCTCACGATCGAGCACCAGACGCTCTTCGGATCGCTACAGAAAGCCGGCAAGCTCCGGGTCGCCACCGATGACCGATATGCGGATCTCTTCGAGCGGGCGCAGGCCGAGTTTTCGGACGCCGGCTGGGACCACTATGAGGTGTCGAACTACGCGGTCCGCGGCGAAGAGTCGCGCCACAACATGCATTACTGGCAAGGAGGCGCCTACGTCGGCCTCGGCTCTTCCGCGGTGGGCTGCCTCGAGGAAGGTGTGGGCGCGGCGACACGGTGGCGAAACGAGCCGATTCCGCAGCGCTACATGAGCCACCCCGAGGCGGGAGGCACGCTCGAAGCGCTGGACGCGGACCACTTGATAAGGGAAGCCCTGATGCTCGGCCTGCGCACCTTACCGGGGGTGAACATGGCCTCGACTGCGCAGCGCGCGGGTCGGGACGTGAGCGCGGGGCGCGAGGTCGAACTCGAACGTGCACTGCGCCGAGGGGACGTCGCGCTCGAAGACGATTGGCTCCGGGTGCCGCAAGACCGCTGGCTGAAACTTGACGGCATCGTCCGAGACTTGTTCTAGACTGACTTCTGGTGAGGTTGGATTTCGAAGAAGTCGCGGTAGCCGGGCTGACGAAGTCCTACGGCGCCACGCTGGCGCTCGCCGGTGTGAACCTCGAGTTCTCGCAAGGAACGGTGACGGCAGTCTTAGGCGCCAACGGGTCGGGGAAATCCACGCTCCTTTGGCTCCTCGCACTGCTCGGACGGCCCACACGAGGGGAGGTTCGGTTCGGCAGTCACGATGCAACAAACGCCGCTGAGCTCCGCGCTCGGATCGGCTTTGTCGCGCACCAGCTTCAGCTCTACCCGGGCCTCAGCGGCCAGGAGAACCTCTTGCTCGCGGCAAAGCTGCATGGGCTCTCAGACGGCGCGGATCGAACGGAACGATTCGCGCAGGAGCTCACCATGACCGACTACTGGGAGCGCCCACTTCGGACGTACTCGCGGGGACAAGCCCAACGCGTCGCCATCGCGCGCGCGATGCTACACGCGCCGAGGCTGCTCTTGATGGATGAACCGTCCACGGGTCTCGACGAGCGCTCAACGGAGACGTTGGTCGCACAGATCGCCCGCCAGCGCGCGTCAGGCGCCATTGTCGTCGTCGTGAGTCACGAGTTGAGCTTCGCCGAACGCGTCGCTGACCGAGTGGTCGTGATCGACCGAGGCCGCATCTCCGAGGCGGACGCATGAACGTGCTACGGGCGGCGTGGTGGGTCGCGCTTAAGGATCTCCGTCTCGAGCTTCGCAGCAAAGAGATCCTCACGGCGACGAGCCTCTTTGCGGTGCTCGTCGTCACGCTGGGATCCCTCGCCTTCTACACGGACCCTGTGAGCGCCCCGAATGTCGCGCCCGGGGTCCTCTGGATCTCGATCCTCTTTTGCGGCGTCTTGCTGATCGGCCGGAGCTGGGCCCTCGAGCGTGAGAACGACGCGGTCTTCGCCCTTCTCCTGTCACCGATCCCGCGCGCCTCGATCTACATCGGCAAATCGCTCAGCGCGCTGGCACTCCTGTTCGTGGTCGAGTTGCTCTTGGTCCCCCTCTGCTTGGTGTTCTTTCAGCTGGAACCCGGCGGACAATGGCTACCGCTAACCGGCCTCATCGTGCTTGGCTCGGTTGGATTCGTCACGACAGCGACGTTGTTCTCGGCGGTCGGTATTCGCACCCGGGCTCGCGACCTCGTGCTGAGCGTCTTGGTCTTCCCTCTGGTCGCCCCTGCGCTCTTGGCGTCCGCGGTCGCCACGCGAGAGTTGTTCGCGGGCGCGCCCATGGCAGATGTTCTCAGCTGGATGCGCATCCTTGCCGCCTTCGATCTTCTGTTCATCGCGTTCGGCGTATGGGTGTCACGCTACCTCCTGTCGGAGGCCTAGATCTTCAGCAGAACTTCAGCAGATCTCGGGCAGACCTGGAGCGCGCGAAGAGCTCAGCGGTACGCGCGAATTAGATCGAGCGCGACGGGGCTCGCCCAATCGAAAGCTCCGTCGAAACGCAGCCGGACGACGCCGTTCTTGTCGATGATCCAGGTTTCGGGGAACAGCTTGGTTCCAAACGCCTCGGTGACGACCGCGCGGTCCGCATCGAGAAGGCTCACGATGTCGGACCCTGCCGGAATGATCGCCTCAACCTCGGCCCAGTCGCGATCGGTCGACACCGCCACAACCTCGACGTCCCCCCAGCCCTTGGTGATCTCCGCAAGAAGTTCGATCGTCGGCATCTCCTGAATGCACGGGCGGCAGGTCACCGTCCAGAAGTTCATCACCACGACCTTGCCGCGCTGGTCGGCAAGGCTCCAGTTCCCTCCCGATTGCTCGGGGAGCGTGAACTCGGGCGCGCTCAGGGAGGCGCCAAGATAGTGGGGAATCCCGCCCTCGCCGGACATCAGAGCTTCGAAGCGGCCGTTGCCGAGCACCGCACGAAACGGAGCCTCGCTGGCACGAACGCGGGCGTCTACGATCGCGCCCGCGAAGATCAGCAGGAGGGGAAACGCGATCGCGCCGATGATGGCCGCCGCCATGAGCTCACGCCGATTCACGGGCGTTGCCTAGCGCTTTTCGGTTCCGAGTGAAAGGGGATCGGTCACTGGCGCGGGGCGGACCCGGACACCGCCCACTTCGACGAACACCCCCTCAGGATCTTCGTCGACCCAGGGCGACAGCTTGCTGACCGCATGATTGTCGAAACGCGCCGGGCAGCGTCCGTCTCGGACGGCGCACCAAAGCGCCCCCTCGGGACCCTGCACGAGGGAGGCTGGATCGAGCGCTTCATCGTGGCCCCCAGAGAGGTGGAGAATGACCCCCTCTGCGGAGACCGCCACGTCCTTGACGAAGTACGCGGGGCCTTCGATCTCGACGTAGGCCCAGTTGATCGCATTGCTCAGGCAGAATCGCCCGTCTTCGGCGCGGTCGACCCAGCCGTCGAATGAGTGCACGAGGTTCGGGTGGTCGATGGGATCGTCGCCATCGAACCAGCGGCCGCGCGCGTCCCGACGGATCTGCGTCTCTCTCGTCCGGCCGCGGAGAAAACTCGAGGGGTCGGCGCCCATAGGAACAGCGGTATCAGAAAACGGGACGTGGGTCGATCCTGCTATGCTTCCGCGCCATGGCGAAGAAGGACCGGAGACTGGTGGTGGTTTCGAACCGAGGGCCGTATCGCCATGAGGCTACGCGAGGTAAGGACCGATGGGTGCGCGCGGCTGGGGGCCTCGTCGCGGCACTCGATCCGGTGTTGCAGAAGCGCGGCGGAGTATGGGTGAGCGCGAAGCAGGCGAAGGACTTCGACTCGATCACCGTGCCGGTCCCGCACCTCGAGTACGACCTCGCGTACATCGCGCTCAAACGCAGCGATGAGCGCGGCTTCTACGAGGGCGTATCGAACGGCGTGATCTGGCCACTCCTTCACAGTTTCCCGCCGACGATCCGGGTGGGGGACGCGCCTTGGTCCAACTATGTGAACGCCAACCGAGAGTTCGCCGACATGACACTCTCGACGAGCGGCGCGTCCGACCTGGTCTGGGTCCAGGACTATCATCTGATGCTTGTGCCAGGGTTCATTCGAAGCCGTCGGCCCAAAGCCCGCGTCGGCTGGTTTTGCCACATCCCATGGCCGTCACCGGACACGTTTGGGATCCTTCCCTGGCGCGAGCAGATTCTCGAAGGGCTTCTGGGTGCGGACCTTCTTGGTTTCCACCTGCCGGAGTACGAGGCCCACTTCCGGGAGTGCGTCAAACGCTTCACCCCGTACCGCGTGTCGCAGAACTCGATCCGTCATCGGAACCGGACCGTGAAGACCGTCGCGGCGCCGATCGGCGTGCCGGTCGAAGAACTGGAAGCTCTCGCGATCGACCCGGACGTCGAGCGCGAAGTGGGGCGAATCCGGAACGCGATGGGAAACCGGCGACTGATTCTCGGGGTCGACCGGCTCGACTACACGAAGGGAATACCCGAGCGCCTGTGGGCCTTCGACGCCCTATTGAAGCACGATCGCCACGCTCGCAGCCGATACCTCCTGATGCAGGTGATGGTGCCGAGCCGAACGGACGTGAAGGCCTACGCCGACCTCAAGGAGGAGATCGACCGGATGGTGGGCGACATCAACGGTCGCTACTCGGACACCGGCCAGATCCCCATTCACTACCAGTACCGGAACCTGAGCCAGCGCGCCTTGTTCGCACTCTACCGGGCCGCCGACGTCGCCTGGGTGACGCCACTCCGAGACGGCATGAACCTCGTGGCACACGAGTACGTGACATCACGAACCGAGGAAGACGGGGTTCTCGTACTCAGCGAGTTCGCCGGAGCTGCCAAGTACCTCCAGGCGGCGGTTCAGGTCAATCCGTACGATGTCGACGCGATGGCGGAAGCCATACGGCAGGCGCTCAGCATGAAACGCGCAGAGATGCGCAAACGCATGCGATCGCTTCGGCAAGAAGTCTCCCGCCTCGATGTTCACGGCTGGGCCGACGACTACATCTCGGCGCTGGAGAACGCGTGACCCTCGTCGACCGGGTGCTCAGCCTCGCGCGACCGCTGCTCGTCGGACTCGACGTCGACGGTACACTCGCCCCCATCGTCGAGGACCCAGACGCCGCGACCATTCCAGAAAGCACGATGGCGTCTCTGCAGCGGCTTGGGCACGCCGACGACGTGGTGCTCGCCTTGATCACCGGCCGCGATCTGTCGTCGCTGTCCCGAATGGAGCAGATCGATGGGATATGGCGCGGGGTCGAGCACGGCGGGGTCGTCATTGCACCTGGGGAGCGACCGAAGCCCCGCGCGATGACCGAGTCGCACCGAGATGCACTCGATCGCTTCGATGCATGGACTCGCGAACACGCCGAGGGAGCGTTCATCGAACACAAACCCGGCGCCATCGCGGTGCACGTCCGGGTGCTCGCCCAAGCCGAGCCTGAACGCGCGCAGGAGATCCTCGAGGAGGCGGAAGCGTTCGCAAACTCGGTTGGACTCCACCCGCGACAGGGTCGCTCCCTGGTCGAAGTCGAAGCCGTTACCGGAGACAAGGGAGAAGCGCTCCGAGAGATCTTCGGTCGGAGCCGGGCGGAAAGCGTCTTCTTCGCCGGTGACGACGTGACAGACCTACCGGCGATCGAGTTCGCGAACCAGCACGGGGTCGGCGCTTTCGTCATCTCGGACGAGCGCACGGCACCGCCCGGGACTCCGATGACGACCCTGGACGGCGTCGACGCCGTCGCGACCCTCCTCGCCGACCTTGCCCGGCGGCTCGGATGAACGTGGCCGGATCGAAAACCCGTGGTAGAGCGGTACATGCTCGACAAAGAGCTGCTCGAAGCCGAGAAGATCGCCCGGGTGGCGGGCCGCATCTTGCTGGAGCTCTACGAGACCGACTACGCCGTCGCGTTCAAGTCGAAGTCGGACCCGGTGACTGAAGCAGACACCCGCGCCAATACATACATCGTCGACGCCCTGAGGACGGCGTTCCCTGATGACGGGATCGTCGCTGAAGAGAGCGAGGACCGAAGCGACGCGCTCCGAGGGGGGCGTTGCTGGTACGTCGATCCGCTCGACGGAACCAAGGAATTCATCGCAAAGAACGGCGAGTTCGCGGTGATGTTGGGGCTCGCGATCGAGGGTGTGTCGACTCTCGGTGTCGTGTATCGACCCGTCGACGATAAGCTCTATGCGGGGGTCGTCGGCGCAGGCGCCGAGATGGAGGTCGGGGGGCTGCGGACCGCGCTCCGGGTGAGTGACATCGCCGACACGGAACGGCTTCGGCTCGTCGTTTCACGCTCGCACCGGGGCCAACCGATCGACGACGCCATGGATAGACTCAAGATCTCGAAAGAAACTGCGAGTGGATCGGTTGGTCTCAAAGTCGGCTTGATCGCCGAACAGCGCGCCGACCTCTACATCCACATGTCCAACAAGTCGAGCGCGTGGGACGCCTGCGGTCCCGAAGCGATCCTCAAGGCGGCAGGCGGGAGGTTCACCGACCTCGCCGGACGTGCGTATCACTACGGGGGGACCGACATGCGGAACGACCGCGGTATCCTCGCCTGCAACGCCAACGCTTTCAGCGCGGTGTTACCCGTCGTGCAAGACGTGGCCCGCCGCGTGGGCTTTCTCAGCTAGGCCGCGCGCATCGCTGGAGCTGTGGGCGCGTCGCGCGGTGTCAGGGCGGGCTCGGCGCCGCGGCGGGCTCGACCGTGTCTTCGGGAGCCGGGATGCTGGTCGGCCGCGACGACACCTCGGAGAACCCAAGTCGGTACGGAGCGCTGGCACCTTCCTCGGCCACGGACACCCACAACTGCGACGTCCCAAGAGGCAGGTCCGTCCGGAGCACGACCCCGCGACTGGCGCTCCGACTGTTCTTGCAGACGACGCGTCCGTTCGGCTTTCGGAGTACCAGCGAAAGCGCGACCTCCGCGCGACCGAGAACGTGGAGTTGAAGAAAGGCAGTATCGGCGGAGAGCAGGTAGTCGGGCTCGGCCGAGGTCCAGCCGCGGCAGCGACGGTGAATCGTGTTCGCGGGGAGCTGACCGTCGGCGGTGCCCTCGACGATGCGAGGGTCAGGATTGAAGCCCGCGTGCAGATGCACCGTGCCAAACCTCGAGTCGGAGCGGAGGTAGGGGTCGGCTGGCGTATCGGCGGGCAACGAGGGAAGCGGTATCAAGCTCGGAATCGGCGAGGTATCCGTCGTTTCGGTGCATCCCGAGAGCTGGGCCACGAGCGCAGCCGCCAACACGCACGCGGCACACCGAACCCGTTCGAACCGACCGCTGTCTACGCCCACCCTCGCGTCCTACCTAGGAGAAGCCTTCGCCGTCAACGGTGCAAAAAGAAAAGGGCCGCTCACCGGGAGATGAGCGGCCCGTGCGCCGAAGCGCGTGGTGTCTAGGAAGAGGATTAGGATTTACATAGCTGGGGGGGGAATAAGCGGGGCAGGATCATCGGCGTCGATGATGCCAAAGAGTTGGAATGCGAGGTTGTCGGTGGGATCCTCGTCGACCGCGATGAGAACGCTCGAGACGTCCGGCGTCACGGGGACATCGACGATGAGGTCGGCGAAGAACGGCGGGCAGGTCTCGCCCGTGTAGAACACCACGTCGAGGTTGCCCTCGGCGAGGTCGAGTCCGCCCATCTCGGGTGCGATGTTGCCAAAGCCGAGGTCGGCAGCGACGTCGGTGCAGGTGGTGACTGGGTCATCGACCGTGGCCACGGTGACGGGATCAAGTGCGGGGTCATTGGCGCCATGGCCGATGAACACGCGGCCCGAGCCGGCCTCAAGCCCATCGATGGACGTGTTGAAGACCAACACGTTGACCGGGACGGCCGGGGGTGGGTCGTTGGTGCGATAGGCGACCACGGTCAGATCGGACCCATCCATGATCTCGACGCCGTCGAGTTGCAGAACGGGCTCGTCACCACCGGGAACCCCGATGCCGATGTCATACGTGCCGGCAGGCAGCTCGATGCGACCCGAGGACTCCGTGTACGAGACCTGAAACTCGGTCTCCTCGCCGTCGAGGAAGATCGCCACCGCGGTGTCGCCTTCGGCCGGAATGTCGGGAGCCAAATGGACCGCCGTCACGGCGCCGCTACCTAGGAGGCCGCCGCCGGCTCCGCCGTCGCCGCCCATGCCGCCGGTTCCACCGCCGGTCCCGCCGGTCGCGCTTCCGCCCGAGCCACCTGTGCCCGTGTCGCTATCATCCCCACAGCCGACCATGCCGAAGCTCAGCATGGCGACGACCGCGATACCCAATGTCGTTTTGTTGATCATGTTTCTCCTCCGACCTGTCTAAGTCATGTCTAGGTCTTGTACAGCTTTCTACTACGGCAATGAGAGTCGTCAAGGAGTAGGGGCAGCTTTTCTCAGTGAATGCTTGATTGGCGAGAATCCCAGGTATAGACATGGGTTAGACAGGATCGTGTCAAAGAGCACATCTGCTCCGTAAGGGCTATGCCGGCATGAAGGACGAAGCCAAGTACCGCGTCGGGATGGTCGCCAAGATGACCGGGCTTTCCACCCACACCCTGCGCGTTTGGGAGAAGCGGTACGCCGCGGTACTTCCGCATCGCACCGAGGCGGGCGGCCGCCTCTATAACGATGCGGACGTCGCCCGGCTCAGGGTCCTCAGCCGGTTGGTCGCGGAAGGGCATTCGATCGGCGGAATCGCGCGGCTGCCGACGGCCGAGCTCCAAGGCATGGCCGCTAAGCTCCCATCCGCGGAAACACCCGACAGGGCCGATAGGCTCGAGCTTCTCAGGCGTCGGTTCATCGCCTCCATCGAAGACCTCGACGTCCTCGGGGCCGAGCAGATGCTGTCGCGTGCGGCCCTCGGGACGGAGCCGGGGGAGTTCCTGAGGAGCGTGGTGGGGCCGATCCTGAGCGAGGTTGGCGATCGTTGGGAGCGAGGTGAGCTTCGAATTGCACACGAACATGCGAGTTCAACGGTGATGCGTGGCCTCCTGTTTTCGCTCATGCGCCTGTACCCCGCGAGCGACGCCATGCCGGTCACCGTCGTGGCGACACCCGCCGGCGAGCGGCACGAACTCGGCGCTCTGATGGTCGCGATGTTGGCCACGATGCACGGTTGGCGCGTGCTTTATCTCGGCGCCGACCTACCGGCTGAGGAGATCGCATTTGCGGCACGGGAAGCCAACGCGAAGATGATCATGGTCTCGGTCAGCAATCTCGACCCAGAAGCGGTCGCACGCGAGTTCAACGCGATCGAGAAGGCCGCCCCGCCCGGCGTCCGGATACTCGCGGGCGGCCGCGCGGCAGCCGCGACCCCGACAAACCGGATCGAAGTCCACGACGATCTCGACGAGGTCGAGCGGGTGCTCAGCCGCTCGTGACTGGGGGCCCAGGCGGGACGCTCTCGTGTGCCGCGCCCTTGATGACCTTCTGTGCCAGGGTCGCCAGACTCCGGGCGCCACTCTTCTTGAGGAGTGACCGGATCTGCGCCTTGACCGTGTTTTCGGCGACCCCGAGCGCGTCCGCGAGCTCTTTTCGGGAGAGCCCGTCGACCGAGAGCGTCAGCAACTCGGTCTCGCGGCGGGTCAGCCGAAGCTGGCGCGCGAGGTGCTCGATGCGTTGGCCGATCGCGGCGTCGTCGACCCGCTCTTGTGCGAGGGCACGCTGAATGAACGGGTTCAGGTTGTCGGCGGACGCCGGCTTGCACACGTACTCGCCGCGCATCGTCTGCACTTTGTTAACTACATCACGATTAAGCTCACCCGTCAGGACCAGAACGGGGAGTGCCCCATACTGCTCCCGGATCTCCGCCAGAAGGTCGAGGCCATAACCGTCAGGCAGGATCAAGTCGAGGACGACGCCCGTCCACTCGGCGTGTGTTCCAAGTTTGTCACGGGCCGCGGCCATATTGTGGACGACATCGACGGGGCCGTGGCGCCCGAACGTTCTCGCCAGCGTTCGGGCCAGGGTCGGCTCGTCCTCTACGATCAAAAAGCCACCAGGCATGCGGCGTAAGCTACCGCAGTTGACCCGTTCGGTGGTACCGATTCCGGCCAGAGGAGGATGTTTTTAACCCCTAAACGGATCTTCAGCATTCTAGCCTCGTGCGAACGCTCATGATTTCAAGTGTTTAGCAGGGTGCCCGCACTGAAGGCTCGACGTGCACGGTCAGCCGTGAGGGCGAAGAATGCGGGAGACTTGACGCGACGGGTCGACGCCTCTTCAATGATCGAACGAATGTACGCGGTGGTGATCACCGACGGGGGGGGCGAGAAGCGAAGGCTCGATTTTTCGAAGCCTGAGCTGACCGTCGGACGCGTCAACGGAAACGATATCGTCCTTGCCAAGCGCAATGTGTCGAAGCAGCACGCGCGCCTCTCGCTCGAAGAGGAGAAGGCCGTGGTCGTCGACCTCAACAGCACCAACGGCACCTGGGTCAACGGTCGCAAGATCACTGCGCCTCACCCGTTGAAGCAAGGCGACAAGATCTACATCGCCGACTTCATCATTACGCTCGAGGGGGACGCGGTGACGTCTCAGGGGAGCCGGGCGCCAGAGCAGGTCTCGGAGCCGCCCCCGCCACCTTCGGCTGCACCGGCACCGGGTCGGTCATCGGTCCCGAAGACCTCGATGCCGGTTCGTACCTCGTTGCCGCACCGGGCGCGGACGAGCCGGCCGAAAGACCCGATCGCCACGAGCCTGCCGCCCCGGATCGAGAGTCGGCCGACCGACGAAGCCGAGCTGGGCGCGCCCGCGAAGGATCCGTTGACCGAGCTCATGGGCCGGTTGTCCAAGAGGCTCGACATCGAGGACGTGAGCCCGGCGGCCATGAAGGACCAAGACCGCTGGTCCGCGGCACGTGCCGCCATCGCGGAGACGTTCCTCACCATGCAGAAGGACGGCTCGGTCGACTCGGAAGTCGACATGCGCCAGGTCGCGCACACGGCGTTGCATGAGATCGTTGGACTGGGCGCGTTGGATGATGTGCTGTCGAACGACGAGATCCAGTGGATCGTCGTCAGCGGTACAGACCGCGTGCTCATCGATACGGGTGACGGTCCTAGGCCTACGGCCCTCTCCTTTTCGTCCCCGGAGGCGCTCGATGTCATCGCGCGCCGACTCGCGGCGCAATGCGACCGGTCACTCGACGACCAACCTGTGTTCCACGGTCGACTGAGCTTCGGCCCACGCGTGACGATCCTGAGACCCCCGCTGGTCTCCCCGGGACCTCTGATCGAGATCCGCATCGACCGAACCGCCACCCTCGACCAACTGTCAGAAGACGGCTGGATGTCCGCGGAAGCGGCGGCGCACCTCCGAAAAGCAACCGCCGAATGCCGCAACATCGCTGTGCTGGGCCCGGTAGGGTCGGGCGTCTCCACGCTCCTGTCGGCGCTCTGCCGAGAGCTACCCGAGGAGGAGAACACGGCGTTGGTGGAAGCGCTGCCGGACCTCGACGTCGATCGCACGAAGGTCGTGTCGTTCAGTGCCGCAGACGCAGGCCTTTCGATGGCTGAGACCATCGCCCACGCGTCACGCCTAAGGATGGACCACCTGGTCATGAGCGATCTAACCGCCGCCGAGGTCGCCTCCGCGCTCAGCGTGATTGGCGGACGTGAGCCGGGACATCTGCTCGGCGTGCACTGCGCGACGACCAGCAACCCGGTCGAAGGATTGATCGTCGCGACGAGTTGTAGCGGGACCGACAAAGCGTGTGCAGCACAGATGATTGGGAGCTCTCTTCACACCATCGTCGCGGTCGAACGAGGCGCGGCAGGCAACAAGGTCGCCTCCATCTTGACCATCGAAGGACACGAAGCGGGCGATGTGAGCTACGAGTCGGTCCCTATCTAGCTATCTAGGGCCTGTCTCGGTACTCGCTTCGGTGAACGGCGCTCAGGCGCCCTTGCTCATGACTTCGCGGGGAGTCGCGCTGACCCCCGGGGCAGGATATGCGGGCCGGGCGAAGTAGTAGCCCTGGCCATAGTGCGCACCGCAGTCGACGACGACCTTCATCTCCGTCTCCTGCTCGATTCCCTCCGCGACGACGCGTGCGCCGAGCTCGTGGCAGAGTCGAACGATGTGTCGAACCAAGACTTGAGCACGACGGTCGTCTGCAAGATCGGCGATGAGCGTGCGATCGAGTTTGACGATCTCGGGCTTGAGATCGACGATGTACTTGAGGTTGGAGTACCCGGCTCCGAGGTCATCGACCGCTAGCGAAACGCCCTTGCCGCGAATCTCGCGAAGCACGCTGTGGCAGTATGCAAAGTGGGTCAGAGGAACCGACTCCGTGACCTCCAAGTAGATCGGTTGGTCGTGTGTGAAGATCGGATCGTCGGGTTGGACGAGCCACGACTCGTCGAACTCGTTCGGGTGCACGTTGAGGAACAGCGGGGCGCCCGCGCAGTTCGCGGTGGCGATCTCCCGAATCGCTCGGCCGAGCGCACCGACGCAACGGCTCTTGATCGCCTCGTCGAACAATTTGGGCGGGTTGATCCAGTGTGGCGAATCACTCCGAACCAGGGCCTCGTAAGCAAAGGGCTCCATCGTCGTCAGCGACACGATCGGCTGATAGACCACGCTCAAGTCACCCCGCGCCAGCACGCCGGGGAGGCCCTTCACGCTCCGCATTCGGGGGATCCCCGACCTGCGTTGCTGGGTCTGCTTCAACCAGTTCCGGAAATTCGTCACAGTTTGCCTGACACGGTAAGTTTACATCAAACAGCCCACACGTAGGTATCCCCAATCAAGGATATCGTGGCCCACCTGGGTACCATCCTAGCGCACTCTCGACGGCTCTGGTATGCCGCGCAGCAATGCCTACTGCCGGCTCCATTGGCCCTTCAGACGAAAGCCCCATCGGCACAACCCTCGAGCGCCACCTGCTCGAGCGACAGAGACGGATGCCGGAAGCCACCGGTGATTTCACCGGTCTATTCCAACAGATCATGCTCGCGGCCAAGATCATCGGAAGCCGGGTGAGCAAGGCGGGCCTGTCCGGCATCCTCGGTCGAACGGGGCAGACCAATGTCCAAGGCGAGGCGGTCCAGAAGCTCGACATCTTCGCGAACAACACGATCGTCGGGACCATCGAGGCAGGCGGGCACGTCTGCGTCATGGGAAGCGAAGAGGTGGAGGAGCCGATCGCGATCCCGGCCCGATACCCGCAAGGCAAGTACGTCCTGCAGTTCGATCCACTGGACGGCTCGGGGAACATCGACATCAACGCGTCGATTGGAACGATCTTCTCCATCCATCGAAGGATCTCCCCCGATGGGAAGCCGGGGACGCTCGAGGACCTGCTTCAACCCGGCCGCGATATCGTGGCCGCTGGGTACGTCATTTACGGTTCGTCCAACATGCTCGTCTACTCGACGGGGCATGGAGTCGATGGCTTCACGTACGACCCTGGAGTCGGCGAGTTCTTTCTATCCCATCCGAACATTCAGATCCCTGACCGCGGATGGATCTACTCGATCAACGAGGGCAACTACCACAACTGGGATGCGCGCATTCAGCGGTGGGCGGACTGGATCAAGACGCCCAACGAAGATCGGCCGGCTTACCGACTGCGTTACATCGGCGCCATGGTCGCCGACTTGCATCGCACGCTTCTGAGAGGCGGGATCTTCGCGTATCCGCACGACATCACGAATCGCAAGGGCAAGCTACGCTTACTCTACGAGGCAAGCCCAATGGCGTTCTTGGTCGAGGCCGCCGGAGGCTCGGCCACAGACGGAAGCCAGCGACTCCTCGAGATCAAGCCGCAGAAACTCCATCAGCGAACCCCCGTGTTCATGGGGAGCTCGAGCGACGTCGAGGACCTGATGAGATTCGCAAACGAAGACCCGTAGGGGGTCCCCGTTAGAGCTTCGGCGTGAGGCTGAACGGGACCGCCGTTCGGACGCACCCGCCTTCGGGATTCGGGAACTTCCAGGACCGCGCGACCCGCCTGACGCACGAGTACACCTGCGAGTCCCGTAGCGAGCCTGAGATCGAGACGTTGCGCACGCGGCCTTGAGAGCCGATCGTGATCAGTACTGTCATCTGCCCCTGCAAGAGGTTGTTGTCCTTGAGGCGCTGCTCGTAGCAGGTCTGGACTTGTTTGCGTGGCGCACCGTTGATGGTCGCCCGGATCTGGCTTGCTTGAAGCGTCCCGTTGCAGACCACCGGTTCGCGACCGCGGCCGGCCCCTGAGCCATCCCCGGCGCCGGGCGACTCAGGTGTCTCTGGGGGCTCGATTTCCTCGGGCTCGGGGATCTCGATCTCGGGTTCGAACTGAGCCCTCGGAGGCGGCTCCGGCTCAACGACCTCCGCCACGGGCTCTGAGGCTGAGTCCCCTCCTCCTTGGAGGTAGAACCATCCCGCGCTGCAGGTTCCCAAGAGTAGGAGGAGCACGACGGCGTACTTGCCCTTGCTGCTGTTCGATTTTAGCGGCGGTAGGCTCGAACCCTGGGCCACATCCCCCTCACTTTCCTCACACTCGGGTCGTTCTGCTGGGTCGCGCGAAGTGTAGAATCCCCGGCGTCCGGCGCCAACTGTCGGGGTCCTCGAGCAGCCGAGAATCCCAGTTTGCCGTTTGTCGACCTCTCCTCTATGGTTCGGCCTCTTTAAACGGCAATTGGTGATGGCGGATAAGCTCAAAGGGTTCTTTCTCGTACTCCTCGTCGTGCTTCTTTCGGCGGTGTTCGCCCTCCAGTTTGGGGGTGGGCAAGCCGAGGGCTGTGCGGCCGGCGGCTCTACTTACCTGGCACGCGTCTATGACAAGACGCTCAGCAGGGGCGACTTCGAGGCCGCCTACGCGGTCGGCAACTTCGGAAGGCTCCCAGCCGAGACACAAGAGTCGCTAGGCCTTCCGAAGCTCGTCCTCAACGGACTGATCGACCGGACCCTTCTCGCCCGTGAGGCGCGAAAGGTCGGCTTCGAAGTCACCGAGGACGACGTGATGACACGATTCGTCAACGACGGCGTGATTCTGCTGTCGCTCGGGACGTCCGCGCCACCCGAGGTTCCCCAAGGCGAGATTCCGGTGAACTTCGAAGACAAGGACGGCACGTTCAACCTCGAGCTCGCCAAGCGATACATCGAGAACGGCCTCCGAAGGAGCGTCGGCGAGTTTGTCGAAGGCCAGGTGGACGAATACCTCGCGGCGCAGATGCGCGACCTCGTGGCATCCGTGGTCAACGTCAGCGACGCGGAAGCATGGGACGACTATGTGCGCGAGAACGACAGCGCAGAGCTCGAGTACGTCCGCTTCACACCGGCATACTACGGCAAGAGCAAGCCCGCCGTGACCGAGACGGCGATCGCAGCGTGGATGGGCGAGCACGACGAAGAGCTCGAAGGGGCGTACGAAGCCAACAAGTTCCGTTTCACGAATCTCGACAAACAGATCCGCACGCAGCACGTCCTGGTCAAGACCGGGTCGTTCGCGACGGACGAGGATCGCGCCAAGGCCGAGAAGAAAGCCATCGCCTTGCAGGCGCGCGCAGCCAAGGGCGAGGACTTCTCGGCGCTGGCACGCGCCGAGAGCGACGACCGGATCACGGGCCCCAAAGGCGGCGACCTCGGCTACCAACCGAAGGGCGCCATGCCCGAGTCGTTCGACGAAGCGGTCTTCTCGATGGAGGTCGACCAAGTGTCCGATGTCGTCGAGACCGACTTCGGCTATCACATCATCAAGGTCACGGGGATTCGCGAGGGTGATGTGCCTAAGGACGAAGCCAAGCGCGAGCTTGCGGAGAACCTGTACATCAACGACTGGATCCAGACCGAGACCAAGGAGGCAGCCGGGGCAGCCCTCGCGGCATGGAAGGCGTCCGGCCAAGGTGCACTCGACGCACGCCTCCGTAAGGAGGCTGAGCGCGACAAGGACTCGGCCATCGCCCCGTCCTTCGAGACCACCGGCAAGTTCGGCCGACAGGCCGTTCCGGTGCCTGGGCTGTCAACCAACGTCCTTCTCGACGCCGTGTTCGCGGTCGAAGAAGACCAAGAGTTTCCAGCGGAGCCAGTTCGGATCGGCCGCGAGTGGGTGATCTTCAAAGTGCTCGACCGCAGGCGCCCGGACGAGGCGGCGTTCACCGACGACCTTCGAGAGTCGACCCGCGAGGTCCTCCGCACACTCAAAAAGGAAGAAGCCGTCAACGCCTACATCCGCGAGCTCCGCGAGCAGGCGGTCGAAGATGACGCTTTGCGGGTGAATCCGCTCCAGACTGCGGATGGCAATAGCTAGCGCGGTCGGCCTGCAGGAGCTCCATTGCGGGACGATGACGCTCGCGAACGGCCTTCGCGTAAGACTCATCCCCCTCCCCCATCTGCAATCGGCGACGGTCTCTTGCTTTGTTCGCGTCGGGTCTCGATATGAGTCTCCCGAGACGAACGGCCTCAGCCACTTCCTCGAGCACATGCTCTACCGCGGGACGGAACGACATCCGAAGGCGCATGAGCTCAACCTCGCGATCGAGCGCCTCGGTGGAACGCTCGACGCAGCGACCCACGTGGACTTCACAAGCTACGATCTCACGCTGCCGAGCGAGACGATCCTGGAGGGCACGGCTCTACTTGCCGACGTGCTTCAGAACCCGCTGCTCACCGAGTTGAAGACGGAGAAACAGATCATCCGAGAGGAGATTCTCGAGGAGCTGAACGAGCAGGGTGAACAGATCGACATCGACAACGTATCCCGCCAGCTCCTCTACGGAGACCACTCGTTGGGGTTCACAATCGCGGGTCCCATCGACAACCTGGACGCCTTTGATGCGGACGACCTGCAGCGGCACCACCGCACTCACTACACCGCCAAGAACACTGTCCTGTGCGTGGCGGGTGCGTTCGACGAGGCAGAGATCAAAGCCGTGATCGAACGGGGATTCGACCCTTTTCGGGCGGGCGCCGCCTCCGATGTAGGCGAGTGGAAGCCATCGACCGATCGGCGCCGCGTGTCGTACGTGCACGAATCGGGTAGCCAAACCGAAGTTCGGCTCTCGTTCCACACCCCGGGCGTGCGAAGCCCGGACGCCGCGACGTTCATCCTGTTGGACCGCATTTTGGACGACGGATTGAGCACGCGCGTCCACCGAACCGTGTGTGAAGAGCGCGGCCTCGCCTATGAGGCGTTCTCCGGCCAGGACACGTTCGAGGATTGCGGCGTCTACGACTTCGGCGCATCGGTCGAGCACGGCAAGGTTCCGAAACTGGTCGACACGCTACTCGAACTGGTCGAGTCCCTCGCCAATGTCGCGCCGACGCCGGAAGAGATCGAAAAAGCCAAGCGTCGCTACCTGTGGGACCTTCGCACCGTCGTCGACGATCCGGAGGACACTTCGCATTTCGTCGGCACGAGCGCGCTTTTCGCCCTGCCCGAGTCGCTTCGTACGATCGCGGACCAAGTCATGGCGGTCACCGCCGAGGACGTACGACGCGTCGTGAGTGACCACCTCACGCCATCGAAGGCCCACCTCACATGCGTCGGCGTGCTCGAGGATTCCGCGCTTGAGTCACTCGAAGGCGCGTTGGCGCCCTGAAATGGCTCGCACGAGTCATTCGTCGAGATTGACCCAGTAGGCTTCGCCGTCCGGCCCCCATTCCTTCTTCCAGATGGGAACCGTTTCCTTGATTCGGTCGATGGCCTTTCGGCAGGCCTCGAACGCTTCGGCGCGGTGCGGTGCACTCGCCGCCACGCATACGGCGATGTCACCGACGGCAAGCTGCCCGACGCGATGAACCGCGGTCAGTCGTACACCGGGATGCTCGCTCGCGACGCCACCAAGGACGCGCTCCATCTCCTTGAGTGCGAGGCTCTCGTGCGCCTCGTAATCGAGCCGTGACACGGGTTTCCCATCGGCGTGGTCGCGGACGACTCCGGTGAACATGCTCACGCCGCCTGCACCAGGGTCCGAGACCGTGCGCAGCGCTTCCTCAACCGAAATGTCGGCGTCGACGATCCTGCAGGAGATGCTCGGCGCTCCTCCCGCAACCGGAGGCAACACGTCGATCCTGTCGCGATCCCGGATTTCCTCGTCTCGATCCACGAAGTCGCCGTTCACGGCGAGGCGCATGCGCTCGAGAAAAGGTGCGATGGACGGATGTCGATCGGCGACAGCGCGGCGCAGCACCTCTTGCGCGATCACCATCGACGGAAACTCGAACGTGGCAGACCCACAGCCAGCGAGTTCTCGTGCGGCGGCATAGTAGTGCACATCGACCTTCATCTTGGCCGCACTAGCGTAGCAGGCACCCGCAGAGAGTCAGCTTCACGGGTCCAACCATGGTAGGCTGCCGCGGTGAGCGACTCGGGGGTAACGCTGATCGCCTGGACGCTCGCAGGGGCACTCCTCGGGGCCGTCCTTGCGATTCCGCAACCGGTGGCCCCTTGGGAGATGCCAAGCCTCGTCCTCGATCGTCGGGCGGTTGCCGCATCCGTACGTCGGAGCGAGGAGCTGTCATCGAAGCTCTCCGAGGGAGACGACGTCGACCGTCTGCAAGGCTTGTTCGTCGACCACGGGCTCGCGGAGATCGACCCACCTTACACGCGAGCTGACTACGATACGCGCCAGGCCGAGATACACCGCGCACTAGAGGCCTTGGACCGCCGAGGAGGTCCAGACGCCTTTACGGCGCTGCGAGCGCGTGCAGTCGTGGGCTTCATGGAGGCGTTCCCGGACCCAAGCCGCTCGCCTGAGGGCGACCTCGAGACGGGTACGCTTGGTGGCTTCGGTGAGATCCTCGACCGATATGGCGCGGTCGCCAATGGGGTCTTGGTTGCGCCTCCCATGACGGTGCGAGCGATGTACAAGGCGCGCTGGAACTTGATCCATCGCACCGAAGCAACCGACGGATTCTCGAGGATCGAAGAGCAGGCCTATTGGGGGTGGCTCGCCCTCCACGGTTGGGGGGTACCAGTTGCGGAAAGGATCGATGCTCTAAAACGATACGAAGACGCCGGAGGTCGCAACGCGCCAGAGGCCGCGGCCCTGTTCGACCTCCTCGAACGCCGCCCAGGACGAGCGGCCCGGCTTCTCGAAACGCTCTACGAGCGTGCGGGCCAGCTGCGGCTTCGCAACCTTGCTCTCGGTGCGTTGGCGGCTGTTCCGCCGCGTTCGCCGTGAGTTCGGACGCGAGGTGGACATCAAAAACGCCATCTCGTAGCCTATGACCTCGCCTGGGTGCAGCAAGTGATGGATCCCCCGTGAAAGTAGACCTGAGGAAGAGCCTCTTCATCCTCCCCAACTTGTTCACGCTGTGCAGCGTGCTCTGCGGGTACTACGCGATCTTGATCTGCTCGGGCCAACCGACCGGAGAGGATTTCTACCGAGCCGCCCTGCTGATCATCTTCGCGCTCTTCTTCGATACGATCGACGGACGAGTCGCGCGCCTTACCAAGACCCAGACTGCGATCGGAGTTCAACTCGACTCCCTCGCCGACATCGTGTCGTTTGGCGTCGCGCCAGCCATCCTCGTCTACCACTGGTCACTCGAAGAGCTAGGGACGGCAGGCATGTTGGTCGGGTTCGTGTTTGTCGGGACCGGCGCGATCAGGCTCGCCCGCTTCAACGTCACCTCCACAGGCGACGACGGGCAACCCCACGCGCCTGGAAAGTACACCCAAGGCATGCCGATCCCGGCGGCGGCAGCGATCCTCATCTCGATCGTGGTCGCCAACACGCTCACGGGGAAGCTTCCTTTTTCGCCGTTCATCATTTCGACGTTGGTCGTGGCGCTGTCGTTCTTCATGGTGAGCCCGATGCCCTTCCGCTCATTCAAAGACCTTCGTCTTTCGTGGCGGACCGTGTTGTTCATCTCGACGGCACTGGCCGTCACGATTTGGATCGCGCTCCGATACCACCCTTCGATGGCGTTGGTGTGGTTGCTGTCCGCGTATGTCGTGATCGGGATCGTCGAGAGCCTGTTTGCACTGATGACCCGGGCACGGGTCGCTGCAGGCAAAGCGAGACATCGTTCCACCTAGCCTCACGGGTTCTCATAGACCGAGATGATCGGCACCCCATCGTAGGTCAGTACGTGGACCGGTTGCGGGGAACCCGAAGAAACCCAGGCCTGATAGTCGACTTCGCGGAAGTGCGCCTCGTGGTGAACCAGGATCAGATCCGCCTGGGCCATCGACCGCGCAGGGACGATATTGTCGGGCAGCAGGCCATCGGCCTGCATCATCTTCCATGCGCCCCACGTCGTATCGCCGGTCCACACGGAGCCGCCCTGAGGGAGCCTTTCGGTGAGCCACGACGCAAGGCTCCCCGTCGTGAACCCCCAGAACTGCCGGTTCATGCCGAGGTCGGCGGCCCCAGGGGTCCCGCCCGCGACCGGTCCATAGTGCGAGAGGCCGAAAGGATGACTGTGAGCCGCTTGGGTCACGCCCGGTGCCAGGCACAAACAAAAGAACACCACCCGTCTTAGTCCCGGCAGCGCGTTCGCGAGGTTTCCGGTGTTGCCGATCAGCGAGATGAGGCCACGCCCAGACCAGAGCGCGAGGAACGGATAGGCCGTGATCCAGTGCTTGGTGCCGCCGAAGATCGGTGTCGACGGAAGCGCGATCGCGACGAGAGGTGCGAGGAGACATCCGAGCCACAGGACTTCGACCCGGGTGTCTTGAGAACCGTCCGGGCCGGGTCGCCAGTTCGGCGCGAGCTCTCTTCGGCGACTCGCTAGGCCAATGATCGCGAGAGCCACGACGGTGATCGGAACGGTGAACAGCGTCATGACGAAGGGCACCGAGACCGGCAACGGCGGCTCGAAGTAGCTGACGCCGAAGTACTCGTACGTGTAGTGCACATGCTGGAGATGGAATCGAACGTAGGCGCCGATACGGTTCCAAGAGTCGAACCAGACCCAAGGCCAGGTTGCGAAGAACACGATCGGCCCGAGCCCCAACATCGCGGGCAACCACCACATCGATGGCCGCAACGAACGCGCGTGGCGGGCGTCTTGCGCTCGCACCCACGCATAGTGGATCGCGAAGATCGCCGGCAACATCCAGCTGTTGTGCTTGGTGGCTAGCGCGAGGCCGAAGGCAAGGCCGACGAGCGGCGCCCAGCGACGATCGGTCAGGCTTCGCCAATAGGTGTACGCGGTCAGGGTCACTAAGAACGCGATGGCGACGTCGAACGCCGCCAAGTGGGCGTGGTAGAAGACGCGGGGCATGGTCGCGAAGGCGAGCGAGGCGAAGAGGGCACCGCGTGCCCCAAGCACCACCGTTCCCCACGCGAAAATCAACCACAGAAGAAGACCCGCGGTCACCATGCCCGGGAACCGAATCGCAAGAGAGGCCGACGAGAAGAGCCCGAGGGTCTCGTGCGCCAACCAACTCCAAGCAAACATGAGCTTCATCCACGCGGGATGCTCCCAGTTGTACCGCCAGGCGTCGTCGATGCTCGCTTGAGTCAACGCGAAACTCGGGTCCGAGAACAGCTTCGCAAGCCAGCGCCCGTAGTACTCCGCGGCTTGGGCGTAGAAACTCTCGTCCCGAGACATCGCCAAGTCCGACGAGGTCCACACGAGGATCATGACGTAGCCGATGAACAGGGACGCCCCGACCCACCACTCCGAACGCGTCAGGCGCCTTGGGCTCATCGTTGACCTCGGTGGTTTCGTGCCGACGCTGACCAACAGAAGGTCCGCGCCGCAGGGTCTGGGGTGGTCGTCTCGAACCAAACCTCGCGGGTGCTTCCCGAGAACCGAGACGTGTCGACCTCGACGCGGGTCCACCCCGTTCGATCTCGGTGTCGGAGTTCGCCTGCCAAGTGCCCGTCGATGAAGACTCGAAGGAGCACAGGGCTTCGGCCCTCGCGTCGGTCGTTGTTGTAATCGAGCGCGCCTTCGACGACGAGCGTGTCACCGAGCGGCACCTGTTCGAAGCGGGTGCGAACGGGGTCTGTCCCGGCGGGATGCTGCCACACGCAACGTCGCGGCAGGAGGTCGAGGTCGGCCATCACCGTCGCACCAACCCAAAGCCAGGGCTTTCTTCGATCGCAAACGAATCTCCCCGGGGGTGCCATGGGGCCGCGCCCAAGCCCCCCGCCGGCAGGAGGCGCGTCTCGCCACGCGCAAGGGTGAGAATGCTCCCCATCGACCCAGGTGACCTCTGCGTCGGCTACGTACTCGACGAAATCGAACACGAGCTCGTCGGTCGAGAGGGGCCAGCGGCGAACCTGGATCCCGCCGAACTGCGCCTCGACCGCAGGCTTCGCCGCACTCGAGGACGACCCCCGGGTCGACACCTCCCAGAGTCGCGACGCGCCCGGTAGGTCGTCTTCGGAGGCTGTCCGCAAGGTGAGCAGGTCGCCCAACTCCGCGCGAACGAGCGGCGAGATCCACTGAGGGGTCGCGGCGATGCGATCGCCTGGTTCGAAATTCGAACGCACGAACGCCGTGGCTTCGCGCCATCCCGCCTCGGTGGGAACCGAGGTCGTGATCACCCAAGGCGATATCAGCTCAAAGAGCGCGATCGCGACGATCGCGAGTCGGGCCCACCGCACGACAGCCGACTTCGAGATTGCCTCAGCCACGCGGGCAGATGCTATCAGCGCTCAGATCATTCCGCAGCAAAGCACGTGAACTCAAACGCCCAACCTTCGAGCTCTGGCGTCGAAAGCAGATCTCCCGAGGGGTTGAGCATCGCCGTGATCTCGATCAGGAGCAAGCCATCCGAAAGGCCCTCGGCGATGAGCTCGGAACGGATGTCGATGGTCGTATCCGTCGTGTCGGTGGGAATGATGATGCTCGCTGGCGTTGCCATCTCGAGCTCGGCCTCGGTGTCGGCGGTGCGAATCTGGAACTCGATGGTCGAGCCCGCAGGGGTGTCACCCGTCCACGTGAGAGAGCCCCAACTCGGCCGTTCGGGGGGAACATTGCACCGGTCGAGGCTGTCGTAGGTGTTGCGATAGAAGTTGGCTTCCGGAACGGCAACGAACTCGTGGGCGGCCGCGTCGGGCACCATCACACGGACGGGGATCCGGTCGACCTCGACGACATCGTCGGCGGTCACGACGAGCTCGAAGTCGAACACCTGAGACGTCGCGATGGGCGGGACGACCCCGTTGAGGAGCCGGAGCTCGTAGTCGATCGGTGCCCCCGGTTCACAGGCCGGGCACTGACCGTCTACGGCCTCGTCGCACGTGAAGCCGAACGTCCCTGGGTCTTCGGGGCAGCTGCTGGCGCCCAGTGCGTCCACGAATGCGGTCTCGTCGAATCCCGAAGCGGGGTCGTCGAGCGCGGCGATCTCGATGTCGTAGTTGCTCTCCTGAATGATCCGCAAGACCGTGTTGATGACTTGGGCGTCGAGGCCTTCGCCGTCGGACGTGGCAACATTGCCAACCCACTGGTCGCCTGTGCTGGTGATGGCGCCGGTGGCGGTCGCCATCGCGCGGACGTCGAGGTCCGCATCGTTCGGCACCATATCGCGCGGTGAGACCACGCTGGCGACCCGGATGTTGGCGTCGGTCAACGCGGTCTCGGTGTCGGCCCACGTCACCGGGACGTCTGCGGTCGTCCACGTCACGTCCGCCGGGTCGTCGTCGTTCAGAATCGAGATGCTGAAGGCGCCCCTCGGGTCCGGATTGCCCACACCGCTGCCAGCGATCTGGGCATCATGGACGAGGTAGTACTGCTGCCCGGCCATCGGGATCCAAGCGAGGCGGCCCCAGAACAGCGGCGCAACCGCTGGCGTCATCCCGTCGCCGCCGTTGCAGGCGATCGCAGGCGGCATCGGCGGATCGTCTGATGAGGGCGGCCCATCGAAGAGCGCCAAGTTGGCACCGTAGTGCGTGTTGTCCGCGCGAAGGCGAACGTCGGTGAGCGGGGGCGTGTCCAACCGAAAGGTGACGACGGCATCGCGATCGTCGTTCGCTGCCATAGGAGGATCGCCGGGCATACAGCCAGGCACGCCCATGGTCGAAACGGAGTCGTTCAGCAGCGTGCTCATGCCCATCAGCGTGAGCGAACGCCCGGAGAGGTCTCCCAAATCGAGGGCGGTCGCGGCGTCGTCGGCCAGGAGAAGACCTGGCTCCATCGTCACCGGGGGCAGATCCATGGACCCCACCTCGGGCGCCAAAGCGTAGATCGGACTG
Organism: Myxococcota bacterium; assembly: GCA_039030295.1. GTDB lineage: Bacteria > Myxococcota_A > Polyangia > Polyangiales > Houyiibacteriaceae > SG8-38. The sequence continues at coordinate 27,395 of JBCCEK010000005.1, read as the reverse complement.
CTCGGCCGCGGGCCGTTCGCGATCTCGGCGTCGGTGAGGGTGAGAACGACCCGGAGCACATCCGGCCGAAAACAGGGGAAGCCCACGGTGTCGGCGGGACACCCCTCCCGATTGGGAACGTAGCCCGCGAGGCCCTGGCCGGTGGCGGTCGCATACAACGACTGAGACAGGGCCGACGTGTCGCTCAACCTTTCGAGTCCGTTGAGCGTACTCACGGCCGACTCGAAGAGCGCCACATCCGAGGTGAGATCGAGGATGTGATGGTAGGGCGCCTGTGACTCGACCATGGCGAGGGTGCCATCGGGGTACTCCCGGGATATGCCGAGTCCGAATCGCACGTCGGCGAAGGCCGATGCGATGTCGGCCACGATCGTCGAGATCTCGGTTTGAAGCTCGGCGATCTCTTCGCTCATCGTCACGTTTGCATCGACCAAGAAGTAGAGGTCGATGGCGGGGATGTCTGCGGTGACTGGAACCGTGGCGATGCGAAGGGCGGCGTCGGTCCCCGACGGGTCGTAGAACAGCGTGCGGTACACGCCGTCGTCGGAAGCGTCCCCGTCGCAAGGGGCCCGGAAGCCAGGCTGGCCGAGGCATTCGTCGGCGGCGTCTGGCACGCCGTCCCCGTCCTCGTCAGGCAGCGCGCTCAGGCGGTCGATGACCAGGCCCCCACGCTCGTCCGAGAAACGAAGGCCGGCGGAGTTGTCCGGGGTGAGGTCCCCTTGCGTGGGGAAGTCCATGCTGATCGAGCAGTCGGGGCGATCGGGCGAACACTCGATGGGCGGATCGATCACCGCGTTCTGACTATCGTCGACCCCGGCTCCTGCACATGCGACGGCGGCGCTGATCGACGCGAGCCAAACGACGCGGGGGATCGATTTCGGTATGGAATTCATTGTGAAATAGCTCACACAGAGAAGAGGATTACAGTACAGGAAAACGGTCTTGGGGTTAAGGGCTACATCTCCGCGCCGGCGATACACGCGGGTGGGTCACCGGACCGGCTCGACGCACACACTTGTTGCACTGAGCAATCACGCGAATCGGCGCAGCTGCCGTCAGGCAACACGCATTCAGACCGACCGTCGCCCCAGAGGTCCGCGCAGGCAAAGCCGTCCGCGCAGTCCTGCTCAGACGCACAGAGTCCGAATCGTCCGCACGGCGCACCGGTCCCTTGTTCTGTGAGCTCGCACACAGGGAAGTCGGTGGAGGTGCATTGTGAGTTGTCGCACGAACCCTGACCCGGCTGGCCCGGGTCGGACGGCGCCATGCACTCCATCTGACCATCGCCATCTGGATCGCCGCAAAGGACGCCAAGCTCCTGACAGTCGATGTTGGCCGTACAGGGTTGGGTGACGCGTCGACAGAAGCGTTGGTCAGGGGTTGGTGCGCGGCACGCGTATCCGTGCGGACAGTCGCTCGCGGTCGTACAGGGGACTCGGCGATCCACGCATGCGCCATCTTCGCACGCGAATCCAACCACGCAGTCACTCGAGCTCAGGCAACCGGGTTCGATGCGAAGGCATCGATCCGCTTCCGGGTCGCACGCGTAAAGCGGATCGCCGCAGTCCCCATCGACGCAGCGACCACCCGGCGAGGTGAAGCATCGCTTGAGATCATCGCAACCGGTCGCGAGGCACACCTCCCCGATCGCGCAGCCGTCGTCGTCTTCACAGAGGTCGTCGGGATCGGGACACGCCGGGCAAAGGGCCGTGGTTCCGCAGGCAGGCTCCGGAGGACCGCCGTCGGGGCCTCCGTCCGGGACGCCTCCATCAGGACCGCCGTCGGGAGATCCGCCGTCTGGCTGAGGCCCAGCGTCCGGGCCGCCATCGTTCATGGCGGGGGGTGCGGCATCACCACAGCCGACCACCGCCGCAGCGGCCAGCAGAACGTAAGCAAAGAAACGCACGAAAGTACCAAGGGACGCGGCAGGCAGCCGCGCCGGGGGGCAAGCGTAGCGCCACTGCCCCCAGATCGCACGGGGTCCGAAGTCCGCCCGGATTTCCCTAGCGAGTTCGGGAGGCTAGGCGCTTGACCCCTCCGACAAGAGGCCCAACGTTTCGAGCATGCGGCCTGTAGACAGCGCACTCCTGGAGATCGAACGGAGCTGTGGGAGCGACTCGGTCGTCGTCGATCAAGACGTGCGGGAGGCCTACGCGGGGGATGCGAGCGAAACGAATCCGTGTGTCCCTGAAGCGGTCGTGCGCGCGCGAAGCACCGAAGACGTGTCGCAGGTGATGCGCGCGGCGTCCGAGTACGAAGTGCCGGTGACTCCAAGGGGGGGTGGCACTGGCCGCGTTGGTGGAGCGGTTCCGGTTCCTGGAGGGATCGTGCTCGCGTTCGAGAAGATGGGAGCCCTCAAGGACATCGATCGCGCCGAGCTCACGGCGCGCGTGCAACCAGGCGTGATCACCGGCCAGCTCAAAGAGGCGGTGGCCAACGAACGACTTTACTATCCGCCCGACCCGAACTCCCGCGATGCCTGCTCGATCGGCGGCAACCTCGCGGCCAACGCCGGTGGCCCCCGGGCCTTCAAGTACGGAGTCACGAGGGAGTACGTCCTGGGGATGGACGTTGTATTGGCCGACGGAACCGTGGTCCGGCTTGGTCACGAAACCAAGAAGGGAGTGACGGGATACGATCTCACAGCACTGATGATCGGAAGCGAAGGGACCCTTGGCATCGTGACCGAAGCCACGGTGCGATTGATCCCGAAACCCGAAGCGACCGTGACCCTTCTCGCGTGCTTTGGCCATCTCGATGACATCGCGCCCGCGGTGAGTGCGCTTCTCGCACAGGGGAGGACGCCTGCGTGCATCGAGCTTCTGGACTCCGAGGCGATACGCATCGTTCGACCGGAGGCAGGACTGACCTTGCCCCAAGACACGAACGCCGTTCTCTTGTTGGAACTCGACGGTGAGGTGAAGCGGCTCGAAGAGGACCTCGAAGTGTGCGGCAATGCCCTCACCGAGCTCGGTGCGCTCGAGGTTCTCGTCGCCCAAACCAGCAGCGAACGGGAGCGCCTGTGGGCATCGCGGCGTGAGCTCAGCTACAGCCTGCGACGCCAAGCGAAGAACAAGCTCTCCGAAGACGTCGTGGTTCCGCGCACACGCATGGCCGACTTGCTGCGCACGTGTGCGGAGCTGTCCGAGGAAACCGGGCTGGTCGTGCCCACCTACGGGCACGCCGGGGATGGGAACCTACACGTCAACTTCCTCTGGGACGATCCCGAACAGAAGCCGGACGTTGATCGCGCGATCGGGCGTTTGTTCGAACGAGTGGTCGAGCTGAGGGGAACGTTGAGCGGGGAGCACGGCATCGGGGTTCTCAAGGCACCCTATCTGCCGGTCGAACAGTCGCCCGCGCTGATCGACCTGCAGCAACGTATCAAACGTGTCTTCGATCCGAAGCATATTCTCAACCCCGGGAAGATCTTTCCCGCCGATGCGCGTCGGTTCCACGGCGCTTGTTAGGGCGCTTCAGGTGTGCGCCGCTGTGGGTCGACCCCTACACCGGTGACGTCCGCACATGACTAGCCAGGAGCCAGCCTTCTCGCATAGCTTGGTGGCTGCCGGGATGCGCCAGAAGTTGGAAACCACCGCCTACGTTGCGGCGTTCGTCCTCGCGTTCGCGCTCGTGTTCAAGCTGTTCGTGTAACGCTACAGCAACATGTTGAGCGGCGCCTCGATGATGCTCTTGAGCGCGGCAAGATACCTGGCACCAAGCGCACCGTCGACGACGCGATGATCGCAGCTCATCGTGAATCGCATTCGCGTTCCGGGAACGATCTCTCCGTCTCGAACGACCGGCTCTTGGCGTATCGTGCCCACCGCGAGAATCGCCGACTCGGGCGGGTTGATCACCGCCGTGAACTCTTCGATGCCGAACATGCCGAGGTTGGAGATCGAAAACGTCCCGTTGGTCATCTCGTCGACGCTCAGCTTACGGTCACGGGCGCGGCTCGCCAGGTCGCGGACCTCTTCGGAGATCTCGACCACGCCCTTTCGATCCGCGTCGCGAACGACCGGGGTCATCAACCCGTCCTCGACTGCGACCGCTACTGAAATGTCGACGACGCGATGGTAGTGGATCTCCTTATCCATCCACGAAGCGTTGACCTCAGGAACCCGTCGTAACGCGACGGCAACCGCCTTGATGATCAGATCGTTCAGCGAGACCTTCTTGCCTTCTGCCTCGAGCGCCGCGTTCATCGCGCGCCTCGCAGCCGACAAGGGCTCGATGTCGGTGTCGATCGTGAGGTAGTAGTGGGGAATCGTCTGTTTGGACTCGGTGAGCCTGCGCGCGATCGTTCGCCGCATGCTGCTCGCTTGCCTCACCTCGGGTGCTGGCCGTTCTCCGGGCGCCGCGACCGCAGAGCCCGCAGGCCTTGGCGTGTAGGAGTCGAGGTCTCGCTTGATGATCCGGCCGTGCGGCCCCGTACCCTCGACCGACCGAAGGTCGATGCTGCGCTCTCTCGCGAGACGGCGGACGAGCGGAGACGAAATGACGCGGTCACTCGAGGAGACCGGCTCGCTCGGCTGGGCGGCAGGCGCAGGAGCTGCCGCTTCGCTTGGGCCGGGCGCTGCCGGAGAAGCTGCCTCGGGGGCAGGAGTCTCTTCGGGCGCCGGAGCTGCCTGGGCACCGGCTTCCACTTCAGCGATCAAGGCGCTGATGTCTTCGCCAGCTTTGCCGATGATGGCGACCGGGACTTCGGCCTCCAGAGTCACGCCCTCTTCGACGAGGATCTTGAGAAGCACGCCCTTGTCGAACGATCGGAACTCCATCGTCGCCTTGTCGGTCTCGACCTCGGCTAGGAGATCATCGACGTCGACCGAGTCGCCTTCCTTCTTGGCCCAGGAGACGAGGGTGCCCTCTTCCATCGTGGGTGAGAGCTTCGGGAGTCCGATGATCTTCGCCATATCTACTTCGCGTAACTGACGCGCTTGACCGCGTCGATGACCCGCTCCTCGGTGGGGAGCACGTACTCTTCTAGGTTGAGGGCGTAGGGCATCGGTACGTCGAGCCCAGACACCCGTTCGACGGGCGCATCGAGATGGTCGAACGCACGGCGCTGGACCTGGTCGACGATCTCCGCACCGGGCCCGCCGTACGGCCAATGCTCGTGAACGACTACGCAGCGGTTGGTCTTCGCCACACTGGCGATGACGGGTTCGAGGTCCAACGGCCGAAGTGTCCGCGGGTCGATGACCTCGCACTCGATCCCGTCCTTCGCTAGCGCATCGGCGGCGGCCATCGCGACGTGATAGGGACGGCCCCAAGTGACGATGGTGCAATCGCTCCCGACACGCGCGACCTTGCTCACGCCGAACGGGATCAGTTCCTCGACGCCTTCGTCGGGAACTTCGCCCTTGAGACCGTAGAGGGTCTCACCCTCGAGGAACACCACAGGGTTGTTGCTGCGGATCGCTGTCTTGAGCAGGCCCTTGGCATCGCGTGGCGTGCTCGGCTGACAGACGTAGAGCCCTGGCACCCCTGCGTAGAAGGGGGCGACTGCATGGCTGTGCTGGGAGGCTACTTGTCGCGCCGCGCCGTTCGGACCTCGAAACACGATCGGCACTCGCAGCGCGCCCGCGCTCATCTGGTGAATCTTCGCCGCGTTGCTGATGATCTGATCGAAGGCGACGAAAGAGAAGTTCCAAGTCATGAACTCGATGATCGGGCGGAGACCAACCATCGCCGCACCGATGCCGACACCCGCAAAGCCCGCCTCGGCGATCGGCGTATCGATGACCCTGCGCTCGCCGAACCTGTCGAGGAGCCCTTCCGAGACCTTGTACGCACCCTGGTAGTGGCCGACCTCCTCGCCCATGAGGAACACGGTCTCGTCGCGATCCATCTCTTCGAGCATGGCCTCGCGGAGGGCTTCTCGATAACGAATCTCTCTCATGCGTCGTCCTCCGGCGCATAGACCGTTCCGAGCATGACCTCTTCGCGCGCTGGCTCGGCTTCTTCGGCGAACTTGACCGCGGCATCGATCAGCTCGTCGATCTCGAGATCGAGGTCGTCGAGTTGGCTCTCGGCGACCCCGAGTTCGATCAGCTGAGCGTGGGTGACTTGGAGCGGGTCGAGCTGCTTCTTCTGCTCGAGCTCGGTGCGGGTTCGATACTTGGCAGGATCGCTCATGGAGTGGCCGCGAAAACGATAGGTGAGAATCTCGACGAATGTGGGGCCATCCCCGCGACGGGCGCGGTCGACCGCTTCGCCAAGGCGTTCTTCGATGAGCGTCACGTCGTGACCCTCGAACCGATCGCCCACCATGGCGTAGCCCTTGGCCTTGATCGAAAGGTCATCGAGCGCGCTCGTTCGTTCGAGTGGGGTCCCCATGGCGTACTGGTTGTTCTCACACACGAACACGATTGGGAGCTTCCACAAGCCGGCGAGGCTCATGGCTTCGTGAAACCCACCGATGTTGGTCGACCCTTCGCCAAAGAAGCAGATCGTGACCCGGTCCTCTTGGTTGTACTTGGCCTTGAACGCAGTCCCCGCAGCTAGCGCCAGGTGGCCGCCGACGATTGCCCAACCTCCCAGAAAGTTCCGCTCGACGTCGAACATGTGCATCGAGCCACCCATCCCGCGCGAGCAGCCGGCATCCTTGCCGAAGAGCTCGGCCATCGCCGACTCGGGGGTCATTCCGCGGGCGAGCGCGATCCCGTGGTCTCGGTAGGTCTGAAAGATGTAGTCTTGCGGCTGAAGGGCGTCAACTGCGCCGACCGCGATCGCTTCCTGACCGATGTACAAATGGAGGAAGCCGCCGATGTGGCCCTTCGCGTAGTTTCGCGCCGCCTCCTCTTCGAAACGACGAATGGTCCTCATGGACCGGTACTGCTTGAGAAGGTGGTCCTCGTCCGGCACAGGTTTCCCCACGGGGGCTAGCTTACAGGAACCCCTTTCGGGTGCCATCAGAAGAAGTTGCTGATTCCGTACGCCGTTTGGAGCTCGATCAGGTATTCGAGGAAAGACTCGCCGCGCTGAAGCTCCTGTTGTTTGTCGAAGACGCCGGGCTCGCCGGGCGCCAAACCTTCAAGCTCGTCTTGGAGATCGACCAGGCGCTTGAGGAGCTGGAAGCCGACTTGCTCCTCCTCGAGGTTCAGTTCGAGGTTGGGTCGAATCTTGACCGCCACGTACGGTGTTCGAAACCTACTCGACTCGAAGACGACGTAGTCGGCGTCCTCGGCATCGTCGCAGCCGTTGGGGACATCCGGGTCGACGACGAAGTGCCCTGCCCCGAGCCCGTCGCTCCCGTAGACACAGGTCGGTGAGCCATCGGGCTGAATGTCGGGGATGCTGAACCCAGAGCCACTGCCCGCCTTGAACACCAAGAGCCGCTGCTCGAAGCTGGTGTCGTAGTAGACGGGGAACTGGGCAAGAGCGAGAATCGCCGCCCAGCTTCGGAGTACTTCGTTGGTCGTGCCCTCGATGGACGCGCCCGGATACACCTGGCGCTGGCTGCCGCGGCAGGGAACGACGGTGTTGTCCTCGAAGCACTCGCCTAGCGCGGTGCCGCGATACCAGCTCATGTGCTGCACGACCGGTTCGCCGTTTTCCATGCGAAGCCTAGGGGCGAACCAAGATTCGTCTTGGAGAATGACGCCTCCAAAGAACTCGGTCATCTCGGTCTGGAAGAGGTCGTAGAAGTTGATGAAGTAACGTTCGTCGACGGTGAAGCTGAGTCCCCAGTCCCGGATGGCCAACGCACGCAGAGCATAAAACTTGTCGAAGAAGACCCCGCTTCGCTCCGGCCTGAAGAATCCGAAGTAGCCATCCTGGTACTTGGTCCACATCCCGTACCCCTGCCCCGGAAGGAGGCTCAGATCGGAGCCGGGGAGATCAACCTGCTCTCCCATGAACCGGTACCGGTTCTCGGTCGCGTCGAACGCGTACGAACCCTCGTCCGGAAGGTTCACGATCTCGATGAACCAGTTCATCGCGTCGACCGAGGCGAGGAACTGGTCGTCAAACCCGAGGGGCCCCGTGTTGAGGGCAAACCCCGGTTCGAAGTTCAGGCGGAAGAACAGATGCTGGTAGATCTTCGCCGCATCCGACACCATCCGTTGCGACGTCCCACCCCGCGCACCACCGCGCAGGAACCGGCGGTAGTAGTTGCTGGGGTAGAGCTCCTCCCAAGACCGTCGGTAGTGGTCGATGACTTCCCGAAAGCTCTCCCCGGCGTCAAAGCGTGTGCACCAGGAAATGTCGTTGGTACGTTCGTCGGGGCAGAACAGGTACTGGACCGGGGCGAAGTTTCGGTCGACGCCTGCTTCGGGGTACGCGGCGAGGTCGGAATAGTCTTTGACGTCTTCGTCGAAGTTGGAGCAGACACAGTCGCTTTGTCCCGAACAACCCTGTTGCGGAAAGACGTTCCGGGGGTTCTGGACGCAACGCTGGTGGACGGGCTGGCTGGTCGGGATGGCGCCAGACTCACGCGCGTAGGGGCACTCGGCATCGGCCTGGCAGCTCTCGCCTCCGAGGTACGACTGCCACCAAGTACGGCCTGTCGTGTGAGAACGCTTTAGACCTTGAAACGGCCCGTTGTCGTCGGTCTCGACGTCGCGCTCGGAGGCGGTGTAGACCTCCTTCTGGTCGAAGTGGTTCCAGATGGTCGCGGCGACGTCGTAACGGCCAAGACCCTGGGAATCCGACATGTCGCCGGAATAGTCCATCGTCGAGCTCGACATGTAGTTGTGCGCTCCGAGCCTCGCGCGCTCGTTGCGCGTCGCTCGAAGCTCTTCGAGGTACTGATCGAACTCGGACCCAGCAACGAAACCATCGTCGTCGAGGTCGTAGTCCTCCATCCTCGGAAGCGGGAGCTCCGACTCGCTGACCGAAGCCTCGCCGAACACCAAGTTGAAGTATCCGTTGCCGTAGTTGTCACGGTCGAGGCTGGCGCCGAAGTTGTGACGCAGGCCCACCGAGTGACCCACCTCGTGGTACTGGACTTGCCGGGTGTAGAGCTGCTGCATTCGGATCGAAGCTTCGGCCGGTGGCCGCCCCCGGAATGCCTCGGCCCAATACTCCATGTACCGCCTGCGGAAGAAGCTCTGGTTGCTGAAACAGATGTTGTGCGCTGAGAGCTGGTCGTCGCCGTCATCGCCCGTCCGGAGCGAACGCGCGAAGCCTTGGCCTCGGAAGGGCGATACCTGATCGAGAACCGAGTCGTCGTAGATGCTGATGTCAGGGCTCAGCCCAAACACGTAGGCTTGCCCGTGATCGAAGTGCCGGGTCAAGGCCTCGTTGCCGTCAACGCCGAGAGACCCCATCAGCTGCCGCTCGATCGACGTACCTTCGAGCCGTCGCATGCGATCACTGAGGATCTGGGCGCGGCCCTCCGCGCCCCGCAAGCGTTCGATACGATCCTGTTTGCGTTCGATCACGTCTCGAAGTGCGCTGTTGACGTTGACCGGAAGGGCAGGGCGGCTCGTGTCGTCGACACTGAAGCCGTCGGATCCGGAGGCAGCGAGCCCGGCGGGGTGCTCCGTCCGGCCGAGGTTCGAGAAGTACTCGCGAAGGTTCTCTCCGCTCAGGTACCGTTCAGCGGCCGCCTCGTCGCCGGCGTCACAACCGAGCGCGTCGTTGGCGCAGCGAAGCACTGGGAAGAACTCGAGCGCGATTGTGGCATGCCGCTCGACGCTACCCGCCGCAAAGTTCGCGTTCGCGGTGATCAGCTCGCCGGTCGTGGGGTCCGCAAGGGGCGTCGATACGCCCCCAAAGGGCGTGTTGACCTGGTCGATGTAGTTGAAGAACTGATAGCGCAGGTCGCCGAGCTGCTGCCAAACGACCGGTTCTCCATCGGAGTCCAACACTTCGTCGCAGACCTGACCCGAGTCGGTTCGGTGCCAATCGCAGCTGTTGGTCCGAAGAACGAACATGCACTCGTCGCCTACAAACGCGTAACGGTAGGCCTGCGGCAGGGGGTAGTCGTCGAAAGAGGTGGGCGACTCGGGCTCGCCGAACTCGGTGTTCGCGACGTAGCAGTCGTAGGGATTGGCCACGCCCCGGTCCGCCCATTCTTCGGGCGCGGTGAACGCATCGTATCGGCCTTGGCATGTCCCTCCGACGTCGTCTGGTGATCCGCAGAAACAGTAGCGAGTCGGGTCGGTGGTCTGACAGTCGACTCGGGCCGAAGCGTAGTCGGGGAGTGCGACCCCGCGCGTCGCGCGCCACCCACGCATGAAGACCTCGTTCCAGTCGCCCATGACCTCCATGGCCGGGTGGACGAGGTGCTTCGGGAACCCTTCGTTGAGGTAGAACGCCACGGCACCTGGACCGTCCGACAGGGTTCGCAGGGTTCGGTCACGCATCGGGATGGTACAGGCGCGGGCTCGGCGGTCGCAGGTCGACCCCCCGACTCGGCCGCCCCCGTCAAATCGTCCGTCGCATTCCCAGTCGGCGCGACAAGCCCGATCCGTCAAGGAGTCGACGAAGAAGTTGTGACGAGGGCGCAGGAAAGCCAACGCGTCCGTTTCGCCAAAATCTTCGCCGAGGCCGCCGGTGCAGACGCGGGTCTCGGGGCTGCAGAAACCGCCGATGCCGCAGTCTTCATCGCGGTCACAGCGCTGGGCGTTGTCCTGATTGTTCGAGCCAATGTACGTACGCTGCTCGGTGCGGAAGACACCAAACGCGTCGAACTCCTCGTGGCTCTGTCTGGCAGCGGCGTACTCGTGGTTCGGCGGAACGCGCAAAAAGGCGAGCCTCGAAGGCACGGACAGACTCTGGCAGGACGCGCCACCCGTTGTGATGCACAGCTCGCCAGGCGACATCGACGCGAAGGTGACGAAACTCATGTAGTGAGTCGTGTCTTCGGAGCCTTCGGGCCAGTCGGCGGCGAACCGATAGCTTGGGTCTTCGCCCACCGTGACGAACTGGGGTTCCCAAGACTTGGGGAAATCGCACGCCTCGGCCTCTGCTTCGCCGGTGCAGTGCGAGCTCCCATCCTGGATGAAGAACGCCCCGGGCTCCATCGTCCATCCGCCGAGCGCGGCTAGCTCGGCTGGGAAGAAGAACGACTTGACCTGATTCTCGGACCAGTCGACGCGCATGAACTCCCGCTCGAACCAACGCCGGTCTTCGGTGTTCTCCTCGATGACGTTGCGGGTTTCCCCGGTCACCTCGTTGTACTGAGGTCGAACGTCGACGTGGTCGATGATCTCGAACGCCGCGAGGGGCTGGCCCCGGAAGTTCTCATCAGTGCCATCGGGGTTCGACCCGGCCACGAGCTCATATGAGCGAAACGCAAACAAGAAGTCTTCGTCGATCACCCACCGGATCCGTCCGAGCGACCCGGATTCACCTGTGTCGAGGCTGAGATCCCAACCGGTGTCGCCGGTCCAAGTGACCCCCGTCGCCTCGGCGTTCGCATCGATGACGGTTTGAGTCACCCACCACTCGCCCTCGAACATGTCCTTGTCGACGAGGTTGGGCTGGACCCGGTTGGCGGTTGCCGCGCCATTGGTGCAGCCCATGGCGCTGACGGCAAGCCCCGCAAGAACGAGAAAGAGGGGGACCATGGATGTGCTGCGACCCGCCATCATCAGAACCCCAGGTATCCCGCGATCCCGAGCTGGCGCTGGAGGTCGATGAGTTGGAAGAAGAAAGACTCGAGATTGCGTTGGCGTCGATCGAGGGCATTCAGGTCGGAAGCGGCCTCGTCGGTGTCGGCCGGGATGCGGTAGTCGAGCCCTGTCAGCCGGTCGAGATCTTCCTGCGGAACCACCTCGCCATCCGCGATCCGCTCGAGGATCCGGACCGCAACGGCGTTCTCGGAGGCCTCCTTGACCATGTTGAAGCCAATCGACTGCTGATTGGGCACCGTTTGGACGGGCTCGATCTGGAACGCCAAGAACGTCTTCCCGAACCTGCTCGAGCTGTGGCGAACGAAGTCGACCCCCTCGACCGAACCGTCACTCGGGGCAAAGCAGTCGCCCTCACCTTCGACGCAAATGAAGAGCTGATTCTGAAACGTGGTGTCGAAGAACGTCGGGAAATCGAACAACGCGAACGTCGCGGCCAGGTACTGGAGCAGGACCGAGCTCCCCCCGTCGACGACGTCGAGGCCCGCATAGGTCTCGGTCACAGGGTCGGGGCGGCAAGTCTCAGGCGCGGAGCAGTCGCCGCGGTAGAAGTCCATGTAGATGACCCGGGGGTCCGCGCAAGATCCAGACGGCCCAGGAAGATCGCACGACACGCGGGGCGAGATCGACTCGGGCTGATCTTGGATCATCCCTTGGAAGATCTGTTGCATCTCGATCGGGAAGAGGTCGTTGTAGTTTACCCAAAACGGAACGTCGCGCGTGTAGTCGAGCGCGAAACCGCGGTCTGTGAGCATCTGCAGCGCGATCCACTTGTCGTAGAACGATCCGATGCGCTCGATCCGCGTGATGCCGGTGAGCCCGCGCTGGTAGGTCGATGAGAAGTACCGACCAAGACCGATGGAAAGGTCGAGTTCGGAGCCGGGTAGCCCAGGAACAGGACTCGCTCGCCGGAAGTTGCCGGACACGGGGTCGAAGAGATACGACCCGATGTCAGGTTGACCGAGGACACGTGCATAGAAGTTGAGCACGTCGGCACTCGCCATGAACTGGTCGTAGAAGCCGAAGCTGCCTTCGTCGTCACGGAACTCGGGGTCGGTCTGGTAGCGGTAGATGAGATTCCGAAACACCGCTTGCAAGATCGAGTACTGCCGACCCACAAGGCGATTCGAGATGTAGTCGCCGATGCTGAAGTCGCTCTGGTACCGTCGGAAGTTGGTGAAGATGTACTGCCGTTCGTACTGTTCGGCGACGTTACGAACGACCTCCCGGAAACTGTCGCCTTCGTCGAAGCGGTGACACCAGCCCAAGGTCCCGACGCGCTCATCGGAACAGAAGCGGTAGTTGACCGGAAGAAACGGCGCCTGCGGATTCGCAACCGCGAGGCTCACGGCGTCGTCGTCGAAGTTCGAGCAGAGACTCCCATGTGTCGCCTCGCCTCGCGGGTGCGGTGCGCAGGACTGGGTAAGGCCCGCGTCGAGATTGACCTGTGTCAGCTCCGAACGCCGAGGGCCGTCAGCTGAGAACGGGCAGTCCGAATCGGTACTGCAGACCTCCCCACCGTGGTAGTACTTGGCCCAGACCCGCGTCGACGTGGTGGGATCGACATCTTCGAAGTCGAGGCCTTCGGCGTTCTCGTAGAGCTCGACTAGGTCGCCGTACCCGTAGCTAACCGCTGCGATGTCGTAGCGGCCGGCCTCAGTGGTGGTTCGCCCGTACCACTGCGCGATGTACTCCATGACCGACGAGTCCATGTGCGCATCGATGCCGGCAAGCTCGCGCTTTTCCCGAACGAGATCGAGGGCTCGTTCGAACGCAAGCTGTTCATCGGCGTTTAGTCCCGGGATGCCGTCGTCGTCGTAGTCATCCGGGTCTGGAAGAGGAAGGCGTCGAGTGATCTGGTAGTACTCGTCGTCGTAGTTCTCGGTGTCGGCAGAAGCGCCGAAATCGTGGCGGAGCCCAAGGCAATGCCCGAGCTCGTGGAGCTGCGTGTGAAAGTAAAGGAGCTGGTTGAGCGCGATCTCGACGCGGGCACGCGGCCAGTCTTTGTGCTGGTTGACGAAGAAGAGAACCGAGTTGTCGACGTACTCGTTGGGCATCATCACGTTGTTGCGAGACGCCGCGGTTTCGAGGTCGGCAAAGTGCCGCATCTGTTCGTGGAGTGGCTTACGGAACGGTGACACTTCGTCGAGCACCGAATCGTCGATATCGGATGGCCCGTAGCCCTCGGGGATCTTCTCGACGCCGGCAAGCATCAGCGTCTCAAAGCTCTGCATGACGCGATACTCGATGTCGGTGCCAACGAGCTCGGCGCGCCGATCGATGTAGGTGGCCGCGCGGCCCTGGGGCCCGGAGAGTGCTTCGGCGCGTGCCGTGAACGCCGCCATACGGTTGTCGATGGCCTCAACGTCGATCGGCAGGGCACTCCCGTGCGCGAGCCCGACGTTGAAGTCGATTCGAGGTCGCGCAGGCAGTTGGACTCGATCAATGTTCTCGAGGTAGAGACGAACATCCTCACCGGTGAGAAACTCCTCGTCGGTGAGGTCCCCGTTGACGAGATCGTACATCTGGAGGGCCGTCGTCCGGTAGGCGTCGAGTGCGGGGCCGCCGATGTTGGCGTCTCCGACGAGGATCTCGCCGGTGACCGGATCCCCGCGAAGGGTGGCAATTCCCAAGAAGCCGGTTCCGGGCTGGTCGACGTAGCTGAGGAACTTGAACCGCGAGTCACCTCGTTCCTGACACACGAGGCCCTCGGTCGTACCGCCGTTGTTGGCGATGCTGTCCTTGTTGCAGGTGTTGATCCGGAGCTGAAGGACACACTCCGCGCCTACTTGTGAGGCGCCGAACCAGCCATAGAAGTCTTCGTCGGTCAGATCCGCTTGATTCAGATCTGGCTGCGCCCCGTCGGGCACGCTGATGTAGCAATCGTACGGGTTCTCAACGCCCCTGGCTGAAGCTTCTGAGGGCGTTTCGAAAGGGTCGTAGCGGCCTAGGCACGTGGGGTTGAGCACCGTACTGGTGTCTGGATCGCGGACGCATGCACAGTAGCGATCTGGGTCGGTGTCTTGGCACGCCACATCGGGAAAGACCGCATCGGGTCGCCCTTGAAGGCGACGGACGGTCTGCATGAACACCTCGTCCCAACGCGCGGCCACCTCAAAACTCGTCCCGACGAGGTGGGCGGGGAGCTCGGGTGTGGTGTAGAAGATCAGCGGACGGACGCGCCGGTCCGCGTGCGGAATCGGGTCGCCCTCCTCGTCCCACCAGTCGTACCAAATGTTATGACGGTTGACGTTGTAGTTCAGGAAGTCGGTTTCGAAGAACGCAGGGTCATCAGGCCCATCGGAGCGATCGGTCGTCGGTCGCTCCAAGCGAAAGTACCCTGCGCGTTCGAACCGTGAGTCCACCCAATTGACGGGTTCGTACTGGCGGTCGTCGCTCACCCGAAGAAAGCTGTTGCGTACGTATGTCGCGACGCTCGCACAGATCGGAGAGTCGACGAAGAAGGTCGACAAGCAGAAGTTGACCGACCCGAGCAGGGGATCGGGGACTTCACCAGGAGCCAGGATCTCCTGAGTCACGAAATCGAACGCGTAGAGCTCGTCCTTCTCGTAGTCGCTCGCCCAGGGCTGCTCATCGTCGCTGCAGCTGTCGCTCTCGTCGTCGAGCCCGTCACACGCCATGAAGTGAAAGCGAGTTTGCCAGGAGTCGGGGAACTCCGACTCCGCCTGGATGAACAGATCTGCCGACTGCCGCTCGTAGGTACCGACGATCTCATTGAGCTCGGTGATCTGGCCGTAGTAACCAGGTAGAATGTTGTCCGCCCAATTGACGCGCATGAACTCGCGCTCGAACCATGGCCGGTCGGTGTCGTTCTCTTCGATGATGTTGAGCTCTTCGCCAGTGGCGTCGTTGTAAGCCCGACGAATGTCGAAGTGCTTTTCGATCTCGAATGCGGCGACAGGCTGCCCGAGCGTCGCCCCGGGCTGAGGTGAGCCAGGGTTCGCGCCTTCGACGAGCTCGTAGTCGCGGAATGCAAATAGGGTCTCTTCCTCAATGACCCAGCGAATGCGAGGTATCGATGCGAGGTCCGCCCCCTGGAAATCGATGGCGGCGTCGCCGGGAAAGGTACCGAGCTGGCCTCCTTCGTAATCGACGTCGATGACGGTCCGGCTGAAGTACCAAGAGGAGTCACGGAAGAAGCGCTTCTCGACGGCGTTGGTACCTACGCGATCGACGGGCGCCTTTTCGTTCGAGCACGCGACGCCGGCTACAACCAGCACAAGGCCAAGCCACAATCCTTGGGCGCGCACTCCTCTCATCAACTCCCTTAATCCCTCTCGTTACGTTCCTTCATTCTACGCGTGTTTCAAGGCAAACGACACCTACACGCGACTACTTCGCGGCGCGAGTTGGCTTGTCGTGCTCGAACTACTTAGGATCTGAAGGTGCGGATCCACACTTTGAGGGGGACGAGGGTCGCCGAATCCGCGCTCGGGTCGAAAGACGCGCGCGCGCGGCCCGCGATGCGCGTGGTCGAGGAAGGTCTTGAAACCGCAGCCGTCGCGGTAGGTGCGGACGCTGGGGCGATCTTCGTCGGTACAGGGGTCGACGCGCTGCAAAGCGTTGCCGCGTTCGGGCCAGGTGCGAAAGATGTCCTGGACATTGGAGTGCCGCGCAACCTCTCGATTGCGCAACGCGCTCTGCGAAAGAACGACGCCTTTCAGTGCGCAGGTCCACGACCCGATCCGCACTTCAGAGAGGGCGCAAGGCGAGTGAGCGGCGACGTGCTCTTAGGCCCGCTCCGCGATGGTTCGAAGACACTCGGTCTCCTTCAGCTCGTGAAGACGAAGGGCCGTTTCAGTGATCGCGACAAGCGAACGATTGGTGCGCTCGCCACACAGATCACCACGGCATTGGTTCAAACGGCGTCACTCCGGCACCAAGAACTACTCGCCGCCCACGACCCACTCACAGGACTGCGCAACGTGCGCGAGCTCGACAGTGAGCTTTCGCGCGCAATTGGCGCCGCGCGCCGTCAGCAGAGGGACATGGCTCTCATGTTCGTCGACGTCGATCATCTTAAGCGCGTGAACAGCAAGTTTGGGCACGCCGCCGGAAGCGAAGCGCTCAGACGCACAGGCAAGGCTCTCGACGAGGCCGCCGCGGGGGTCAGCTCGGTGTTCCGTTTCGGCGGGGACGAGTTCGTCGTCGTTCAACGCCGCGCTTCGAAAGAAAGCGCTCGGGCGCTCGCGGACCATCTTCGAAGCCACGTCGCTGCCAGTACGGGAGGTCCGATGCGGCCGCAGGGTGACCTCCCGAGAATCACCGTGTCCGTTGGCGTCGCGACCCTGAACGGCTTGCGGCTCCTGAACGGTCAGCCTCCTGCAGAGATTCGGGCGCGGCTGATGGCGACGGCAGACCGCGCTCTCTTTCGTGCCAAGGCTGCGGGACGCAATAGGGTCATCTTGGCGACCGCGCGCGACGATCGGCTCTAGGTCGCTCGTTCGTCTTACCCGAGCAGGTCGAGGTAGCCCTGGGTGTTCGCCTCCATCCGGGCTTGAACCTCCGTGGCGTCGACCTCGACGAACTTCTCATCCGGAGTGACTTTGAACAGTGGCTGACCCTTGGCGACGATCGTCCCGTCGGTGTCGAGCAGGACTTTGTCGACCGTGCCGGAGAACGGCGCATAAACCTTGTTGAACATCTTCATCACTTCGATGACGTAAAGCGCGTCCCCGGCGTCGAAGTGTTGTCCTTGCTCGACGAACTTGGGCATCCCCGGGGCCTCTTGCGAGTAGTACATCCCACCGCTGACCGCGACGATCTCGTCTGCCTTGTTGACGGGCGGCGGCACCAACACCTTCTTCATCCGGGCTTGGTGCTCCGCATCGAGGAGCCGCTTCGGAATCGTGATCGTGAGGTCGTCGTTGACGACGAGATCGTAGTAGCCAACCTTGACGGCGAGCCTCGGAAGCAGGCCCAGCAGCTCTGTTCCGAGCTGGAAGCCGAGGTGAACCTCCCGAACCTCCGCCCATTCGGCCGCGTTGAAACCCTTTGGCGCTTTGCTCTGGGCCAAAAGGGCGTCGAGCTCGGGCCACCCGAGGTCCCCGACGCGCGCGTTGAGGGCTTCGTAGAAAGCGGCCCCGGCATCGAGCACGTCTTGATCCTGCTCCCAGATGCGATGTGCAGCAGGTGCATCGACGGTGGCCTCCATGTGAAGCAGTCGATACGTGTCGGCAAGAACCATGAGCGGGTTGCGATTCCACGTGACGCTGCGCTCGTTGACTTCGAAGTCTTCGCGGTGCGTGCTCAGCCACGCTGACATCACGTGTGGCGCTCCGAGAAGGCGCCGGAGTGGGCGCCCGATCAGGGTGGCCTTCCTGAGTGCAATCTCGTTCGTCGCCTTCACTGCATCGGCGTCGGCGGCTGCCGCTTCGAGGTACTTCGCCGAGAGCTTCTTGTAGGCGTAGTCGACGTCGATCTCGTTGGCCGCCTCGAGAAGCTCTCCCATCAGGGTGAGGTAGGGGACCACGAACCGCGTCGTCGGCTTGGCATCGACGCTTCGCGCCAAGAACCAGCTGACCAAACCGTAGTGAAACTGCAAGTTGGTCTGGAGATCAGGGCCGCGAAGCACGGTCTGCCGCAGCGCTTCGCGAAGCTGCTCGTACGACTCGCGTCGGTCGCCCCCTGTCGTCACCAACAGAGCGATGTTGCTGTCGTAGGCGCCCGCGAGCTTGTATCGCATGAAGAGCCCCGTGTCGGGGTTCTTGTAACAGATTCCCTGGTCGTCCCGGACCTCGCCTTCGATCGGGTCAGACCAGTACATGATCTCGCCGCCCGCGTGGGGGGACAAGGATTGGTCGGTGGCGTTGAGCCGAGCCTCGACCGCGGCCGCTTTTCGACCGACACGCTCCGGGCGTGGGAGGCGGGCCTTGTGCTTTGCAAGGAGTGCCATGACCTCGACGATCGAGGTCACGTCGAAGTAGTCCTCGGCGTCATTGGGGTTGCGAAAACGAAGGGCGTAGCAGAGCTCGGACACACGATGTTCCACTTGGATCCGAGTGTTGACCTCCATGAAGTAGTGGCGGGGTCCGTCGACGATGCACTCGAAAGTCGACGCGGAGTCGAGCCCGACCTCTTGCCCGAATCGCTCGGCCTCTTCTTCCATGCGTCGGAGGATCGTCAAGTCCTGTCCGATCGCCTCTGCGAGTTGTTCGTTGCCAGCTTCGCGCTCGCGTTCGACCGCTTTGCCGAGGGTCTCTTGCGTGATGGAGACCTCGAGCAGCTTCTGCTCGTGCATCTGTAGAGAGCAATCGCGGCCACCAAGCGAAATGCACCAGTCCCCGTTTCCGATCAACTGGATCTCATTGTGGCGCGTCGTCTCGATGTTGAGCTCCGCGAGGATGTTCTTGTTGTCGCCGACTCCTAGCGCTTTCACCTCGCTAAGAATCTCTCGAACCATGGCAGGCGCTTCGTTCGCCTTGCTCACGATGCGCTGCCCCTTACCGCCACCACCACCAATGGCCTTGAGCCGAACACGGCTTCCCGGACTGCCCTCGAGAATCGTACCAACCTCGATCTCGATCTGCGATGCGAGCTCCTCGATCGAGTAGAGATCGATGCCGGCATCGTACGATGCGGTCAGCAGGGCGTCGGCGAGAACGCTCGCTTCGACGCTGTCGTCGTCGAGACTGGCGACGGACAGCCCGTGTTCCTTGGCGAGCGCTCGAAGCGACGCGCGGTCGGGATGCTTGCGAAGAAGCAACCGTGCGGTGGCGTCGTTGACACCGGGCGTGACGCTGACGTCCACCCGCTCGGCAGTGCGCTTAGCCTCGTCTTTGAACCCTGCCGCCTGGACGGTGTGCGACCCTGGGCCCACGAAGTTGAGGCCAGCTTCCTCGATCGAGCGGACGAACTCTTCGTCCTCGGCCATGAACCCGTAGCCGGCAAAGACGTATTCGTACCCGTTGTCCTTGGCGATCTGAATGATCTGCTGGATGCGCTCTGCGCGCTCTTCCTTGGACGCGCCGGTGTAGTCCGTGATCGCATGGACCCTGGCCGGATCGAGTCGGCGCAGCTCGGGGGCAAGGGCCCGTGGGTAGACGATCGAGTCTTTCTCCGAAAGCAGGATGCCCGCCTTCTTGATACCCATCTCCGCGAACGTATCGAGGGTCTCCTGGCGGATTGGCCCGCGGCACACGATGAGAACCGTCATGTCCTCGCAGGAGAACGAGCGTACCCAGTCAGATTCCGATTCGCCGAGTCGACGCTCTCGATGGATCAGCGGGTTGTGGAGGTAGAGGTCGGATGAACCCATTAGTGAAACTCTCGCTGCACGGCCTGAAGCGGCCCCGGTGTGTAGTGCGACAAGAAGAAGTTCAAGTTCTTAGCCAGCGAAGCGCGCACGTTCGTTGGCATCACGATCTCTGAAATCGACCCGAGGCTCAGCGCTTCCTTCGGGTTCATGAGTTCGGTCTCATAACGAGCGTTGAAAGCCGCTTCTTGTGCCTTCAACCATGCGGCGGCATCTTCGGCCGCAGCCTCCTTCTCGGTTCCGGCTTCGATCGCGTCGCGCACTCGAGTCTTGGCCTCCGCGCGCACGGCACGAAGCTCCTTCTTGTACACAAACTCTTTTCCGGCGGGGCCCATGACCGCGACGCGCGTGGTCGGCAGTGCCATGACGTGGTCCGCGCCGACCGCGTAACAGTTGAATGCCGCGTACGCGCCACCGAAAGCGTTTCGGATGATCAAGAGGAGTCGCGGGGTGCGGAGGTCGATGATCGAGTCGAGCATCGCGCGGCCCGCCTGAACGATGCCCCGGCTTTCTTGGTCACGGCCAGGCAAGAACCCGGTCGTGTCCTCCATGAAAACGACGGGGATGTTGTAGAGGTTGCAGAACCTGATGAAGCGGGAGTTCTTGAAGGCTGCGTCGACGTCGATCTGGCCTGAAGAAACCGAGCTGTTGTTGCATACGAAGCCGACGACGTGACCGCCGAGGCGTCCGAACGCCGTGATCGTATTGCGTGCACGCTGCGGCTGGATCTCGAAGTAGTCGCCGTGGTCGCAGATCTGCTGGAGGATGATGCTGACGTCGATCGGCGTGTTGAAGCCCGTCGGTGAGTTGAAGGCCTTCCGGAGCAGGGTGTCTACCTCCCCCGTGGGACGATCGATCGGGTCCGAAGTCTCTTGATAGGGGGCGAACTCACGGTTGTTGTTGGGCAGGTAGCTGAGGAGGCGCTGCGCCGTCCGAAGCGCACCAACCTCATCCTTGACGGTGAGGTCGGAAACGCCACTTTGACCGTGTACCCCGGGCCCACCGAGCTCGTCCGCGGTCACGTCTTCACCGAGAACCGATTTAACGACGCCTGGCCCTGTCAGACCGAAGAACGTGTCGTTCGGCTGAATCATGAAGCTGCCTTGGCGCGGCAGGTATGACCCACCCCCTGCGTTGTAGCCGAACATGCACATGATGCTCGGCACCACACCGCTGATCTGGCGCAGCGCGGTGAACGCCTCGGCGTATCCGTCGAGGCCGCCGATGCCCGCAGGAACGAAGGCGCCCGCGCTGTCGTTCATGCCGATCAACGGAAGCCCTTGATCTCCGGCGAGGCGAATCAGATTGGCGAGCTTCGTTCCGTTGGTCGCGTCCATCGATCCAGCGCGAACCGTGAAGTCGTGCCCGTACAACGCGACGCTGCGTCCTTGAATCTGGACTACCGCGGTCACGATGGATGCACCATCGAGGTTGGGCCCCCAGTTCTGGTACAGAATCGTCGGCTCGGTACCGCGGTCCCGGAGCATGTCGATCCGCTCCCAAACCGTCATCCGATCCTTGGCGTGCTGGCGCCCGATCTGAACCGGCCCGGCCGCGGTGCGCGGCCGCTCTCTGAGCGCGGCACCTTCGCGAACGCTGCGCTCGTACGGACCTTCCTTCGCAGCCGATTCCGCCGCGGAAGGGTCGGCATCGAGCGGGTTGCGAAGCTTCGGCGTTAGGATGTCTTTCTCAGCCATAACCACACTTCCCTACACCGGGACGCCCGAGCGCCGGCGGCGCCGAAGCGCCTGGCCTTTTACGGGTTTTGCGGAGGGAACGCCAGTGAACATCCCATGGCTTCTGGCGAAAGGATGGCGCCACTCCCGAAATCCGCGAAAATGCAGGGCTTCATGCTGAGTGGGGACGATTGCAAACTTGCGGTCCAGGTAGCGGAGCGAATCGCGCTCGATGCCGGTACCTTGATCATGGAGGGTTGGCGTTCGGGCACGGAGGTTGCGCGCAAGGGGCGCTTCGACCTGCTCACCGACTACGATCTGCGGAGCGAGACCTTGATTCGGAACGGTCTGTCGGACGCTTTTCCAAATCATCGCATCGTCGGCGAGGAGCACGAGAACACGGGCGAAGGCGACTTCGTTTGGTACGTCGACCCCATCGACGGGACGACGAACTTTGCACACGGTCATCCGTTTTTCTGTGTGTCGATCGCCCTCTACCACGGCTCGACTGGGCTCGCCGGCGTCGTCCATGCGCCTGCACTTCAGACGACCTGGAAGGCTTCGCGTGAGGGAGGTGCGTTCCGGAACGGGAAGCCATGCCGCGTGTCGGAACGCGAAAGCCTGGAAGAGTCGCTATGCGCCACGGGGTTTCCGTACGATCGCGCGACGCGGGTCGACAACAACCTGGCCGAGCTTTCCCTGTTCCTGAAGCGCGCCCGGGGCATCCGACGATGCGGTTCGGCGGCGATCGACCTCAGCTTGGTGGCTGACGGCACGTACGACCTTTACTGGGAGCAGGCACTGAATGCTTGGGACATGTGTGCGGGGGCGCTGATCGTGGCGGAGGCGGGGGGGAAGCTCTCTGCCTACGACGGTGGCCCCGTCGACCCCCGGACCGGAAAGCTGATCGCGTCGAACGGTCGGGTACACGATGCGGCGGTCCGCACGATTGGTGAGGCGCGTCACAAACTGAACGCGTCCAACCCGTGAAACTCAGTCCTTCAGCCGATAACTTGTACGTGTGGGTGGGCGAAGAGAGTTTGCTGGTCGTTGGAGCGTAGGGACAGCCCCGTCGAACGAAACGGTCGAGGCGAGGACGAGACTGTCGCCGGAGGAGGTGCGAGCGATGCTCGACCTCGTCACGTCGGAGCACATCGTCACGATGTCGATCTGCGCGGGCCTCGCCTACCTTGGGCTCGCCGTCGGGCAGCTGTGGTCGGCCACGGGCGACACCGCGACCACATTGGCGTCTGTATACGGGGTCACGGGAGTTGCTCTGCTCGCATTCGCGTTGCGTACGAAGAACCAGCCGCTGCCTGTTCGGTGGTCGATTCACGCCGCGGGCGTGGTCTTCATGACGATTACCGGCTCCGTGATTCTTGGGTATGCGCTCGGACGCGATCCCTCGACGTTCTTTCTGTTCGTCTTGCTGCAGTTCGGAGCGGGGGCCTTGCTCCACAGCAGAGCCTGGCTACTGGCGACGATGGCGGTCGGCGACTTCGGGTGGCTCATCATCTCTTTGTCGATGGATGACATCAACTGGGGGCGGAGCGTGGGATACTTGGTTGGGTTCTCGGCCGTCACCCTTGGCATGCACGTCGTTCGCCGACGAACGTTGGTCGAGCTCCACGAGCTGCGCGCGGCCGCCGAGCGCGCGTCACGGGCCAAGACGGAGTTCCTCGCCAACACGAGTCACGAGATCCGGAACACGATGAGTGGGGTTGGCGGGCTCGGTTCGTTGTTGTTGGAAACGGAACTCGACCCGAAGCAGATCAAAATGGTGAGCGCGATTCGAGACTCCACGGACTCGCTGGTCCGTGTGGTCGACGACATCCTAGACTTCTCGAGGCTCCAACAAGGGCGGCTAGAGCTCGAGGAAACGGCTTTCGATCTCGGTGCGCTCGCAGACGGCGTCGCCGAGTTGATGGAACCGCGAGCGTTTGCGAAAGGCCTCGAACTCGACGTCGAACTCGCCGGGTTGAAGCAGACACGCTTCGTTGGCGACGGGAACCGCCTTCGCCAAGTGTTGCTCAACCTCGTCGGAAACGCGGTGAAGTTCACCGAGGAGGGCTCGGTCTCCATTCGGGCCGAGGTCGTCAGACCGGGGGAACGTCCGCGCGTTCGCCTCTCCGTCCGCGACACGGGGATCGGCATTCCTGAGGAAGCGCTCGGCAAGGTCTTCGCTCGGTACCAGCAGCAAGATGAGACCATGAGCCGCCGGTTCGGCGGGACTGGCCTCGGTCTGGCGATCTCGAAGCAGCTCGCGGATCTGATGGGTGGGGAGCTCGGCGTCGAGTCTGAGGTCGGCTCCGGGACGACGTTCTGGCTGGAGCTCGACTTGAACGCAGGCCCGGAAGACACGCTTCGCGTGCCCGGAGGAGACGGCGCAAGTGACATGCTGATTCGCCAAGGCCTGCGGGTCCTGCTTGGGGAAGACAACCCGACGAGCGCCATGGTGACCGAGGCACTGCTGAAGAAGCTCACTTGCGAAGTCGACATCGCGATCGATGGTCGAGACGCACTCGAGATGGCTCGTATCAAGGAGTACGACATCATCTTCATGGATCTCCAGATGCCAATGATGGATGGATTTCAGGCAGCCAAGAGGATCCGTTCAGGTTCGAGGAACCAAGAGGTGCCGATCGTCGCGCTGACAGCAAGCATCGACGAAGAGGAACGCGAGCGGTGCCTCGCCTCGGGCATGAACGACACGATGGGCAAGCCCGTCCGTGCGACGACGCTGCAACGAATGTTCGGACGCTGGGTTTCTCTCGAGAACCAGGACAAGCCGATCACCGAGCGAACGTCGATCACGACGCCTGGTTCCGCACTCGACATGCGCATGGTTCGTCAGTTGGTTTCCCTCGACGAGGACGACGACGGCTTCATCCAAGAAGTCATGGTCGCGTACATCGATCAACTACGTGACTCGGTGGACGCGCTCGGGGCAGCGCTGGACGCGTCCGATATGGAAGCCGTCCGCAACGCCGCTCATTCGATCAAGGGTGCCAGCAAACAGATCGGCGCCTCCCGCGTCGGCGAGCTTCTCGGCGCCATCGAGCGCGAAGCCACCGTCGCCCCCGCACGCAATCTCGTCGACCAAGTCGCCGCCGAAATCCCCCGAGTCGAAGCCGCCATCCACGCCCTCCTCAGGGTCACTCCGCCCCCCCAAAACTCCTTTCATCCCAAGCACTTACAACCCGCACCGCGAAAACTCAAACCGTAGGCCCCGCGACGCCCGCCCTCGGGCGCTGACACCGGCACCGCGCCGCCCGAACGCCCGGAGCACGGTGGGGGGGTTGTGGGTTTTCGGGGTGTGGGTTTTAAGTACCCTGACCTAGGGGGTTTTTGGGGGGGCGGAGTGACCCCTAGATGTCGAGGTTGGTGACGTTGAGGGCGTTGCTCTCGATGAAGGCTCGACGGGGTTCGACTTGGTCGCCCATCAGAACGCTGAAGAGCTCCTCGGCTTCGACGGCGTCTTCGATTCGTACTTGGAGCAGGGTACGGGTTTCGGGATCCATCGTAGTCTCCCAGAGCTCGTCGGGGTTCATTTCGCCGAGGCCCTTGTACCGCTGTACCCCGAGGCCCTTCTTGGCCCGGTTGTCGAAGGTCGACCAGAGCGCGTCGACGTCGGCCACCTCGGTAGGCTCACCCGAGGGGTTGCCGTCTTTGTCGAGGATCGTCACGACGAACGGCGGTTCGCCAAGCCCGCGGATCCCGTCGTGGATCTGCTTGAGTTCGGCGATGTTCCCAGCCGACAACAGGTCGAAGTCGATCGTGGTGAGGCGGCGCGATGCATCCGCTTCGCTTTCGACGATCACCCGGTAGCGATCGTGTTCCTCGTCGCCCTCGATCGTCGTGACGAGCGCCCCCGGTCGCCTCGCTTGCACATACGACTGAAGCGCCTCGATAGCGGCCTCGACTTTGGCTCTGTCGGCGAGGTCTTCGACTCGGAGGTCGACCGAGGTGACCAAGCCCTCGATGACGAGAGGATCCACACGATGCCCGATGTTCTCGAGAAGCAACCGAAAGCGCGCGACGTCTTGAACCAAACGTTTCAGCGTATCGCCCGAAAGCTGCGTGTCCCCTTTCGACATGCTCAAGCGGACGTTGTCGGTCCCGAGCTCGATCAAGTGCCGGCTGAGGGAGGCGTCGTCCTGCAGGTACCGGATCTTCTTGCCCTTGCGCACTTTGTAGAGTGGTGGCTGCGCGATGTAGAGGTATCCGTGTTCGATGAGCTGGGGCATCTGCCGATAGAAAAAGGTGAGCAACAACGTTCGGATGTGGGACCCGTCCACGTCGGCGTCCGTCATGATGATGACGTGGTGATACCGAAGTTTGTCGATATCGAAGTTCTCCCCACCTTCGACTCCGCACCCGAGCGCGGTGATCAGCGTGCCGATCTCGGCGCTCGATAGCATCTTTTCGAAACGCGCACGTTCGACGTTGAGGATCTTGCCGCGCAACGGGAGGATCGCTTGGAAGCGTCGGTCGCGACCCTGCTTCGCGCTGCCGCCCGCGGAGTCCCCCTCGACGATGTAGAGCTCGCTCTCGGATGGGTCTTTGCTCTGACAGTCCGCGAGCTTTCCGGGTAGCGTGCTCGCGTCGAGCACGCCCTTTCGCTGCACCATCTCACGCGCCCGCCGCGCCGCTTCTCGCGCACGCGCCGCAAGCACGGTCTTCTCGACGATCCGCTTGGCGGCCTTGGGGTCCTCCTCGAGGTACTGGCGAAGCTTCTCGTTGACGACGCTCTCGACGATCCCCTTCACCTCACTCGAGACCAGCTTGTCTTTGGTTTGCGAGGAGAACGCTGGGTCGGGGTGCTTGACCGAGATGATCGCGGTGAGACCCTCTCGAACGTCTTCGCCGCCGAGCGGGTTCTTGAGGTCCTTGAGGAGCTTCTCGCGCGAACCGTACTGATTGATCACGCGGGTCAGTGCGGTTCGCAGGCCGGTCAGGTGCGTGCCCCCGTCGCGATTGAACACGTTGTTCGTGTAGGGGAAGATCGACTCGTTGTACGAATCGCTCCACTGCATGGCGATCTCGACGTCGACCCCATCTCTCACTGCGTTGAGGTAAATCACGCTGTCGTGAAGCGGGGTCTTCTTTTGGTTCAGTGCCTCGACGAACTCTCGGATCCCGCCCTCAAACCGATGGGTGATGCTCTTCCCGTCGCCCCGCTCATCTTCGAGCGAGACCTCGAGGCCTGCGTTTAAGAACGAGATCTCGCGCAACCGGTTGTTCAGCACTTCAAAGCTGAAGTCGGTCATGGTGAAGATTTCGCTGTCGGGCTTGAAGGTGACCTTGGTGCCGCTCTTTTTGCTGGTGCCGATAGCTTCGAGTGGCGCCTTGGGAACCCCGCGCTCGTACTCTTGAAACCAGAGCTTGCCGTCGCGACGGATCTCCATCTTGAGCCATTCGCTGACGGCGTTGACGGCACTGACCCCCACCCCGTGAAGACCGGCCGACACCGAGTAGCTGTCGCTGTTGAACTTCCCGCCCGCGTGAAGCTGCGTCATGACGACCTCGGCGGCGCTGACGCCCTTCTCATGCATGCCGACCGGAATCCCGCGACCGTTGTCGACGACCGTGATCGAGCCTTCCGAATGCACGATGACTTGCACCAAGCTGCAGTGGCCCGCGAGGTGCTCGTCGACTGCGTTGTCGACCGCCTCCCAGACCAAGTGGTGGAGACCCGTGCCGTCGTGCGGATCGCCGATGTACATCCCCGGACGCTTGCGAACCGCCTCCAACCCCTCGAGCACTTGGATGGCGCTTTGGTCGTATCCTGGCGCGGCGCTCGTCGCGTCCGCGGTCGGTGCTTCGGCCATAGCGGTTTCTAGCCTCAAGGGGGGTCTG